>DAFD01000084.1 GCA_002497895.1 Euryarchaeota archaeon UBA175
CATTCGTCGATACGACTCACACCTTGATGGTGTTCGCACCTGCGAACGCCACTGGTGATGAGGAATTCACTGTCACTGTCACTGTTACCGACAAGAATAACGGCAGCTACCAACCGATTGCGGTTAAGGTGAAGACCTCTCTACCGGTTCTTGAAATCAAAGAGGTATTCTCCTCGTCTGATCCGGTCTCCGACACGATACACACATTCACAGTTGTAGTTGAGAATACAGGATTAGTCGATGCTCAGCAGGTCACTTTGAATGCAACTCTACGCGGAACAGATATTCATTCTAACGCCACAAATGATGTACCTGCGGGAGAGGAAGTAACCTACATCATCGATGTAGATCTGAGAGGAATAGCACCGAGTCAACAGTGGTTCGACTTCGTGATTTCTCCAGAAGGTCAGGAGTTCATTGAACAGCCTGAAGAGATGAACAAGCGATACACTCTGAAGACACCTCCAGTCGAGGACACTACTCCAACTACAGTCCTTGGTTTGGTGCTCATCGTGTTGCTGGCTTTGGTTATGTGGTACTTCACAAGATCTGGATCCCGTAGGCCCGGAGCTCCGTTCTGATACGTGTATTCGACTCGGTTTTGCCGCGATTGTAAACAGTTCTTCATAGGCTGACCGAGACGAGGCGACATTGGTGGATGACTCATGGCTCTTGAAAAACTAGAGTTGATGCCCGAGCCAGAGGACTCACGAATACTCACGGCAGTTGACTCGGAAGCACCCGGTTATTCCGGGGCGGATTACGGCTTGACTGATCAAGAGGCTAGGGAATTACGTTGGCCACTAGGGCCTATGAAGAAGTTCCTTTGGCCCTGGGGCGGGGTGAGTTTCGCCATCGGTACGGTTCTGTTGCTGATTAGTTGGCATTCCATCCAAGCTTACCTTTGGCCCTTCTTACCCGATTCCGAATGGGCCTTTGAGAGCACGGGAATTCGTGAACTCCAAGATGAGGGTTACTTCGGTTCCGGAGTTCACGTTTGTATCGTCGATACCGGAATCGATGGCGATCACCCGGACTTTGAGAACCTAAATCTCATTGGCTTCCGTGATTTCTACGACGGTAACGATGCAGACATACGAGATGTCGGCAATGATTACCATGGAACGCTAATGGCCGGTCTCTTAGTTGCCAACGGTACCTATACTGGCGCGGCTCCTGAAGTTGATCTCTCAGTGGCTATTGCCCTCGGTCCCGAAGGAAAATCAGGACAGGCCGACCGTGTTGCACTAGCCATTAGATGGTGTCGAATCACTCAGGAAGCGGACATTATCAGCTTGAGTTTAGGAGGCGATCCTGGGGGCGGAATGAGCAGCCTTCAATCCGAAACCGTCGAAGCGGTCAATGAGGCGCTTGATGCAGGAATATTTGTTGTCGCAGCAGCCGGAAACAACGGAATGAAGGCTGGTGTCAATGATGTATCAATTCCAGCCAACATCCCTGGAGTAATTGCTGTCGGAGCGTCGACAATTAACGGTGGCGTCTGGTTGAATAGTTCCGTAGGTTCCACAATTGACCCATATTCAGGAGAGGAACGATCCTTCCCGAATCAGAAGCCAGAGGTTCGAGCTCCAGGAGTGAAAATGTTCTCCACCGCGTCAACTGATATTCAACCACCATACGCCTATTCGACGGGCAGCTCCGATTCAACAGTAATCGTAGTCGGCGCCCTTTCTTTAATCCTCGAAATTCATGGCGAGGAAATGAGGGGAGATGACGGAGTTTTCGATGCCGGAGAAATGGAGCAGGTCAAGCGCGCTTTGGCCACATCGTCTTTGGTTTCACAGGAAGAAGAAGCATCTCATCACAATAAGAGAGGGTATGGTAATCTAGATGCTGTCGAATGGTTGAAACAGGTCGAATTCGAATTCAATATAACCTAAATTCGGTCTGATGACGTATCATGATACCCTAATCCGTATCAACCGAGCCTACGGCTCGATTCAACCCTATGATTAAATCAGTTTGATGAACCCCACGATACATGATGAGCGAGCGAGCAAGAAGTCACTTCCTAGTGATGTTGATGCTGATGAGCACCACAGTGGCTCTGATTGGGCCAGCAACACCAGTCTCAGCGACCAATGAGACAACCGGTGGGACAATCACTGGAACCGAGACTTGGAGTGGATCTCACCAGATAACTGACGATGTCTCAGTGGCCGCTGGAGCTAAGCTAATTATCGAACCTGGAACTACAATCACTTTCCCAAATGGGACCATGCTAGATGTTCGGGGTAATCTTTGTGCAGGTGTCTCGGCTTGTGGAGCCAGCGGCAACGCCGGTGCGAATAATCCAATCACTCTGACATGGACAGAACCTGCGGTTTCTAACGCAACAGGTGAATGCTACGGACTTGGGTCTGGGAACTCCAAGATTTGGATTCGCGATTCTTCTTGTGGAGAAGGAGTGATTCTGCGAGATTCGATGGATCTTTCAGAATCCGGAATGAGAAACATGCATTTTAACGGTGCTTGGGGAATTCCCTTCTACGTCCAACTCGAGTACGAATATCGCTATGGAGCGTTGGTTATAGACGGTGCTAGCCCTACGCTCCGTGGAATGAAATTCAATGATATCAACACGACTAGCGTCCTCGCCACCAATCTTGCTCAACCTACTTTCATCGGTGGCGAGTATGTTGCTGGCAACGATGAGCGAAGTGGAGTCACGGGCCAAGCGGTCCAAGTTTACGGTGGAGGAACTCCGATATCGCCGATGATTTTTGAAGGTGCATCGTTCCAATCAACCAACAAGGGCTGTGGAAATCGCGACGGTGGTCGCTCGGCAATCTGGGCTTCACAGACTTTCATTCGTATCGACGATTCAGAAGTGACCAATGGTGATTTCGGATTCAGTATCCGAAACTCTGCTGGAAAGATTACTAATTCATCCCTCACGGTAGATTGTAATGGAATCGATATCAACAGTCTCAAGGCGGTTGGAGATACAGAATACAACGTCGAAATTGCCTTCAACACGATTTCAACCACTGAAAAGACCCCAATAACAGTCTACGCTGGAGCGGATGTCGATATTCACGACAATGTTTTGCAAGGAGCTGGTGATGGCTCGGGAATTGCAGTCTATTCCGCAAAGGCAGCGATTCACAACAACGTAATTGGCCCCATCGGCGGTTGGAACGGTCTCTGGCTTCTAGGATCCTACGATGTGATTGCTGAGAATAATACCATCTTCGACACCGCCAAGGAACCTGTGCTGGCTGGTGAGTATGGTTCTCAAGCCCCTAATCCTACTACAGCACGCCTCTACCTCGCCAACAATTCGATTTCCACGGCTGGGGCTGGAGCATGCTCTTCCAACACCTGGTGGGATGGTCCATTCACTTGTCCGGCTATTATGGCTCACAGGGCTGGCGTCACCATCGTCGACAACATCATCGACGCCGGAGGGAATGCTGACGGCATCCGTTCAACAGGAAGTCTCCTCGATGTCCGTCGAAATACCTTCAATGTGCAAGCAACTGGTGCGGTTATCCAACATTATGAACGAGGAGACACTTCACAGCAATATGGAAGCCTCGCTTTCTTCAGCAACAATGTCTGGAACGGAGTCGAAGTCACGTACAATATCTCAAAGTCCTCGGTTACAGTTCAATCCGAGTACATCCCGAGCCCTCCTCCTGGCCAATTCCCTGTGATTCTCAGTTGGGATGATCAGGAGGCATGGTATCAGAATGAGTGGCAGAATGGGGTCATTGCTCACGAAGTCAGGGCTTGCCCTTCCTGTGATGACTACACTCCCCGCAACTTCCCTCTAGCGTTGAATATGGACAATAATTCGACAATATTCACCTTCTCTAACTTGTCGAATCTCGATCTATCTAAGGTGAAGATCAACACACAACCTACTCATTATGCGGTTCAGGTTCAGCGTGCTGAGTTGGTGCGCTTCCAGACTCTCGTCAATGGTCAGCGAGTGGAAAATGTGAATGTGTTGATTGAAGACGCGCACGGAAATGATTTGTACAGTCTTGAGACTGATGCTGATGGTTACACTCCGTGGTTCTCTTTGGCTTCGAATTTCCATCTCGATTTCAGAGGCTTAGCTGGTGGAGACAATCCAGACGGCTTTGCAGATGATGAATACGAAGATTCGTGTTCCGACGGAGAGGACAATGACGGTGACCTTCTTTTCGATACTGAAGATCCAGATTGCGATTACTCCACCGGAACTCGCGAACTTTCCCTCTACCGATATACAGCGTATCGTTTCGGGTATGGAATTGACTCTGGAGAATTTACTCTAACCGATACGACTTACCAAGACACACTTTTCCTCGAAAACGCGGCTCCTTCAGTCTCTGTTATCCAAGAGGATGGGCACTCTTTCCGACGCGTGTTAAACCTCACTGGTTCAGCCTTTGACGGAACTTGGGCTGGGATTTATGAGAGTGATGAATTGGCTCAATGGGACCAGAAGGGCTACGTTCACGCTGTCGAGATTAAGGATCCATTCACCAGCGATTGGAGCGGTGCTGGTCACGCGACAGATGCAAGTGGAGCTGCACCTGAATATGTCTCTCGCAATAATCATCCATTCAGCAACTGGTACTACAATTTCGACATGTCCGGTCGTCAAGAGGGTGACTACACATTCGAGTTCCGCTCATTCGACGGCCTCGAGTATTCACCAATCATCACTCGTACAATCAAGGTCAATACCGAGGCTCCTTCAGTGAGTGTGACCTCACCGAGCTCATATTCGACCCATTCTGATGGGACGGTGACCTTCGAAGGGAGTGCCCATGACCCGTATGGCTGCCCCTTCGATTGCGGTTCTGACATAGATCAGATATACATCCAGATAGATGGACCAAATTACAACGTTGTCACCTCTACTGAAGGCTCTAACGAGTGGTCATGGACGTGGGATTTCAGTGGGTTACCCCGCGAACTCGCGACTTACACATTCACAATCTGGGCCTCAGACTCTGACTTCTGCAATGGAGAATTAGATGAGTGCGAGCCGGCAGTGCTCGACCTTGAAATCGATAACCAGAATGCTAGACCATTTGTCAGCCTCACCACACCTCAAAGTGGACAGATATACGAGGTGAGTGAAGAGTCCATCATCAGCGGAGTCGCTCGAGATAATGATGGAGCAATTACGCGTGTCGATGTCGAGGTACTCGACGTCGCTAATGGTTACATCAACATCTACACAGGAACAGTCACTGAAATCGCTCAGAATGGTTATTGGGAATTGGAATGGAATTCCAATGTCATGATGCACAATATGCAGTATCTCATCAAGGCCCGCTCCTACGATGGAATCGATTTCAGCGACTGGTTAGAAGTCCAAGTCGTCGCCGACAATCCTCCGAATGCAGATAACAATCGTCCAACATTCGATGGCAGCTCTTGGGCTTCCGAAGTAAGCCTCTATTGTGAGGTGGACACTACCTCCCAAAATCCATGCACGAAAGCCGAGATTCATTTATTGGATTACTTCGATGATGTTGATGGCGTGAATAATCTCATTCTCTCTGTCTATGATGACTCCGCTCGCTCATCCGACGACGAATTTGGTCTAGTAATCAACATCGGAATCGATGGCGTAGCAATCTACGACCCTAAGTCGATGGGATTCTACAACGAAGATATAGAAACATGGTCACTGAGTAATGTCATCTTCGTCGCAACCGATCCTCATGGGTCGAAGGAAATCTCCACTCCGGTGTCATTCAATGTAATTCCAATCGAGTTCTATGTTGGAGATCCCGACCAGACTACCGCTGGAAAGGGTGAGGTGATTACTTTCACTGGAATTGGATTGCCTGGTAAGACGGTCCGTGTGACATTGGGCGGCACTCAGATTAATTCAACCGTGGTGTTAGAGGATTCGACTTGGGAGCTTGGTATACCTGGATCGATGATTAGCCGAACGATCAACCCAGTATTCACAATCAGTGGCTCAGATCCGATTGAAGGAATTGCCATCTCTCCTCCTACTGAAGAAGGAGGTATGGGTGCTATGACGGTGATTCTCATCGTCGTTGTACTCCTCGCAGGTATCGGTGCAGCGCTTTTCTTCAGTGGAGTAGTATCCTTCGAGGAAGATGACGACAGCGATGATGAAAATTCTGAAGAAAATGCTAGTTCTTCAACTGGAGAATTGATGCGCAGCGACGAGCATCCAGGATGGCTCTGGGATCCGCAGAAGGAAGAATGGGTACCTGATCCAGACCACATCGCTTGATGAGTCAAGACGGTCCGCTCCGCGGATACTTTCTTGAGTGGCACGAATTGCTCACCGGTTAATGGCAACCATGGCTGTTCCCCGACCGGGGGTTCAGGAGCGTATCCTACTTCATCTGAGGGATTACGTCGATTATGCGGACAAGGTCGAGGTTCCATTCGCAATATCTCAGATGGGAATAGCTAATGCAGTTGCAATC
This sequence comes from Euryarchaeota archaeon UBA175, assembly GCA_002497895.1. Lineage (GTDB taxonomy): Archaea > Thermoplasmatota > Poseidoniia > Poseidoniales > Thalassarchaeaceae > MGIIb-O1. The sequence goes on from DAFD01000084.1 coordinate 6,441, forward strand.
GCAAGGTCGAATGTCCCGCGAGCAATCGCTGGTATGAAAGAATCAGGCCATCTCATCGAGAGGCAAGCCCACGTCTCTGGTGTATCTCGAAAGCGCAAGGCCTACTTTCTCACATCGGATGGTGTCAATCTCGCCGACGACATTTGGGTGAAGGTCAGCGAACAACCTGTCCGACTTATCCACGCAGATGGCCGAGCAGAGAATCTTGACTTACGAGCCGCATTGGAGAGTACCGAATTACCCCTGAGACACGTCGATATACTCCGATACCTCGATCATAGCGGCACGGTAGATCTCTCCACGCTATCGCCTGATCTTATTGAGCGAGATCTCTCAAAGCATATTGAGAAACAATTGGTCAATTCTCTCAATGATTTACCGAGGACACGTCGATTCTTTGGGCGTGACCATGAAATCAGCCAAATGGCCGATATTCTTGAGGCTCAATCGACTACACTCCTAGTCCCGGGAATTGCTGGAATCGGTAAGACCGCTCTTGCCGCCAAGTTGCTAGAGCGATTTACTCACCGCAGGAATATGTTGTATCACAGGTGTCAAGATTGGGAGGGTTCGAGAGCCTTCCTTGAGGCCTGTGCTGAATGGCTCTCGATGATTGGGAATAATGATCTCAGTGATTACGTTTCATCGACACCAGTTCCTCAAGTAACTATGGCCGTCAATCTAATTGTTGAGGGTCTAGAGAATTCTCCGGCACTCATCGTCATCGATGACTTGCACAAGGTCGCCGATGAAAATTTCGTTGCAATTCTTCGAGGCCTCACACTGCGAGTACCCGAATCGAATGAATTGGGTCTCGTTATGTTCTCCCGCTCATTCAGAATGGTTGTACCTGAAGCCGATTCAAGTGGAACAACGGTCACTCACTTCATCCCGCTCGAAGGACTTGACCAGGATTCGAGTCGACAAATTCTGACCGCAATGCCCGACATAGATCTGCAACAATTCTTGCATATCTACACATTGTCGCGAGGCCACCCTCTAGTTTTGGAACTCATCAACAGAGGGAGCGTTGGTGAAACCTTCCACGCAACCCTTGAAGCATTCGTCGAGAAGGAGATTTTCAGTAAGTTATCCGGTCCTCAGAAGCGCTTACTTGGTGCAATCGCTGTATTCAGGGAACCGATGCCTCTAGAGTCTCTAATTGGTCTCAATGCTGACATAGATTTGCTTGATGATTTGGTAGAGAAGGGATTGGCTCGTAGAGTCGATACGGATTTCTATGATGTCCACGATTTGGTCAGAGAGTTCCTCGTCCGTTCGATGGATGAATCTCTCAAAGCGGAACTTCACACGAATGCAGTTGAGTGGTATAGAACAAGGACCGAGACCGCTGCGGAAAAAATCGAATTCATCTATCACCTCAACGCATCGGGGGATTTGGAAACCCTTGCTGAAGTACTCCAGAGAAGCGGTCGAGATTTGGTCAAGTCGGGTCATATCGAACTGTTGGGAATACTCAGAGGTCTCGAATCAGATGGATTCGATGCAGTGCATTGGGGACTTATTCGTGAATTGCGGGGTGACATCCTCTCTCTCCAAGGACGCTGGGTCGAGGCTGAGGAGGAATATGCAGCTGCGATTCCGGTTGCTAGAAAGCACAAGCGAGCTACGAGCCTAGCTCGGCTGATGACTGCTCGCGCCGATATCGCAGTCAAGCGTGGTGCAATGGATGATGCACTCGAACTTCATCGACAAGCGTTGGAAATACAGATTGCTGCGAGAGATGCCGTCGGTGCTGCACGCTCTTTCATCAACATGGGCTACATCTTCCGTCGTCGCAGAGATACACGACATGCTCTCGAAGTTTACAGCAATGTCGAGGAACTACTCGATGCCGAAGATGATCCAGAATTGATGGATGCTAGAGTTCGTCTAGCAGCAGCATTCCTCGAAATGGGCGAGCTCGACCGTGCCCGTGATCACGCCCTTGCTGCTCACGATGGTACCATCGACAAGGGTATGGATACACTACACGCCCGCAGCAGAGCGGTTTTGGGCCGGTATTATGCTAATGTCAAAGATAATGATCTTGCCTTGCTACACTATTCTGCAGCACTTGAGATTCTCTCTGAAGCGACAGACCCGCATAGCGCGGTCGAGGTGGAAATTCTTCTCGGCCAAGTCCTCAGCGATGCTGGCCGAAAAGCCGAGGCAGCCGAGCACTATCTAGACGGACTCTCCGTTGCGGAATCCAACGATTTCCGTCTCTTACAAGGAGAACTGCTTGCTCGCCTGGGCGAGGTCGAAACCGACCGTTCGGCGAGAATGAACTATCTCCAACGATCTCTAACTGTATTCCGAGAGCTCGGAGCAGTTGACCGTATGCGTGATGTTCAGTCTGCGGTTCACCGAGCCATCATGGGCCACTGATTAGCAAAGTCAGAACCCCAAGTCAAGTCGTATTACTAATGCGCTCAGGCTCGCTTTGACCGAGCCAATTGGAAAATTCGGGACCTTCTTGCCCACAAATTGAGAGCACACCATCGAAGCGCTCACCAATTTGGTGCAAAACTTCTGATTCTGCCAAATGTGGAGCATTGTTTTTCTCGGACAAATGGCAAAGAACAACGCTTTGCAATCCAGGGTGCAGGACTTCGGTCAATATGTCTGCAGTCTGCTCATTTGAAAGGTGACCTCCCCTGCCTGAAATCCGCCTTTTCAACGAGGGAGGATAAGGCCCAGAGATTAGCCGCCCCAAGTCGTAATTTGCCTCGATAGAAATGTGCTCACAACCGGAAAGATGCTTCATCAACTCAAGCGTCGGCTCACCTAAATCTGTTACAATTGCAGCCCTCCGACCATCTCCATTACTAGCGATAATTCCAACATTATCCGCATCATCATGAGGCACTGGTACTGGCAATAAACTCAGGTCATCGGCGATGTGCAATCTCTCCAATCCTTCGAAAGTCCGAACTTCTGAAATCGGTTCCAATCCCAATCTCATCGTAGTCTCAAGATTAGCATACAAGCGTGCCCCCCATTTCTTCGAAGCGCGTGCAGCCGATTTCGAGTGATCTGAGTGGTGATGACTCACAACGATGGCATTTACCGAGCTCCCCTCGACTCCTACCATAGCCAATCTCGCTTCCATCTGCTTTAGAGAGAATCCGCAGTCAACGATCACGCGAGTCTCACCCGTAGAAAGCAGTGTGGCGTTGCCTCGACTACCACTTCCCAGATGCGTTATCTCTAGACCCATCGAACCATTTCAACCGGCGTCGCAGTCGGGTCTTCAATACGACCCCAACAAGCCCTTCATACACCCCGAACAGTCACCCCCTTCTCGCGCGCGACGGCGGAGCCGTCGGCCAAGTGTCTCCCCCAGATGTCCGAACGACGCTCCATCATCGTCATAAGTCAAGCAAGAGCGCTCGCGATTGTCCAGACGAGGTCATATCATGCGACGCAAGCAAACCGCTTTCTTCGTGACCCTACTCATACTGAGTAGTCTCGTCTTCGTATCCCAGACTCGGCCACAGGCCCCCGTATCCTCAGTAGACCCTCCAGACCAACCAGGTTCTGGGCCGATGGCGGTGGACCAAGATGAGGATCTCATCCCAGATATCCACGAGGTGATATTCGGAGAGGCACGCCATATTGATACTCCATTTGGAATCATAGTCATCGATGGCCTCGATCCGATGAATGGCTCTGATAATATCACCGACTTCGATCGGGATGGGGCGAGCGCCCTGATGGAATATTGCTGGCCCTGGACGCTCGACACATGTTTCACCGAACGTCTTTCGTTGACAGGTAAATCCCCAGATGAAACGGAATCGGGTTTCCGAGAGTATCTCGACCCTCGTGAATCTGATAGTGATGGGGACGGACTGCCTGACGGTTTTGAGATTTACATGTGCACCGAGGGCGGTACAGGATACCAAAACCAAGCGACCAGTGAATGGGTCTGCCTCTACTTCGACCCGCTTGACAGCTCGGATCTGGTCGAAGATGCCGATCTCTGTGTGGACCAAGCGAGCCAGTGGGGTTGCGGCGATGGATTCGACGTAAACCGTGACGGCGAGATAGATATCGGTGAAAGATACACAAATACTGAGGAATATTGGTTCGGCGCACCAGATGGTTGGCTGACCGAAAGGGATGGCTTGTGGTGCGCCGGTAAAATGCCGAATTTGCATGCTGACGCTTGTCAGACCGATGTTGAGCGTCCAACTGGAGATGATGGTTGGTTGGGCACCGATCCTCGAAGAATCGATTCTGACCATTACACTTGGAGCGAATTGATTCCAACCAGCCTCGCCGTACCAGGTGATGGAATTCCTGATGGATGGGAAGCATATCACGGCCTCGATCCTCGAAATGCCAGCGATGCGGTAATCGATAGCGATTCAGATGGTTGGGATATCGATCGCGATGGTTTCATCATTCCAGATTCATCAATTGCCACCGCTCGATGGGGAGAGGCATTCAGTAATTTTGAGGAATACATGCTCCATCTCGATAGCGGCAATTGGGTTCGCCCAGGATTGAGGGCTTCGATGCTTACGGATGAGCCAGTAGAGACGATGTTCTTCGATCAGGGTACGGATCCTATGCTCGTCGATGGTCGAGTTCACACAGTGATTCCCGACCAAGGTCGAGACCGTTTGATTATTGGCTCAGCCTATGGAATAACCACCATCGACCCATTCGAAGGTACCTCGTCAACAACTGAACTTCCCGAGGGAATGGAGATGTTTACGATGATGAGATGGAGCCCTGCATCAGAGGATTACCTCATCATAGGCACCAATCATGGCCTTCACGCTTTGATTCTCGAAAACGGTCTGCCACAGATCGATACGATGACTGAATCTGATCTTGGGACAGTTCGAGTCATCGAGAGGCTTCAGACCGGCAGTGGGGATCTCGACCTGTTCATTCTCGGTCAGGGCACAAATGTCTGGACGATGACACTCTCCGAACCTGCTTCGGGCCGAGGTACTCCTGATTTCACTACTCCAGTCTTCATTCAACCTCTTTCAGATCTCGTCGCCGATGCTGGTGCCTCTCTGACGGAAGTAATTCACGTGCCGATGTCTGGACGAGGTCCAATGCTCATCGTCGGAACTGACAGTGGAATGATTCGCTGGGACACGACCGATGGAACACCATCCATCGGCAGCCCTTTCTGGATTTACGATACTGACTCGGCGGAGGATTACGTGCAATTTGCCGATCTTCTAAATTCCTCTAAATCTGCTGTTGTGAATGTGATGGAGCTCGCTGGCCCAGTCGCTGCCGATGGCTCGCTCGAAGAGGTCACAGGAGTCTGGCTAGGTACTCCTGGCGGCTTACATCTAATCGATCTCGACCTCTTCGTCGGTCTGCCAGAGCAGGCCTTCAACACCGATCGAATGTTCAACATTGAGCGATGGGAGGAAGGCGCTAACGACATTCACTCGATTATCGCCCTCCAAAAATGTGTCATCCTCGGTTCGAGGGATGGAACTTGGGCTCTCGAAGGTGGCTCGCATGGTATCCTTGGATATTTTGACAATCAGACGAGGATGCCTGGTTTAGTCACATCACTCACGACTTTCATCAATGATGGTAATGAGTATCTCTTCGCAGGAGTATCACCTGGTCAATACATGAACATCATGCCAATCGACCCGCAGTCATCAGATTCTGACCTCGACGGGATGCCTGATGGTTGGGAATTTGTCTACGGCCTTGACCCAACTGACCCTTACGACCGTGAGCGTGATGCCGACGCTGACGGAGTTCACTTTGATGTCGCTGGGGTCGAATTCAGTCGCGATTGGAGCAATCTCGACGAATACCGCTTTGTCAATACTAGCGAAGGTGGTTTCAACGGCACTGATCCTCGTAATATCGATACCGACGGCGACGGTCTGACCGACGGTCAGGAGTATTGGGGATGGTTCGCAGAGTCGACGGAATTCTCTTGTCATTATCTGAATGACGAATACATTTGTGATGATGATGACGGCGAAGAAGCCCTCGACGTCCACCTCTCTGGTTGGCTTAACTCCGGAGCTGGCGGAGGAACCGATGGTCCAACCGATCCGACGACTGCTGACAGCGACGGTGATGGAATGCCCGATGGTTGGGAGATTGAGCACCGTCGTTGGATTGGTGATGTTTACACCGGAGGTAACCTCTGGACTCTTGACCCTCGTGACCCGAGCGATGCGACCATGGATGCTGATGGAGACGGCCTCGACAACCTCTGTGAATACATGTGGGGCAACTTGCTGGAGACCGTCCTAATCGAAGGCTTACCGACTCATCGAGAGAATGCCAGCGCAGCTCTCAATTGGACCAAGACCGACCCCAATAACCCCGATTCCGATGGCGATTCTCTGCCTGACGGCTGGGAAGCCCGTTACCAGTGCACTTGGGGTCGTAATAACCGCGGAATCAATCCCCTGAATGGCTCAGATGCCCTCAACAACCCAGATGGAGATGGATTCGACGTCAATCATGACGGTGTCCTCGACTTGAATGAGAGTTTGGTCAATTGGCTGGAATACCATCTCAAGGATCAGATTATCCAAACTGATACGACCGACACCGGCCTCGCATTCCCTGATAATTTCACCACACTGCTCGCCCACGAGTCATGGATAGGCTTCGCAGGAGCCTCCTTCGGCCTCGAAACCAGCAATTCATATCGCAGTCTGATTAATGGCACCACTAGCGACGACGTCGGTGCCTCCAACCCTCTAGATTCCGACTCTGACCGCGATGGCATCCCAGATGGATGGGAATTCTATCATGCGCGGTGGAGTCTGTATGATGAAGGTTGGACTCTCAACCCCGTTGATGAAGGTGATCAGGTCGGTGATCCCGACGGTGATGGAATGAACAATTGGGAGGAGTACAATGTCATCGATGGCAATATGAGTGAAATCGATGATATGACGACTGTTCCACAATTCTATCTCTTACAGGTAGGTGGTGAATTACTCGCTACACCCTGGCTCTCTGCTGAATCAACACTCTCGTTCGGAACATTCCTGAGCGCGGAGCAAATTTCTCTCACCGGCTATACCGCCGACCCTAACAATCCGGATACCGATGGTGATGGTCTTCTCGATGGAATCGAATTGATGTTCACTCGCTGGAATGCTAGCGATGAGGTCTGGACTCTCAATCCGTTGGTAGCCGGCGATGGAAATTACGACTCTGATCGCGACGGCATCACAGACCTCGTTGAACTCAATCTCACAAACAAGAATCCTCAGAACGGTGGTCTATCGCCACCCGACGCTCCCCGACTCTGGGAAGAAGCCGAATCACTCGACCCAGACGAAGCAGTCAACAGAGTCTATCGTATTCTCTTCAACAAGGAGGGTAGGGCCGAAATCGCCCTTGAGCAATTCGATGCGTGGCAGCTTGGTGAGCCCGCAAAGCCGCTACTCCAAGCCTTGTTGGGAATCACCGATCCGAATGCCGAGGACACTGACCGAGACGGCATGAGTGATGGATACGAGTATTGGTTCACTGAATGGGATCTTGAAGCCAATATCTGGACGATGAACGCACTTACAGATATCGATATCCACGCAGATAGTGATGAGGATTCATTCGACTGCAATGGAGACGGATACATATCGGACTCGGAATCATACGATAACCTCGCCGAATACGATGCTCGCGTCTATGGGAAGCGTTCGGCCATCGACACCATCCCTAACGGAACCGGACTAGTGTCCTACGGTCTCGACACGATTACCGCTTACATGCAGGAGCAAAGCATGTCGGAGCAAGCTGCTGCTGACCAACTTTGGGTGATGTTCTCCACCAAGGACATAGTCTCGAGTGACCGTGCAGGGCTGATCAATTCCATCGACCCCGACAATTTCAATTTCAGTCTTGCAGGTGTCTCCGATCCAACACACGCAGATTCCGACAGCGATGGCATACCCGACGGTTGGGAATTCTGTTACTCGATTTACGGTCAATGGCTACCAGTCAACGAATACCGCTGGTCACTTAACCCGCTGAACCCGCTCGACATCGAGTATGATCCTGATGCTGATGGCTGGTATGATCGAACAATCTTCGACAATCCTGCTACGCAAGGAGTTTGGGAGAACCGCGAATTCACATCAGGACCAGCCAGTGATCAAATCATCCCATCTTACGCTGAACTCTACTTCACTAATTTGATGGAATACAATAACGGAACTCATCCTCTCGACATCGATAGCGACGATGACTCTCAGATCATGGAGGTCACTCGAAGCGGCGGAAACGTCGTCGGATACGAGCAGAACATGAATCTCTCAGACGGCCGTGAGGTGTTCAAGTATGGAACAAATGCGCTTGACAACGACACAGACGGCGACATGATGCCTGACTTCTACGAGTATTACAGAGGTTGGAACGAGACCAATGACAATTGGTCTTCTTACTTACAGATCTCAGTCGTCTGGTATCAGGTGACGCCGAACGTCCTCAAGCCAGTGACCGTCAATGGTGGCACAATCGGACGCCCATTACTCGATTGGACATGGTTCACACACGACGCGACCGACGCCAGCGATGCGGGACAGGATGCGGACAATGATGGAGGGTGGGATTGTAATGGAGGCAATTGTGTTTACATTCCATACAACAATTTCCAAGAATACTACGGTGTCGTCAATGCGACTCTCTCCTCACCAACACTTGTTCGCCAAGCTAACCTCTTCGATTGTTCAGGAGGCACTGTTGAGGAATGGTGGCAACTGCGTGAGGCGCTGCTAGGGACATGTGGTGGAGCCGCAGCGCTTGAGACCAATTACTTCCGAATGTACAAAATAAACAACGATGACACGCTCTACGCTTACATCGTCGACGACAACGATATCGATTACCAATTACTCGATGAATCCGATGATGAAATCCTCGTCAACGGAGCTTGGGCAGACATCTACGAACGCTTTGCTGGTGACCGATATCACTACCCTAACACCGGTTTGGGAGAATATGTCTGGGGCTGGTGGATGATTGATATCGATGGCGATCAAATTGCTGATGGTACAAATCCAGCGAACTGGGATAGCGATGGCGATTGGCTAAACGATTACTTCGAGATCGAGGACGATATGTTGGACGGTGTGCGGGGCAACTCCGGTTCACCGATTCGCTACGATGACCGGACTACAGAGTGATTCAGATAGCGAATCGATAGGCGCGTTTCTATCGGACGGCTTCGGTTGATTCTTGAGTAAGACACGCGAGGGTTGCCCGTGGACGAGGATGCGAAAATTCCCGGGCCGGATCAACCGGTAGAGGAGCGCCTGCTGTTTCTGCAGGAGAATCTCGTCAACTTCGTCAAGCAGTATAGCCTTCCTGTAATCGAGGTAGCACTTGTCGTATCGAAGTACATCCGCATGCTTCTGACTTCATTGGAACAAGCCGCGGCAGAAAGCGGCGAAAAAATCCCTGCGAATATCGCCGAGCCTTGGCCAGTCGAGTTCGATGGGGTTGTACCAAGCATCGAATCATTCCCGCTGGACAAGTTACTCGGTACTCTAGATGAAGATCGAATGGACATTCTAGACACTATGATGCGGGTGATAATCAACGGGTCAGAGATTCCTTTCTCTTCCGCTCTCACCTTACTGCGTGACTGGGAGATGCGTCTGCGAGGACAGATGGCCGAGGCGACTAGTCCCGGTCACTTGTTCAGTCCTATGGATCTTCCAGATGGATTCTGATTTCCATTACAGAATCTTTGCGCAGATAGGCCAAACTGGCCTCATGATTCAATGCAGTATGGACAAGATTTGGCAATCACGTACTGTTCGCTCTCCATTTCTTCCTCAGTCAATGGCTCACGGCAAGCCCAGCATACCTGCGTAGTCGTTTCCTCAAGCGCGGGGTCAAGAGCGACTCGGCGGTCGAAAACAAAGCAATCTCCATTCCAGTATTCTCCGCCGACCTCCTCGAAGTATCCTAGAATCCCACCCTTGAGTTGACGAACGTCGGAATAGCCTTGATTCATCATCACCGCGCTAGCCTTCTCGCATCGTATGCCGCCGGTACAGAACATCACAATTGTCTGCTCCTTATCGATTCCAGATGTGCTTACAGCTTCTGGGAAGCTGCGGAACGAGGATAAATTGAGGTCGATTGCTCCCTCAAAAGTTCCTAATTTGACTTCGTAATCATTACGTGTATCGAGGACGGTTATTTCACGTCCCTCGTCCATCCACTGCTTGAATTCAGCCGGCGAGACATTCTCGCCGGTGTGCTTAGATGGGCGAATTTCTTCAAGGCCGAGCGAAATTATTTCTTTCTTTAATCGGACATTCATTCTCCTGAACGACATCCTTTCGCTGTAAGACAACTTCACTGGGATGTCGACAAATCTCTCATCATTCTCAAGATATTCAACAAACTGATCGATGCCGGACTGGCTGCCAGAGAGAAAGAAATTGATTCCTTCGTGACTCAGTAAAATTGTCCCAAGAAGTCCGGCTTCGTCGCACGCAGACTTGAACGGAGCGCGCAAGGCGTCGCGATCGGGTAGATCGACGAAGCGATATCCTGCGATATTGACGATCTGACCTTCCACTCAGCCCACCCTATCCGGATTGAGCGCGCGCGACTATTCCGCTTGAAACCCACCATGCATCGCCGATAGACCAGATATAGAGTATAGGCCAAAGAACGATGGTCAGAATCAGTGGGAATTGTACGGCAAACCAGCCCGCAGCCTTGCGATGTTGCCGGTTGAAGTGCTGACCGATATAGAGGAATGGAACTAGGGCTAAAGCAATGGCAATCAGAGGTCTAAGAGCTCCCCATGGACCTATTCCTCCACTGACCTCGTACCAGATGACTCGGACGACACCCAAGGGGCCTGGCCCCCCCTCGTCCTCTTCGACCACCTGTACGACATAATCGTCGCTCATCGATACCCCCTCGGGTCACTGGTGAATGAATCTGACGACGTGGCGGGCCGCGTAAAGCACAACTATCGATGGCCTATGAGCGGGCCGTGACTCTCCGAGTCTTGCTCACGGGATTCCCTCCTTTTGGCGGCCATAGTGAGAATGTTTCAGACAAGATTCGGTGTAGGCTTGAGTCACTTGGAATTGCTGGGATTGAATTGCAGACATTACTGTTGACTTGTGACGAAGCGGGCTCGGGGCGTGTTGCTGCGCTGATTCGCGATGGAGATCGCTTCGATGCAATTGTTCATCTCGGATTAGCAGAATCTCGCACAACAATTTCTCTTGAGCGCTGTGGGCAGAATGAGTCAAAATTTCGCATGGCTGACAATTCTGGGCGAGTGGTGGAAGGGGAAGTCATCGAGGGTGGCCTTGCAAGGCTGGCGACGACCGCTTCGGTACATGTGTTGGATGAGGAATTCGAGCATGAGACAGATATTGCTTGGAGCGATTCCGCCGGAGCGTTTGTCTGTAATGAGACAATTTATCGTACTCTAGAAGCGATTGACTCTGTTGCTGCGAAGGCTTCAGATGGTCGGGTGCTTCCTGCGATTTTCATACATCTTCCCCCTGAATCTGAGGTTTCTTTGGAAAGACAGGTAGAGGTTGTACGACGAGTCGTGTTGGCAGTGTCGAGTAAGCCACGACTCGAAGTCGTCGGCGCGCTAATCTTCGATGCTGAAGGTCGCATTCTCGCCTGCCGACGACCTCCTGAGGATGTCTGGGGTGGATGGTGGGAATTCCCTGGTGGCAAAGTCGATGCCGGCGAGGGGCAACGAGAAGCCTTAGTCCGTGAAATTGCCGAGGAATTGCAACTCGAAGTGGTGCCCGACCGCATCGTCGCATCGCTAAGTCATGAGTATGATGATCGCCATGTATCTCTCGATATCTGGAATTGTGGCGTTATCGACCCGAAGTTGGTGAATCCTATCGAACACGATGAGGTGCGCTGGCTCGATAGAAGGTCTCTTGATTCAGTGAAATGGCTTCCAGCCGATGAACCCCTTATCCAAGAATGGATTGAATCCGGACTGCCTCAGTCCTGATCTTCGTTCATCGTTCGCCTGCCTCGATTATCGAACCACTCTGTTGGCATTCCATCGTCATGCATCTTGAGGTCATCACCCGCACTTCTTGGAATTGAATGACGCCCCTCGTGCCAAGTCTGCTGTTCCAACCAAAGGCCCAACTCCTCACCTGATAGATTAACATCCATGATACCTCCAAATGGCCTCTCATCAACGACGAAGGCTACCTTCCCTACGAAAGCGGCCTGCCTTGACAAAGAGAAAGTGGTGGTGTCACCTTCGAGGTCCTGTGTCATGGCATCGAAGGCGGTGTCGAGGATTCGATTCTTCTCCGCTTGATCCAAAACGTGGTCAAGTGAGGCTGCTCGTCCAGTTAATCTGTAAGACGAATCCTCGATTGGGAACTCTCTTTCTTCCGTCTCAAAATCACATTCCCATTGAGGGAAGACGCCGCGTACAGCTTCTATCACCCGTGCGGCGTCTTCGTGTGGCAGCACGGTGGTTGAGACGGTGATATCCGGCTCCATGGCATCTCCACCCGGCGAAGGGTCATGATTCCTGTGGGTAACCACGCTCCCAGCACCACGAATGATTCAAACGATGGATTCGGGAGCCCCTAGCATGACAGAGCGCTCTCCGCTGATTGGTGTGGCTCTTCTTCTCGCCCCGACCCTCTGCGTTGGCGCACTCAGATATGGTCTTCCAAATATCGAAACTCTACTCAAGGAGGACCTAATTGCTCAAGCAATAATTCACGGCTTAGCCATCCTACTAGGCATCGTCATGTTTCTTCGCTATCGCGTTGTCGAGGACCATGAGTACCATCGCTCGAGTGCCATCAAGAATCTCTCAAGCATGTATCGCCTTGAGGACAAAGGCTTGTGGAATCGAGGAGATGACGCCCTCGATCGCCTTGAGACCCAGGCCCTCAATCAACCAAAGGGTCGCGCGGGCCTACGCTTTCAACAAAGGATGACTGGTAAGGTCTCAGATCTGAATAAGGAACAATCCGAACTAAATCTCGACCGTGATGACTCACGTATGGAGGTCGATGTTCAGGTGGAGGGTATGGTCCCCGTCGTCGACTCGGAAGTCATCGACGAAACCGATCCCGGAAAACTCTCAGGCACGCTGGGAGCCAGCGCAGAGGCCTCAGCGCAGCGTCGCCTCAACAAGGAAATAGCTCGTCGCGAGAAAGACGCAATCCGCAGCGAGCGACAGTCTGCCAAACTCGCCGCCAAGGAAGCTAAGGCTGCTGCCAAGGCGGAGAAAGCGGCTGCGAAAGCCGAAGCCAAGGAGGCAGCACGGGCGGCGAAGGCGGCAAAGAAATCCGGCGGACGAGCTGCAGCTGAGGCGACGTGGGATGCTCCACCTGACGACCAGTGGTCGACCCCAGTACCATCTTCACTAGCAAAATCAGTCATATCTTGCCAGGAATGCGGCGCGGTCAATAGTAGCGGCACGGCTTACTGCAGCAGTTGCGGCGCTTTCCTCTGAGCACTCCGTTGGGTTGAAAACAGGCGTGTGGGAGCCGTTGAGCGTGGTGGTCCAGTGAGTCAGAAGCGGGATTACTACGAGGTTCTCGGTGTAAGCCGAAAAGCCTCGGATACGGAATTGAAAAAGGCATTCCGTTCGATGGCCCGAAAGTTCCATCCTGACAAGAATCCAGACGATGCTGAGGCCGAGTCTCGCTTCAAGGAAGTGCAGGAAGCATATGCGATTCTTTCGAACGCTGAAGAACGGCGAAAGTACGACATGTTCGGGCATGAGAGGCCTGGAGGTTCGCCCTGGGGTTCTGGTGGCTTCCAAGGTGTCAACATTAGTTTCGACGATATTTTTGGAGGAGGCTTTGACTCGATATTCTCCTCTCTGTTCGGCGGTGGCTCACGCCAACGCTCGAGTCGTGGTGCAGACCTCCTCGTGCGGCATCTGGTAAGTTTTGAGGATGCCTTCAACGGAGTCGACGAAGAGCTTGAGATTGATGTGCTGAACCGCTGTTCTGGTTGTGAAGGGAGCGGTTCGGAGACCGCAGATGGAATTCGAGTCTGTCCAACATGTGACGGTCGCGGGCGACTCACAAGGATTGAGCGAATTGGGCCATTCCATCAACAGGTCACTCAGGATTGTCGAGCTTGTGGCGGTGATGGTCGCATCATTCAGAATCCGTGTAAGGCTTGTTCGGGTGAGGGTAGGGCTGAACAATCGAAGAAGGTTCGATTCTCGGTGCCCGCTGGTATCGAGAGTGGTGCTAGACTGAGGCTAAGCGGGCATGGTGAATCATCACGATCGGAGAATGGTAGACCAGGAAATCTCTACATCGAAATCGAAGTGCAGGAGCACGAATGGTTCGAGCGCGATGGGCCTGATTTATTGATGGCTTTACCAGTCAGTTATGTCGATCTTGTTCTTGGTAATACTGTTGAGATTCCACATATTGATGGTTCTCCGCTGAAGGTGCGAATCAAGGCCGGTTCAAAGCCCGGTGAGACGATTACTATTCTCGACAGAGGTCTGCCAATGGCGCGCGTAAGTCGCGGTCGTGGTGCCGTCATGGTTCTGCTCAAATTGGCCATGCCGGGGAAAATTTCACGGGCTACGAAGAAGCAATTGGAACAGATGCGCGAGGAATTGGGTAGTGGCCATTCGGAGATTATCGATGATGTTCTCGATGAGGCACGCAATCGACGGCGCTAAGGGCCATCTCGAATGATTAGTAACTCTCAACCCCATTCAAGAGCGCGATTTGGGACTGCCGCGAGTGGCTCTCCATCAACTAGACCTGAGAGATGGAAGCCGACGTTAGATGGTTCACCCTCGAGGGTTAGTCGCAGGAAGGTGCGGCTGCCTGATTTGAGTGTATCAAGTGAGATTTCGTCGCCTTGGAAGAGGTGTTGGGGTGATACAGCGCCGATACTGACACTATCTCCTTCCGGCGCATAGACGCGCATTGCAGCGAGTTCCCATGGTGAGTTAGCGATGCGGATTCCAAGTAGCATTGTTGCATCGCCCTCAGTGATTCGCCAAGCACAGATTTCGACTTGCTCGGTATTGTGACGCAGCAACGGCTCGCCCCAATCGGCGACGACGGCTTGCCAAGGACTGTCTCCGAGTTGATGAAGTGCAGAATCTATGACTTGCTCGTCAATTTCTTCTGCCGCTAGTAGGTTGGTTAGGCGCTCTCGTAGGCGACGCAAGCGCCGGCGCTCATGGGCCTCGACCTCGAAATCGCTGATTCCCGAACGCCAGCGCTTTCGATTCCAGAACATTACCAATATCGCTGGCGCGATGAGGAAAGCCCCGGCGAAGACATAGTATTCTGTGAAAAGCCCAGATTGATCGACGAAATCAGCCAATTCAGGCTCGGTGATTTCACCTGCGTTGACGAGTGTGAAATCATAGTAAGTCAGACTGGCTTCACCGAGTTTCTCGACACGGATTGCGTGGGTTCCTGTCGGTGCGTCAATCAGTCCACCAGCCGAGCTATTGAGAATCGCCCAATTTGTTTGGTCCAGCACTAGGATTTGGTAGCGAACAGGTTGTGATGTGTCAGCGTCTACGTGTAATCTGGAGCCATTTGCTTCTGTCACAACGAAAGAGAATACATCGACGTATTCGTCATCAGACATTCTCGCATCGATATTTTCGTCAAATCCGATCGATGGCCAGAGAGAAAAGTCATCCGAATCGGTCCAGAGTCTATCTGGTGCATCTCCCATCTGCCCAGCGTCTCCAGCTGGGTATTCGTTCATTCTAATGTTCCAGGAGGAAAGTGAATCTGAAGTCATTCGGAATTCCAGGGCTGAGGTTCCTGCAACTGTATCGAAGTGATCAGGGCAAACATTGCCTTCACTCCCAAGAGGTGTAGCCAATCCTTCTGAATCGATAGCGAGAACTTCGAAATTAACTGAGTTATCATCACTCCAGCAATTTAGGAAGATGCTCATGCGACCAACCACCTCGACTCTGACTGCGTCTCCTTCACTGTCAGAGGGTGAAATCCAGCCATCGAACCCGTCGGTGTTTCCATCAGGGAATGATAGTGCGTTCTCATCCCCCCAAGGGTTAGACAATTCCCCCCAGGATGCTTCGAGGGTAACCGCCCTTCGCATCACATACAATTCGTAGGCGGCAAAGCCTGCATCTGAGTCCTGCTTGATGCGCAGCCATAGGTTTCCATCCTCTGGATATTCGAAGTGGAACCAGCCATCTTCATCAGCTTCGAACGGATCAAGCAAGGTCTTCGTCGATTCATTTCGAAGCCAGAATTCTAGTTCGGCGGATTCTGGCATTAACGGCAAAGGCATGATGATGTAATCGCCGGCTTGGCCGAGAATCTCAATAGAATCCTTATCTGAGCCATCTTCTAGTGATCCGACAATCCAGTGACTTTGAGATGTCGGATCTGAATGGCAGTCATCAATCGGGCAATTCCAGGTGGAGTCAACAATTTCCTGATCAACAGCGATTCCCGGGCTCGGTACATTGTCTAGCCAATCTGCCTCTTCCTTCATCAGAGCCTCGTTGATGTCAGGACTGCTCATCTCAAAATCGAGGTCGGATTGTCCAGTACCTTGGTCTACAGTGAGTCGGAAGGTGACATTTCCGGAGGCGTCGAAGGATAGTTCGATACGTTGCGGATCTTCGACTGAGTAATTCCCCTGAGGCGTACTAACTTCCAGTTCAAGGCCAGGACACGAGGCTTTCATACACAAAATTCTGATGAAAACCGGATGAGACTCACTAAAATGCACAGTTGAATCAATCAGAGTGACTGATTCGTCCTCTTCTCCGCTTTGTGCGGTGGCGCTGGCAGCAGTTCCGACTAGGAGAATGAGCAGCACGATGAGGGTGGTAGCGGTGCGACTCACGGCCCTCCGGGCCGGCTTCTCCCTTAGAATGCTTCAAGCGAACCGCATCGCTGGCGCGCTCGATGAGCGACGTTGCTGGTGAGCGGCCGTTGGCGCGGGGTGTTGCTGCGCGACAGCGATTTGCGCGTATTTTTGCGCTCGGAGACCGTAAATCTCCTTCGTCGTGGACACCTGGACTTGTCTCAAGTTCATCTGATCCAGAACTTCCACTATCTATGTCTGCATTCAGAGTCAAGAGGGATGCGAGCACCATTCCAGCGACGATGTCGATGGAGGTGCTCGATGATTTGTGTCTGCCATTCGGTGGTTTGGAAACATGGCAGGCCGAAGAAGGGTTGATTTTGCCTTCTAGCCTAGTCGATTCAGATAGTGGCTCAAAGTCGGCAGGAGTTCAGTTCTTACCGGTCTCATGGCAATCTCTCCACCACGATGTTGACCTCCTCGAAGAGGGTCTAGAACCATCGGTAATCGCCCTTATCGACGCTCCTCAATTAGCCGAGCGTCCGGGCAAATTAATCCAAGCTATCGATGCGATTCGTCGCCGATTCACCACCTCGTTGATCTATACACCAGGAATTGGCGGGCCGGACAACTGTGCCCTGCTTACATGGATGGGAGTCGACCTTTTCGACCTCTCTCGGTCACACCAAGCTGCCTCTAGAGGCGTCTTGCTCACTGAAGACGGTCCCAGAGAGGTCGAATCCACAATGGGCGAATCAACGGGCATAGATACTCAGATTGAGGCTTGGCAGAGAGCACTCTCATCGACTCGTTCAGCCATTCGGGACGGAACCATTCGCCAACTTACCGAAAGGCAAGCGCTTTCCAGTCCGCGCTCGGTAGAGCGCTTACGACGCCATGATTTGATGATGAGTGAGACGGCAATCGATGATTCGGGCCAAGCAGCCCTCGCAAGCGTCGTCAAGCAGGGCACCCGCTTGCGTTGCCATTCCTACACTAGCCGCGACGATCCAATCATCAGCGAATGGCGTCGAAGAGTAGCCGAAGAGCATACTCCACCTACCCACCAATCGAAGGCAATAGTCCTCCTCCCATGCTCAGCTAGGAAGCCCTACCGACTTTCGAAATCTCATCGCAGATTCCAGCGTGCAGTCACCACTAGAGGAATCCATGAGGTAATGGTCACCGCACCACTCGGTCTCGTCCCTCGCGAACTAGAAGATATCTGGCCAGCGGCGCATTACGATATACCAGTCACAGGGGATTGGGATATCGATGAGTTAAGGGTCATCAGAAGTATGGTGGAAGAATACACTACGCGCAACGGATACCAGCGAATCATCAATCATTCAGGTATCGACCTCAAAGCAGGAAACATCGAGGTTATCGATACTCGCCAAGGAGAATCCGCAGGTTCTCAAACTTCGATTGATAGACTCGAACAAGCCATTCGCCAAGCCGCCCAAGATCTCAAACTTCCAAATCCTAAGGAAAGCCTTCACCGGCTTGGCAAACTCAAGGCATTTTCAAGATTCCAACATGGGACCGACGCATGGCTCGAGGGAGCAAGGGTCAGCGGCAGACCGCCGATATTCAGAATCGACCGCGAAGGTACACAGATAGCATTGTGGAATCCACATAGTGGTCGCTTCTCATTCGCAAAAGCCGCACTCCCTTCACTCGCTGAACACAAGACTCTGCCATGTGTCGAACTAACCGCAGAAGCCGACTGGCGCGGTGACCTATTTTCCACCAATATCACCCGCTCCGACCCCGCAATCCGCGTCGGCGATGAATTACTCGTCTACCAGAACGGCGAACTCATCGGAAGCGCACGAGCCGAGGCTGCAGGGTGGGAATGGCCCAATGGGCCGGGAAGATTGGCGAAAGCGCAACACCGTCTATGACTCAACACCCTACGGGTGATATGCGCAGCGATTAAAGAGGGGCAGCAGGTCGGCGAGCCGCTTGAGGTGACCTAAATGGCTCGTATGCACAGTAAGGGAAAGGGAAAGAGCGGCTCTGACAAGCCCAATTCGAACGTCGCTCCCGAGTGGTCAGAGTCCGACAAGGAAACCGTTGAGGCCCTCATCCTCAAGTTGTCAGAAGAGGGTCACTCGACAGCTATGATTGGCACAATCCTGCGCGACCAACACGCAGTTCCTGATGCCCGTCTCGTCACTGGCGAGCGCATTGCTCAGACTCTTGCCCGCAACGATATCGGCGGCAAGTACCCTGAAGACATGATGAATCTCATGCGCCAAGCACTGAGGATGATCGACCACCTCAACTCCAACGTCAAGGACCTGCACAACCGCAGGCAACTCGAACTCACAGAGTCGCGCATCCGCCGTCTCGCTCGCTACTACCAAGACTCAGGCCGACTTGAGTCGGAATGGGCCTACAAGCGAGATCAACTCCGCCTGATGGTCGAGTGAGCTGCTCTTACGCGGTCCTCGCAGGGACGGATTCACAGCGATGGGGATTTGAACCAGCGCTGTCAAGCGTAGTTGATGCGCCAGTTGGTTGAGGCCGAGCAGTTCGCTTCTGTGGCTTCGACTCTTGTGGATGCCGCGGCAGGTATCCGCACTCATCGTGGCACAGTGATGCTATTGGCAGCACCTTCGATCATTGGATCACTGAGCTTGGCCCCGTTGGAGGCGGCGATGCTGGATCTTGGTATGCCCTATCGCCGCCGTTTCAGATTACAGGCCTCGGGAGAAGGGGCTTTGATTCACGTAATGGGGCCGGGACAGGATTCGGGGCCAGATTACACTGGTGACCCCCCACGTTTGATTCTGGCCGGACAAGTTGTTGAGGGATTGCAGGGTTCCTCTGGCGATTCGAGGCGAGGACCACTGACGACTGTTGCTCAGGCCCACGCGCTTGCACAAGTGCTTGCACCTAGTGGTACGCGCGTGCGTAGAATGCGGCCATGGCTACTTTCGGGAAATTGGCTACATTCAGCCCTGGATACGACTTACGACCCGGTATTCACTGCCCTACGAGATTTGCTCGTCGAGGAGGGTTCAGCACGAGTCGTATCGATGCCGGAGGTAACTACCGTGGAACTCTCGAATACTCCCTGGATTGAGGAATTAGCCCTCGATGCAATATCAGAAAAGTGGTCTGAACTCGATATGGAGGGGCGAGCTCGGGCCCTCTCCCACCTGATGCGACCAGCCCTCGCTCGCTCAACTCCATCCACAGCGCGCATGGAGGAACTGGGTTGGCACCGCGTCGTCGGTCCGGATTGGGATAGTGACCTCGCATCCGAGATTGTTCGAGCGGCGTGGCTGTGGAAGGAGAATCCAGCCGCAACAGCCGCTCACACTTTCGTCGATTCCCTGCTTACTACTGGTAGAGCACCCGTGCGCGAGTAAAATCACTCTAGGCGCAGCGTCGCTTCACAGCCCTCACAATCTAGACGCAGGGGCCTTACGTCGGATTCAACAGGATTCGAAACGCCACACTTCGGACATTCGACGTGCGCATTGGCGCGTCTCTTACCCCCTCTGCTCTCGAGAATCTCCGAGCGCGGAGATACCAAGGCCACTGGGAATACCAGCAACATACTCGAGGCGACTACACCCAGAACGAATGGCATATCCAGCCCGAGTACGTAGAGCGCCAAAGCGAGTCCACCGAGAACTACTACTGTCAGCATCGAAGGAACCTTTGCGCGCTTTCGCGTCATCAGTAGACCCAATCCAAGAGCGAGTACTAGCATGAAGACCGAGACCATCGCCGACACAAGAGGTGAATACAACGCCCCGCCGCTCGGAACGAACTCGACACGGAAGGATTGTTCTGGATCCAACTCTTCCTCATCAATAGTGATTATTTCGAGGAGAATCCAGCGGCGGTGCTTGGCATCGATGTCCTCTGCCGCCACACCACCCAATCCTTGCAAGGCGGTAGAGCGTATCTCGACATGAAGCTCGATATCGTAGTAGATGTCATCATCACTTGGTCTGATGAAATCCTCAATCAATTGTTGTCTTTCACCCGCTTCCACCTGGTGCGATGTATCTATGGTAATCGTCACACTTTCTGAACTGAAAGAGCGAGTGTGACCCAGATCTATCGTGATGTCAGTGGGTCCAAGGTTCACTGGATTTACGCCGAGGATTGACTCGGCATCGAGGTAAAGTCCGTTGGCGAGGAAGGATTTCATGTCAGTTGCCGAGCCAATGAGGTGGCTTTGCAGGGCGGCCAATTCTGAATCATCAACTTGGGTATTGTGGAAATCAGAACTAGGAATTGAATCAGAATAGGTTCGCAAGTTCCTCCACCAGCTATTGGAAGAGAGACTATTGTTGCCGATATTGTCGAGTCCCCATCGAACCCATTGTGACATGGATCCATCGAATTCGATAGTCACCACTCGATCTACGCTATCGCCGTCAAAGTGGGCATCCACATCCAAGGACAGACTTGTACCGCCAGTTCGCAGTGGTTCTGCTCCTGGATACCATCCTCCTGAGCCCGAACCGCCCGAACCTGCTGTGATGTCGTAGGTGCGGTTCGCCTCTATTCTGAGAGATGTTTGAGGAATTAGATGGAATTCTACGCGATAAGTTCCGGATTCGACACTCTCAGGAATTTGCCAAGCAAATGTCACTTCGACTCCGTTATTTGTTGGAGTTGCAATCGGGCTATCTGTAATCGATGCGCTGGCCACACTCATGCCACCAGAGGAGGCTGACCACATACGGTCGCCGAAACCCGACTTGAGTAAGACGGGGAAGTAGACAAGGCGATTGTTGACACTCGGTTCCTTCATGTCGATGCTGACGATAGGGAATTTCATCGATATGCGACCTGTGTATTCATCAGTTCCCCAGACGAAGCGGATACCTGCATCGTCACCGGGGCTGGAGAATGAGAGGCTGCGGACTGAGAAGGTGACCTTCACCTGGTCACCTTCGCGGACTTCGCCGGCTTCGACGTTAATCGGAATGACGACTTCTCCACTATTGGTCAAGAAGAGGCCGGCGCCGGCATCGCCTTCGAAGTAAGTGCTGCCGATGTTCACGCCGACGGTTGCATTGATCTGGATACCGGCGGCGGATTCGACCTCGTATGGAATTCGAAATTCCCAAGTTGCGTCTGGATAGTCTCCTTGCAGACCCCAAGTGATGTCCCATGTGCCGATTTCGACGAGACCTTGAATCGATGGTGTGACAAATTGTTCGAATTCCTCGTCAAGGTCCGAATCGAAGGGTGAGAGAGAACCATCGTCGGCGCTGCCGAGCAGATAGACATCGATTTCCTGCGAGTCACAACAAGTGCCGTCGGTGTCGGCAGCAGCTGGTGAATAGGGCAGACTAACGAGTAGCAACATCGCTGTTAGGAGGACGATTCGGGACCGCTCAGCACTGCTCATCGACCCCACTGGTTGGCTTTCTGCCCTTCAATGCGACCCTTGAGGTCCTCCTTAGAGAGCACATTCTTGCCATCGGCGCCAAAGGCGCCGCACGCGTAGGCGAGGCCGGAAGTGGTTCTCAGCCGTGTAGGAAGAGCATCTCGACTGGACCATCTTCTGGAATTGATTCGATACGAGCGAAGCCGACACGCTCGAGTTGTACGATTGAAGTTTCTTTCAGATCGATATCCTCTAGCATACCTTCGCTGACTTGTAACTCCTCACCAATCGGTGTTGAAAGTCGAGCTGGGCGAGCCATCGAGCTTGGTATCCAATGGACTATTGCTCGCTTGTCGCTGCGGTCGATTGACTGGATAATGCCTGCGCCGTCAGCGATAGTGATGTCAGCGAAATCCTTCAGTCGAATTTCACCTGAGGCGTCAGCCTCATCGACCAAAATATCGCCATTCATCTTCCATTCGCGCGTGCCAGCCACATCACCGTTAGGATGGCGCGCGACAGCGAGCGTTTCAGGAATCTCATGTCCGCTCGCTACCAGCGTCAGCGAAACAGGATCTCTTACGAATGCTCGACGCTCGCATTTCGAATCAATAATTGAGGAGTTGAACGATTCAATCGTCTGCATCGATATCGAGATATCCTTCTGAGTCAAACCCAAATCAATCCAAAAATCACGTAACGCTTGCGAATCGAATCCACGCCGCCGTAGCGCTGCGAGTGTCGGCAAGCGCGGATCATCCCACCCCAAATATTCACCTTCGCCAATGGCCGCGCGCATACTGGATGTCGAAAATCCACCGAATTCATACACCTTCACGCGCCCCCAGTAGAGAGGTTCTGGATAGTTCCAGCCAAAGTGTTCGTAGAGCAGTGTTTGCTTACGGGTCGAGTCCATCAAATCCTTTCCACGGACGATGTGAGTGACTCCCTGAAGATGGTCCTCAATTGCGCTCTGGAAGTCGAGTAGGGGCCAGACCTTGTAGGTGTCACCGACCATTGGATGAGGTGTGTGTTGGATACGCAAAGCAGGCCAATCTCGCAGAGCAGGGTTAGGGAGGTCCAAATCGGTCTTGACTCGCACTACTGCTTCGCCTTCTGCAAGTTTTCCATCGTTCATCGCTGACCAGTCGGATAGATTTGTTTCGACGCTTCTAGTGCGACAAGAGCAGGCTTGTGAAGCGTCGCGCAGGGCTTTGAATTCGGCGGCTGAGCAGCGGCAGACGTAGCCGAAGCCGCCTTCGAGCATTTTCGTTGCGTGGTCGAGGTAGATGGGCATTCTTTCGCTTGCTCGGATGATGATGTCGGCAGGACGACCAGCGAGCCATTCGTATTCTGCTTCGATCCATCCGTATGCTTCTGGCATAGGTGGTTTGACTCGGGTATCTGTATCATCGAAGCGTAGGACGACCTTTCCTTCGTACATTCGGGCGTATTCTGAGTTGGTTGCGACACCACGGGCGTGGCCGATTGTTAGTGGCCCGTTGGGGTTTGGTGCAAAGCGCAGGATGACTTCGCCTTGCGTGGCATTTGGAAGTGGCTTGAGTCCTGTACGCTTCTGTTGCTTTTGGCGCTCGAGGGCTTCAGGATTTGTTGCTGCGAGTGCCTCTCTGACGGCTTCAACGCCGCTGGTTGAGGCCATCTCGTTGGCGGCGTCTACTTCGGCTTCGACGAGAGATTTGAGCTCTCGAGCTCTCGACCGGAGGTCCGCACGCTCACCGAGGAGTCGGCCGAGGACTGAGCCGGCTTGACCGGCTCCATCGTATTCCACTGCATTTTGCAGGGCATACTTGCGGACCGTTGCAACGGTCTCTGTATCCCACCCGGAATCCGTCATGCTATCGGGCCTACGGCCCGAAGTGAGGCATTTGACGCTTCTCACGATGACCAGTCGTCGAGTGATGATTGCACGACGGCACCCCCACTCGCCGAACGCACTGGAACTGGGGTGCCGTGAGTGGCTGACCAGATGTCTGAGACGGTAGCCCAACTCCAGCGAAGACAGTCGTGTGGTTTGCCATTTGTGAGCAGGTGTTCGACTGCTTTTCGGGTCCTCAAATCTGAGGGATAACCTGACCCGATGTCGAGCCCGGTTCGCGTCGAAATCTCGTGAATTGCAGCATCACGGGTGACTTTGGCAAGAATCGAGGCTCCACCAGCGGCCAAGTCAGAGGAATCCATACCGTGTCTAGCTTCGACATCCCAATCCAACCAATTCTCACCGAGGGCTGAAGTCAGGCGACGAGCAAATCTCTGCTCATCGACATCACAGGCATCGGCTCGAATGACGCCAGCCTTAGCGGAGAGTGCTGTTGCTTCGATGGCTTCAGCGAATAATTCGATTTCGAGGCTGTTCAGGTCCGAGGTCTGGCTATTGATGTCGATACGACTTGGTTGGCAGATCACTAAGCCTGATCGCCAACGACCCTCGGTGACTCGGCTAACAATCTCGGCTTCTATTCGCTCGCGTTCAGTCACAGAGAGGTCCTTCGAATCTTTGACACCGAGCTCGCGTAATTCCTCGACATCTGTTGCCCGAATCGCAAGAGCCCCGACTACCAGAGGTCCGATTACAGGGCCTCGTCCAGCCTCATCGACACCGATGATCCACTCGTCACTCACGCTTCTTCGGCTGCTTCAAGGGTCTTCATCATCGCGCAAGTCGCGACCGAGTGAATCCAATCTTTCATCAAAATCATCGAGGTCGAGGACGATATTCTCTGGATGAATAATATCGCTCTCTTGTAATTGGTCAGCCATCTCTATGGCATCTTGGATCGCATCTTCTGCCTGAGTCTCATCCAATAATTCTCCAGCCTTCCCGACAACAGCAGTGTCTGGCGCAGGTGCAACATCTCTCGAATGGTCGCCCGACTTCTCAATGAAGTCGGCGCGGAATGATGCGACATCGGTCGTCGGGCTCTCAATTATCTCCGGAATCTCCTCGCCACCTTCTTCGAACTTGGCCATCCAATCACCAACCTCCTCAACGACGACCTCAGGATTTTGTTTGCGATAGTACTCACGGTCTGCCTCGATTCTATGACGAATTGCCATAGCAACAGCAACCATACCCACCAGACTAACTGTTACAATCAGAATCGTTTGCAACCATCGCTGCAAGAACACGCTGAACGCTGATGGCTCGTCAGGCTCAACTGGCGTAGTCGGTTCAGCACCATCTATTGCAGCAGCATGCTCGATAACATGCATTACAGATGGATCTCGGACTGAACGGACCTCTACAGTGAGAACCACATCAGCTGCGATTGGGACTTCTTCTGGAACATCCATCCAGACCTCGAAGATTACGACTCCATCAATCGGTACATCCAGAATCTCAAACGAGCGAGTATCACCATTCGTCGTGTGACTGTCTGAACCCTCTGGAGCGACGACCCCAAATGCAGTGAAATCGGTGCATTCGAGACTGACAACTAATCCATCGGGACTATTTCCAATATTGTGCATTTCCCAGAATCCAGTGAGCCGACCATCGACCACTTCTGCATCTGCTCGGACCACCTCCCAAGCGTGTACTGCGGCAATACTGACTTCAAACGACACCTCTGCAGGAACCCAACCATCAACCTCCACTTCGATGGTTACTTCACCGCTCAAACCTGCCGTCAGACCGACCGCGGTCCAAGCGGTGACATCGATTCCGTGAACTCTTTGTCCAGGTCCGAGGTATCGCGTGTAGTCAGAGATGTTGACGGCCAGCCAATCGGGCTGGTCTACCACACTGAGATTGAAGAGGAATGCGGCATCACCCGTATTTTCGATGAATAGCTCGACGAGGCACCAGTCACCTGGGTTAACATCGAACAGACAATCCACGTCCGTCAGGCCCAGATCACCACCCGAACGTGGGACGATACTAATCGACTGATTCAGTCGCTGGGTTTCCTGAACTCCATCAGCCCAAACTTGGATCATCATATCCAGCCGACCAATGGTGCGGGTCGGTGATTCGACTTGCATCCGCACCGTTGCGCTCTCGCCGGGAGCCATGTCGTCTAGGCCGGCACGGTCGTAGACGATTGCTGTCCATCCGTCATGGGCGAAGGAGTAGCCTGGTGTTGCAACCGGGGAACCATTCTCGTCGACAGCAGCGATATTGATGCCGAGCGAATTGCGAGAGTTTCCTATGTTGCGTAGGACGAATTCGAGGTCGACGATTCCACCGGGTTCAATCGATGCGCTGCCGCCCCCTTCGATGATTTCCATTCCTTTCCATTCACCGTAGCGCATCGAGAAATTCCACCAATCCTCATTGCCAGTATGGTCGCCGACCAAACTGACACTGAAATCATGAATCGAATCGGCAAGCGGCGCTCCATTCTCAACAACTGGTGCGGTGACTGAAAACTGCAACCACTGAACCTCATCGCTAGGCGCCTCGAATGAATTACCAACGCCCGGGCTGGTGGGGTAATTCCATGAAATCTCCCAATCGGATGGTCCTGTAACCGCTACCAACGCCGTAGTATCTATCTCAGCCAGATTGGTAAAATTCACCCCAACTCCAATCGTTAAGCCGGGGTCGATATTGAACACCGAACCAGATTCGACCCCGAATTCAACTCCAGGATCTTCGTATTGCCAAGGATAGGTGAGTCCAGCCTCCAAAGAGGAGTTGAGCACTGTGTGGTCAGCCCATTCTTGCAGTGCGAGGGTTCGAGTCGCATTGATTCCTCCAGTCGAGGGTAGTCCAACCGAAGGCAATCCGGTCATTGAGACATGAATTACACAAGCCGCCAGATAGGTTCCTTGAATCGATGGATGCTTGCCATCCGAGGCGTAAAGGTCTGAGAAAATTGTGTAGTTAGCGGTCGGGTTGTTGAGTGAATCATGGATGTTCTCGTGAGCCATTCCGACTGGAGCTACGAATACGGGTCGCTCGCCGGTAGAGAGGTTCTCCGCGAACGCGAGATAACCGGTTTTCAGATGATCTTGCATTGTCGAGAAATCAGGAAACCGCCATTGATTACTCTCGTCTCCAAATCGATAACCCCATGTCATCATGAAGAAGGTATCACCACCTTCTGCTTCGACCAACGTATCGATGATTTCTGCGCCAGCGAGGCTATCTTGCCAATATGATGAGCTGGTTGGGAATCCTGGAACTTGACTTTGACCCTGTAGGATGACAAAATCGTGGGAGTCACGGAGAGTATCGTACCATGAGGTCCCCTCAATCTCAGCTTGTTCTCCGTGCCAGGCCAGAGTCTTGCCTCCGCTGGTCAAGGCTTGGACATCTGGGTCCAAGCCGGCAGCGTCGAGCAAATTGTTCACGCGTACGTGTAACTGATTGTTTGAAGTGTAGGAATTTCCCAACATGACAATGTCAAGTGTCGATTGGCCTAATTGGCTTGATTCAGCCTTTGTCGCATCCTCCGAAAGTAGGCTCGGCGAAGCCAAAGATGTCAGAAACACGAAAACTAGAATCAGAGCCATTCCACGCTCTCGCATAGCCGACGCTCATCGTTCTCGTCTTTGATTCCTACCCTTAGTTGATGATTCGGGGTGGCGAAGAGTCTATCGAGTGAGGTGCTGTTCGCCGCTTATGGCGTCCAAGTGGCCATTTGGGAAAAAAACCGCCCCCCCGAAGAAGATAGTAAAGCCGAAGGAAGTTGAGGTTGTTGAGTACGAGCGAAAGAAAGACACCTCTCAGAAGGATTTGATTGAGGACAAAAGCCACCTCAAAAAGAAGTCCTTCATCGATGCGATGGCACTTCTCGGCGACGATTAGAATTGCTGATCACAGTACCGGGTCGGGTATCAAGCGGCCTAGTGCATCGATATCGAAATCACCCGCTTGGATTGGTACTCTCAAGCCGAATTCCGCAGTCACGAAAGGATCTAATTCACCGAATTGACCTACTTCTTCCCCTGCCACAATCGCCTTCGCCCCTCTTCCAGTGAGCCATGGCCCATCGTTTGGCTCAGTCGCTTTCCATTCGACTTCGGAAAGGTCTGCTCCGATGTCGCGGAGGAATGCCTGGGCGATTCCTTTGGCGGCTGAGAATCCTCCTGCGACTTCAGCGCAGGCCCATGCCGCCCTTGTCCCGTTGTGAGAATCATGGACGACTGTTCCGAGTTCGTAGACCCGTTGAGGTAGTTCGTGGTGTCTATTTGCCGCGAGTAGTTGTAGTAAGCTTGGTAGGATGCGTTGTCGCATCATAGTATGGTCAACAGTGATTGGATTGGCGAGGACAGTAGTCTCTGCCAATTTATTCCATCGAGTGTGTTCAAATTGGACTCTGTCGTTTGACAGAGTGAGGCTCTGAGTTTCTTGCAAATTGAGTGAACGCATGCTCTCGCGAGCGCGTCGATGAAGATGGGCTGATGGTAGAGGGATTGCATCTAGGTGTACTGCGGATAGGATGTTTGGCATATTTTCGTATCCGTAGCCGATTGCGATATCCTCGACAATATCGATTGGGTGCATGATGTCTGAGCGCCAGCGCGGCATGGCGATTACATGCTCACGCTCACCGACTTCTAAGTCAGCCCAGCGCTCGGCCTTATTGACTCCGTCAGTTACAGCCCGAGAGGCTAGATGTCTGCCACCCATCCTGCTGATGGCTGAAGCGATATCTTCGCTCTCTAGAGTCATACCGAGAACGCGCTCGATCAGTCGGTCTGAGACTCTGTGTTCACGCGCTTCCATATTTGGAGTCATTCGAATCTGACCATCCCAGCCATTTACCTGCACCTGTTCGATTGTGCCTCCACGCTCGGCAAGTGAAAGGCAGATGAGCAGAAGACTGGCTTCCACAGAGCGTTGGTTCCAACCTGTCACATCAATGAAGAAGTCGCTCGTCGATTCGCTGACAGTGGTATGGTTACCATTGATTATTGGTGGGAATGAAAGAATATCGTCATTCGCATCGAGAATTACAGGATAGGATTCGAGTTCGTCCATGAGGTGGGCATATTCGACTCCCTTCGGATGTTTGCCAAGGATATCATCAATGCTCATTTCATCGTTCATCGCTAGAGGCACGAAAGAATGCGAGCCATCTACAGTGACAACGCGGAATGGCGGACTGAGGGTTGCGAGGTCATGGACTCCGATTGAGGCGAATCGTCTGCGTCGTCCGAGACTCATGTGGAGTTTCTCTTGATGGTCCATGAGAGATTGGATAAAATCGTCTTTTTCTGCAGCGGTCTGTCCCGTATCTACTCCTCTGACCACGGCTGCGAGAATGATTGGGCGGACGTTTTCGAGGCTTGAATCGACATCTAGAGTCATTCCGCTATCGCTTGTTTCGACAGATGGGTTCTGCGCTTCTCCCTGCAGGAATGCACGTGCGGCGCGCGCCATCGTTTCGTGACCAAGTAAATCGGGCCGGTCGGGAAAGACCTCAATTTCGATTCCTTCCTCATCACTGCCTTCGACGACACAACCGATTGATGATAATCGCTCTACCCAATCTGCGTCGTCGTATTCAGCTCCGTTGCTTTCCTGTATTGAACGGAGTATTGAGTGATTGAGGGTGATGGTCGGCAAACTCCCACCTCAATTGCCCAACCACATAGGGAGCGGTCTGTCGTAACCTACCAATCTCAGGCCCGAGATAGCTGCGGTATCGTGGTCGAGGGCTCTGAGGTTTCGTCGATTCAAATCTGCGAGATCACTGATGCCAAGTTCGCGCATCCAGCCTCGTAGTGTGCCGTCAATCCAGGCTAGAGATGCCTCGACGTCATCGTTTGGAGCGGGAGCGACGAGAGCGGTACAACCTGCTCCTCGAGCGATTAGAAGGTCCTCCGCTGAAGGCGCTTCATCCATCTCGAGGAGGATTGTTCTTCCTTGATTGGGGAGGTTCATCGCGCGTGCGACGAGACCGATTCGCGGGAGGGCTGCTGCAGCGCGTGAACCGCCTGCTGCAGCGACGTCGACCACCGCACCATCGAGATCGAGGTCGATAACGAGTCGGAACAAGTGTTCAACTCGTGAGACACTATCCTTGATGAATACCAGCGAGTCATCAGACATGCGGCTGTAGAGTGAGACAAGAAGAGCCTCGATTTCAGCGTCGTTTAGTGAAGGGAGATTGGTAAGGTCGAGAACCATTCCTGAGCAATTCTGTATTAGACTCGCAGCATCGAGAAGATTCTCCTCGTTAATCAGCATCAAATCATTGCTGCGAGGCTCAGAAGTAACGATTCCAGGTTGAGCAACTCCATACTTGCCGGTTGCCGAGGTCATTCTCTCGGCTTCAATAATCCACGGTAGAGGTGCGAGCAATCCATTCTCATCCTGACCAGCGGGAAGGATGAGTGTCAAGGTATCTAGAGAGGACTGGTCTGAGAGTCGATCGTGCGCGGAAGGAACTAGGGTGATTCCTTCGAAGCCCTCTGTAACTGAATTCTCAGGGGCTTCTCCAATCGGTGAGCCGGCTTCGCTCGGGACGATTACCAAAGCATCAGAGTCGAGTTGCAAGCCAAGAGGCTCAAGATGCCCCGCTAATTCGTCAAGTTCGGCCGCTTCAATCGATCTCATCGCCGCTCCATCTCCGGGTGGTGGACAAGATCCAGCGACGATTACACGGCCGCCGACCATACTTCGCCCAGGCTCGCTTCCAGTACTACCGAGAATAATCACGGTTCCACCTTCCATCGCGGCTCCCGAAGCCTTGCCTGCGTGTCCTCGGACGATCATTAATCCGCCACGCATCCCAGCGCCAGTTTCGTCGCCGGCGGAACCCTGAACGACGATCTCGCCTCCAGTCATTCGGTGGCCAGAGCGGTCGCCAGCATCCCTTTCGATAGTAATTCGTCCTCCTCGCTGGAAGGCCCCCAGCATCGAGGTGCATCCACCTTGGAGAGTGAAGGTTCCACCATCATTCATCGCGCCCGCGCATTCTCCTAAATCGCCGAGTAATAGTACTCTGGAATCTGCTGGAAGATGGGTGATAACTCCGATCTCACCTTTCTTCGGTTTCTCATCGCCCTGCTTGCCCCATCCGATGCGGACAAGCAGGTCGCGCTCAAGCGCCTGCTCGAGCATCTTCTCGAGGTCACGGTTGAGTTTGATGCTCTTCGCAGTGACGTCGCGCATGGTACTCCCTAGCAGAGACGGCATGGTTGCGGTCTTCATTATGACGGGTATGTTACCACCATGATTATGCATAATTCACCGTTTTCCCGAGACCCGACTCTCAAGAGCATAATTGATAGAGGGCGGGCTACGGCAACGAAACGCCAAAAGGGCGCATGGGGCTTCACCATGGGGAAAATCAAGGTAGCAATCAACGGATTCGGAACTATTGGTAAGAGAGTAGCTGATGCAGTCGATGCTCAGGACGATATGGAGATTGTTGGTGTCACTAAAACCGGCCCTTCGTTTGGCTGCGATCTCGCTGTGAAGAAGGGCTTTCCACTCTACTGCACTTTCGATGATGCAGATAGAATCGCTTCGTTCGGTGAACAGGGCTATGATTGCAAGGGAGGTCTCTCAGATCTTCTTGCAACAGCCGACGTAGTCGTCGATTGTGCTCCTGGAAAGATGGGTGCTGACAATCTAGCGAAGTACAAGGCAGCGGGCATTAAGCATATGTTCCAGGGTGGCGAGAAACACGCTCTGACCGGGCTATCATACACCTCCTGTGCAAACCACGAAGCGAACCTCAATGCTGAGGGTTCCCGAGTCGTCTCTTGCAATACCACTGGACTTTCGCGAACCCTCGTACCTTTGTACGAACATTGTGGTTCCCTCAAAGTCGAATGCACGATGATTCGCCGAGCCGCAGATCCGGGCGATTCCAAGAAGGGTCCGATTAACGCCATCAAGCCTGTTCTGAAGGTGCCTAGCCACCACGGTCCAGATGTGATGACGGTCAAGCCAGAAATAGAGATTAACTCACTCGCAGTTGCCGTCCCGACCACCATCATGCACGTCCACTCCATCATTGCTGACCTCCCCTCAGGACATGGCCTGACGACCGAGTCTGTAATCGAGATGTGGAAGAACCAGCCGCGAGTCATCGTTATGCATGGTGCTGAGAACAGAATTACTACCACCGCAGAAGTCATGGAAATGGCTCGCGACATCGGTCGTAAGTGGGGGGATTTGCACGAAATCTTCGTCTGGGAGGATGGAGTGAAGCTTGTCGACGACCGACTATATTACTTCCAAGCCATCCATCAGGAGAGCGATGTAATCCCTGAGAATGTCGACTGTATCCGCGCTCTGATGGGGACAGAAACAGACTGGCGTGCATCGGTTGCGAAGACCGATGCTGCCATCGATGCTTACTACGGATTGTGAGTGCTTCAGTATACGTCAACAGAACCCGATTCTAGTTGCCGAAACCACTTGGAAATTTTCTTTCTGAGAGGTGGTTTCGAGTTATTTCCTACGATTGACCTATGGTCAATCAACATGAACGGTCAAAAGCCCCTCAAGGTTCCGACGAACCCATGAATGACCGCCGCTTGGTACTCGTGACTCTGGTCATGCTAGTATTGAGTGGTTGGTCAACTGGGATAGCATCAGCATCGGCAACCGAAGATGAGGTTGCTACGCAGTACGCCGATTCTACAAGTGAAAATGCACTTTTTCAAGCGTTTTCAAGCGTTATCGAATCGACACACGAATTGCGCCGAACTAGTGGTTTGATCCACTCCCCATATGGCACATTTGACCCAATAGAGCAGCCGATTCCACTCGGACCGGAGAATCTCTTCGATTCAGCCGCTCTAGAGAGAACTCGATTTGCTCTCGTTCAATCGACTTCAGCAGACTTGACTGGAATAAGTCAGACATTGTCTGAACTCGGTTTGGTGCTCATAGAGACCATTCCTGATGACACCATCCTCATTCGAATTCCGATGCAATTCGATGCCGCAACAACTCTCAGTGAAATCGGAAATCTAGACGAAGTCCGATGGGCTGGCCATTTGCCAATCGCTTGGCGAGTCAGTCCGGAAGTTGCTGTTCTGGCTGGAAGAGATTCGATAACCGTAGATCTCGACCTGACCCCGGCTCCTGATATCACTCAGATCGAGCTCCAAAGTTTGCAAGCAGACCTTGCATCAATTTCCGGTGAACTCGGTCCTCGGGCGGTTTGCGACGCCTATCTTTGCCAACCACGAGCTGTCAACGCTCTCTGGTTACCTGTTCTAGCAATGGATGGACGAATTCTCCACATTCATGAGGCCTCACGAATTACCATCCACAATTCAGTCGCTAGCGATGTCTCAGGAATCAGCCAAGCGCTAATCAACTCTGGCAATACTCTCAACGGTAGCGGCGAAGTCCTCGCAATATCAGACACTGGACTTGACTCCGATCACGGAGATTTCGAGGGGCGGATTCGTGGAATTTACCATCAATTCGGGCCTGATAATTCGGCCCTTGATCGAAACTCAGGCCACGGTACTCACGTCACTGCGACTCTCTTGGGAGATGGCTCTGGCGACATGTCCGCTCTAGGAATGGTTCCAGCAGCCTCGTTTCACTTCTACCAACTCGAGGTCGATTCTTCGGGGTTGCTTGCAAGGTGGGGTTCCTTGTATGACATGTTCACCCACTCTTGGCAGAATTCTGCTCGAATTCAAACCAACTCTTGGGGCAATGAGAATCTTGTAGGACAGTACAGTTCCGATTCTCGCTCAGCCGATTCTTTCATCGTCGACAATCCACGATTCCTCGTTCTCTTCGCCGCAGGTGACTTGGGTGCAGACGGTTCCAACACCGTAACTCCCCCTGGCTCTGCCAAGAACGTCCTGACTATCGGAGCCTCGACAACGGGTGCAGCAGGTTCGGATCCTGCCGGTAGTGTCCCAGCCTCCTCATCGATAGGCGCGACACTTGATGGACGAATCAAACCTGATTTGGTTGCGCCGGGAGTCATGCTCTGTTCGGCGCAAGCTGAGGAGGCAGAGAGTGCGCAGGGCGAATCCTGTTCCAGTGCGACCCATGACGATGGGTCGACACCTCTGTACATGACTCTGAATGGCTCATCGATGGCCACTGCTGTCGCAGCAGGCGGGGCTACGATGGTTCGGCAACATCTCAGGACAGTAGAGGGAATTACAGAACCACGCTCTGATCTACTCAAGGCACTTCTAATCAACGGAGCCGAGGACCTCGGCACAAACGATGTTCCGAACCCCTCCGAGGGCTGGGGACAAATCGACGTGGCGAATTCTATCTCTCCCTCACACGATGGAACTGCCCTCGACCTATTCTACGATGATTCGAGAGAACTCGACCCGGCTCACGGCTTCGTCTATACTTTCACAGTTGATTCAACCACTGATCTCGACATTACTCTCGTCTGGGTAGATTCCGAAGCATCAACCATCTCTAATCACACAGCCACCAAATTAGTCAACGACCTCGATCTTTCGGCGACTGCACCCGACGGCACCGTCTATCTGGGCAATGTATTCTCTAGTGGCTACTCAACAACTGGAGGCGTCGCCGACCGACTGAATAATGTCGAGCGAATCAAAATCCCAGCCGGAAACAGCGGCCTTTGGAAGGTTACAATTGGTCACGCTGGAGGTATGCCCCAAGACTTCTCATTAGTCGCTACAGGTCTGTTAGTGGAGGAGAATACTGCAGATCTCGCTGTCTTCGAAGGTTCACTATCGACTTCGATTCTTGCCCCGCTACAAGGTGACACAGTCCTTGTGGAAGCCGCATGGAGAAACCAAGCAGGCCAAGACAGCGGGGCTTACACAATTGAGATTGAAGACCTGACAGAGGGGACAATTCTCTACACCTCCGATCTGAGTTCTCTTGCCGGAGGCGCGACCACCTCTCTCTCATTCCCACACGTCTTCCAGACGACGGGAGATCACATCCTAGAACTCAGGCTCGACACCGGTGATTCAGTTACGGAAATCAACGATGAGACGAGCGGCCTAGACAATAACAGATACCAATTGACTGTGGAAATCTCTCAGATTGGAGTTCGAATCACCCCTCTGATGGAAGACGGGTCCTTACCAGAATCTCCTCTCGAACTTGAGCAAGCAATGAGTCGCACTCTCGACCCGAGTACAGGCAGCATAATCACCTACGAATTCCAACTGAAGAACGAGGGTACATCTGAAGTTACGGTTGGATTGTCGGTCACTCCTCTCCAAAGGGTCGACGAGCAAGGTATCCTCCAGGCTCCGAAGGATGAGTGGTGGAAACTGCTCAATGAGTCTGCACCATGGGATCTTGCAGCCTTTGGAGAGGAAGGAGATTCAACAATAGTCACTCTAACTCTCGAAGATGTCGACGCAGATTTGATGAATCCTTCAGGGGCTGAATATGCTTTACCAGGAACTTTCGTCAACGATTTGAATCTCTTCGATAAGAATGCCCCTACAATTTCTCATACAATCAGAGTTACATCAATCGTCGAGAGAATCGAAGGCCTCCACACAATCCTCGCAGGAACTGGGGACAACCTAGGCGCTAAGCCTGGTCAAACAGCGACATTCTCACTTTCAATCAGGAATACGGGTAATGGAGAAACCCAGTATTCTGTTAGCTGCTCAAGCCCGAATCAGTGGATTATTCAAATCGGTGACAGCCAATCCTCTTCGGTTATTCTCGATCCTCTGAGTCGACTACAATTCCTACCTCTGCCGATTCACGTCAGAGTCCCTCCTGCACAAGGGGGTTCTCCGGCTGCGGGACTAACGGAAGATGTCAGTTGTGTGACGATATCGGTTCAGGACTCGAGCGTGACTGCAACCGATGTCGCGACCGTGAATGTCTTTGAGAGTCTCGATTTCACTGTCGACCTCATGAATGAAGAAGGCTTGATTCTCGGAGCTTTGGCATTGGCCGAGGATAGGGCAGTTTTGAATGGTGAACTTTCTGAGACCATGGTGTTAGTTTCGAACGATGGTAATGTACCGATGGATTTCACAATGACAGTCAGTTCCTCTCTCAATACATGGGCAGCACAATTGGTTCTGGACACGGAGGAATCAACTGGTGAACTTGATTTCTCAATCCCCGCTGGAGATACAGTAACAATCACGCTTCAGATGATGGTTCCAATGAACGCAGAGATGGATACTCGCAACACACTAACACTCAGAACTACTCTGATTGGCAGCGAAATGGTGACGAATGGAACGCGCTTCATCGTTCAGGAAATCGCTTCTCTCGAGGCATCTGATAATTCTCAAATCTCGGTCTCTCTTGGGCAGACCGGTACAGCAGATGTATGGGTCAGAAATGCTGGCAATGTGCCGCTGACTCTGACTTGGAGTATTGGCAGCCTTCCTCATGGTTGGGTTGGTGGATTCCAATCGATTATCCCTACCTCGCTCGACATGAACCGAGAGGCTCTTGTTACTGTTGGCTTGGATGTTCCTGGCAACTTGCCTGTCGGCCTTTCTGATGGGATTGTTCCGGTTATTGTTGAGGCAGTCACTCCAGGGATGGAAACGGTGATTCATACCTTCGAACTCGAAGTCGAAATTGTTCCATCGATTTGGGTTGTGATGACTTCCGAAAAGATGACTGTGAACGACATCAGTTCCGGATCCTCTGGCGCATTCAGGATTCTTGTTGAGAATCTTGGAAATTCGAATTCAGGATTCACCTTCGAAACTAGCTCATTGGATTATTGGAGCTTCGATATCAACCCACCCTCAGACGAGATGATTCCTGCTGGTGGCTCAATCGAGATCGTTGTCAGAGCGACTCCATCATCATCAGCCTCTCTTGGACTCGCGAGTTTCGTCCTTTGGGCGAATTCGACCGATGATGGTTCATCTAATTCCATCACCAACGAAGAGATGGAGTTAGAAATCTCTCGCGCACGCGATGATTCTTGCAGCGGTATCGGTTGTCTGATGGTTCAATTAGGTCTGCCACAATGGTCGCTCGCGCTAATTTTCCTCATCGTCCTCGCGGGCGTAGGAGTTGCTCTAGTTCGCATGCGTCGCGAGTCGGCGGCGGCCATGAGCTCAGATGAAGAATTGATTCCGGTGGGTTCGGCTCTACATTCTGGGTCTAACGTCGAGCGCCGCGAGATGGCATTAGAAACGAGTTCTGCTGGAGAGGTTCTGAGCAAGGCAGTCAGTGATGATGAGATTTCTAACGTGTTGGCGTCAAGTATGCCTACACTATCTCTGCCGCCCGTTCCACCCGGTGCAATGCCTCTACCGCCAAGTGGCTTGCCAGATGGTTGGACGATGGACCAGTGGGTCGCATACGGCCATATCTGGCATGAACAGAACAAGTGAACTTACTCAGGGTCTGCCTTAAGACCGCTAGACGGCTGGCGTGTCTGATGGCTGGATCGATAGTCCTCTTCGGGCCACCGGGAGCGGGCAAAGGCACCCAAGCGGGGCGTATCGTCGATCTCACGGGTAAGCCTCAGATATCCACAGGAGACATGCTTCGGTCGGCTGTCAAGGCAGGATCTCCTATGGGGATGGCTGCGAAGGAATTCATGGACGCTGGTCTACTCGTTCCCGATGAGGTAATCATCGGCCTGATAGAGGAGCGATTGCAGGAGGATGACGCTGACTCTGGCGTTCTATTCGATGGCTTTCCGCGAACGATTCCTCAGGCCGAATCGCTTGAGCGGATAGCCAATGTCAGTTCGGTGATTTCTATCGAGGTTCCTGATGAGTCAATTATCCAGCGAATCGTCGGGCGCAGAATGGATCCGGAGACCGGTGAGATCTACCATGTTACTTTCAAACCGGCCCCCTCTGAAATTGAATCTAGGCTCATCCAGCGTCCTGATGATAACGAGGAGACTGTTCGGGCTCGGCTCGAAGCTTATCACGCTCAGACAGCTCCACTTGCGGATTGGTATGCTGAGCGTGGCTTGCTAATCAGCATCGATGGAAATGCTTCCATCGAAGAGGTCGGTTCCTCTGTCGAGGACGCGGTTAGAAACAACGCCTGAGGTGATGGAATGGCAGGCCGCAGAAAGGGTCGTGACGCCGTCTCTCGCCGGAAGAGGGCCGAGAAAGCCGTAGATCACCTAGCGACATTAATCGACGGCTCAAACCCTTCAAATCAAACTCTAGGTGACTCAGCCGCTCGTGATATTCTCAGGACCACCAAGCGACATGGTGTCTCCGCACCCGCTGAACTCAGAAGTAAAATCTGCAGAACCTGCCAGCAGATATTGGTACCCGGGCGTAACGCTCGGGTTAGAATTGAATCCCGAGTGCGAATAACGACTTGCCTCGATTGCGATAGAGTAATCCGCACGAGACTCACAGTGGAGGATGAATGATGTCGTCGATTCCAAAGCGCATTAAGCAGCAGGCTATGGATCGCGACCTCATCATCTCGGTCAGGATTGGCAGAAATGGTTTGACTGACTCTCTAGTCCAAGAGATGCAAGACCAATTGAGCAAACGAGGCCTTGTCAAGGTCAAAGCGAACAGAGGTATTGTCGAGGGCTCTGATGAGCGTCTCGGGCTATTCGGTGCAATAGCCGAAAGTACCAATTCACAAGTTGTTTTCCAGCGAGGAAACGTCGCGGTTTTCTGGTCTGGTGAATGAGGTCTAATCATTGGTGATTTAGGACTTTTCCAATAGTGAGTTATTTAGACACCTCAAAGGTCGGCGAGTCAATGATTACCGATGCCCAGGTCGTT
>DAFD01000092.1 GCA_002497895.1 Euryarchaeota archaeon UBA175
GAATGAAGCAGAACTAGGAGAGGATTTCTCCTACATCCTGAGGCTCGCCGACTCTGACATCGATGGTCTTCGACC
This sequence comes from Euryarchaeota archaeon UBA175, assembly GCA_002497895.1. GTDB lineage: Archaea > Thermoplasmatota > Poseidoniia > Poseidoniales > Thalassarchaeaceae > MGIIb-O1. The sequence goes on from DAFD01000092.1 coordinate 76, forward strand.
GATTGCGCAAGGCCTGACTTCCATCCCGGGAGTCGGAAAGCGATCGGCCGGACAGATTTGCCGCATGGCAGATATCGAAGGCAGTAAACTCGGCGGACATCTGTCCGATGAGGAACAGAACAGGATTCGAACAACAATTGACGAATACGCGTTGAACGTGCCTTGGTGGCTCGTCAACAGACAGCGCGACCTGCAGTCTAATGAGGATGCACACATCATCGGAACCGAGGTCAAATTGACTAAGAAAGACGATGTTGCACGCTTGGCTGCAATCAAGACTTACCGCGGAATACGCCACCGCAGCGGCCACAAGGTCCGCGGACAGCGCCTGCGCAGTAACGGTCGCAGCGGCAGCACACTCGGTGTGCAGAGGAAGAAGTGAGGTGATTAGATGGGCCATCCTAAGTTTGCAAGACCAAAGACACAGACACCCGCGCACCCGTGGAAGGCTGCTCGAATTGAGGAAGAGCATGCTCTCAAGGAGCAATTCGGCCTCAAGCGAGTAGGTGGAATGCGTGAGATTTGGAGAGAGAAGTCCGCTCTTCGCCGTCACCGAAACCAAGCTATGAAGCTCATTGGGCGAGTCGACTCCTCTGAGGGGCACTTCGCTCGCGAGAAGACTGACCTCGTGACCGCTATGGTCCGCAAGGGTCTGCTCGCAGAAGGATCTAGCATCGATGATGTTCTACAGATTACTGTCGAGCACATGCTATCTCGTCGCCTCCAGTCGGTTGTTTACTACCGCGGCCTCGCACCATCCATGCGAGCTGCTCGAAACATGATTGTTCACGGTCACATCTCGATTGGTGAGCAGCGCATGACCGTTCCTGGCTACAAGATTCTACGCGATGAGGAAGATAACCTCCAGTACAGCGCTAATTCGCCTTATCTCAACGATAACCATCCATTCCGTGTGGAAATGGAGCAACTCCGCATTACACGTCAGAGTGAAGATGAGGAAATTGAGGAAGTCGGAGGCGTACGTGCCACGACCGATAACGACGAATTCGTCGAACAAATCAAGGCCGAGGCGGAGAAAGCTCCAACTGTCGAAGATACAATCCCAGAAGGAGGCGATGAATGATGGGTCACAAGGCGATTCTACATATTTTCAGCACTTACAACAATGTGCTGATCACCGCAACTGATCTCACCGGAGCCGAGACTTTGGCGAAGGTCTCCGGTGGACAGGTCACCAAGAAGGGCAGCGATGCCGGTGGCCAATTCGCAGCAACCCGAGCCGCCGAGCGCATCGCTGAGATGCTCTCAGAGAAAGAATTCGACCAAGTCATCGTGAAGTATCGCGGTGCCGGTGGAAACCGCTCTCACAGTGCTCCAGGCGCCACCGCGGCAATCCGTGCTCTGACTCGTGCAGGCGTACAGATTACTCGCATCGAGGACGTCACTCCTATCCCTACTGATGGGACCAAAAAGAAGGGCGGACGAAGGGGCCGTAGGGTCTGAGGTGATTTGAAATGGTAAAGATGGAAGTAATCGAAGAAGGGCCGGAGAATATCAAAATCCTGCTCAAGGACAGCGACCGCGCTTATGCAAATGCTCTGCGTCGTACTCTCATGTCAGACACCCCAAAAATGGCCATCGAAGTCGTCCGATTTCAGATGGGATCATTCGACCTCTGCCTATCGTGCAGTCACCTGAATCCCGCAGCCGCAGCTCGTGAATCTGCGGGCGGAACTGGCTGTAATCAGTGTGAAAAGAAGTTGGAGAAGGAAGGAGTAGATTTCACCGTTTGGGAGACCAACGGCCCTCTGCCCGACGAGATGATTGCTCAGCGCCTAGCAATGGTGCCAATCCCAACCAACCACGAACAATTCCACTATCAGGAAACTTGTCCTAACTGCAAGGACCTCATTCCCGAAGACCGTGGTTGCCCTGCTTGCAATATGATCTACACTTGCAAGGCATTCGGCAGCCCTGAGGGAACTACCGTCACCGCAGGAGACATGATCTATCTCGGTGACGAGAGCCTTGAGATTCCGGAGCACTACCGAACGATTCCAATCACTAAGTTGTACAAGGGACAAATGCTCGAGTTCTACGCCACCGCAGTGATGGGGCGTGGCAGTCAGCATGCGAAGTGGTCACCAGTCTGCGGCGTCGGCTTCGTTCCACGACATGTTGGAATTCTCAACAACAAGAGCAAGGCCAAGATTCTCTGGGGACTCAACCTCTCGATTACGGCCAAGGATTTCGACAAAGAAGGACGCCTCGAAGATGTTTCCAAGGTTGAGACACTCATCAAGGAACTCTACCACGTTGGCGATGGAACCGAGAAGAAAGGCGATTTCAAGGAAGCTATCACCATCGAGGAAGTTCCTGGAGAGTACATCTTCAGCTTCGAGACAGATGGCTCGATGGATCCACAGACTGCGCTGAAGATGGCTTCTGCTTCTCTCTCAGCGACTTTCAATTCACTCGGCGAAGACCTCGCTGCGGTCCTCTGAAGCCGACGCAGGCTTCTTGCATCACCTCGGAGATGAGGTTGTATGGCAACGGTGCTCGGTCGAGGGACCTGCGGCGGTCACGTGACCCTGCTATTCACAGTCGATGACCTCGATGATGACCCGATTCGACAGGGCAGCCTAGGAGCTGGCTTGTGTTTGTCCGATGGCTCAGAGGCTGTTGCTCGTGGTGAATCGGGAGACTATTCATTGCGCGTGAGATTTCTCGATGGCGACGGTGATACGCGGATGTTTCAGCAGGTTCTCGACCTGCTGAAGGACGAAATCGCAGAATTTGGCGAGATGAGTTGGGATATTTCCATTCGCAATCATTTGCCGTCCTCGCAGGGATTCGGTATGTCAGCTGCAGGTGCCGTGGCGGCTGCCGCTGCTTTTCAGAGAGCTTTGGGGCTGCCACATGAGGAAAGTTTGCGTCGTTCGTATATGATCGCACACAGGATCGAGCGAACTAATTCAACTGGGCTTGGAGATGTCACTGCGCTCGCAGCCGGTGGTGTCGAGCGACGACTCGTGCCCGGTTCACCATACTCTGGAGAAAAGCTGGATAATGGCCCTGGCCGAGCTGAAGGTTGGAGTGAAGGAACACCAGTGGTTCTCGCATGGCGCTCAAGCCCGGGCCGACATACGTCTGAATACATCAATAATCCAGATTGGAAACGATTGATTAGCGAGGCGGGTAAGACTCAGATGGATTTCCTTTCTGAGGGAGAATGGGACGTCTCGCGCTGGAAGGAATTACTAGATTCAGCAGAGGCATTCGCAAGTGATTCACGCCTCATCAACGATGCAGCTCGCGCAACCCTCCTCGAGTCCGGACAGAATGCCAGTGAGCGCGCCGGCCTAGCAACGCAGACAGCGGTTCTATTGTGCATGCTCGGCGAGAGTATTGCCATCGTACCTCGTGATATAACTGGCTCGCGGCAACTCGAATCGCTGCTCGCAGAGCTCGAAAAAGAAGGTCTCGAATC
>DAFD01000042.1:0-2341 GCA_002497895.1 Euryarchaeota archaeon UBA175
GGTCAAAGGGGCTGGGATGAGGTCCCAGTGCGTAGTGCTTCACAGGTTCGAATCCTGTCCTCTGCACCACTTTCTAATCGTCCTCTGGATGTATCCCTAGGAACCTACGACATAGGTGGGCTCGCATTGAGCTCCCTTCAAATTATGATGACTTGACTACCAACTTCGACATGCCCTTCTTCGATTACCGAAGCACACCATCGAGACCAACCAATTTCCATATCGTGATCAATTCTTGAAAAAGCGCCGTCAATAAATGACTTGCCAATTTTGCTGCAGGGGGCAGTCGGCTCGCTGAGTTCCAGCATTGCGTCTCCAACCATCATTCGAGTTCCTACAGATAGCGAAGCCCAATCAATACCTTCTACAGTGATATTTTCACCAGTGGTTCCAACACCAATCGCGTGACCTTCTTTCTGCAATTGATGAATTCTCTCTAATGAGAATAGGGTGACTGCTCGGCTGCCAACCCCTTCTTTTTTCTCAGTTCGAAAGCGATTGAAGTCGCCCTCTACTCCAGCAAAACGAACCTCTGCTTTGCTGATTGGCATCTTGGGAACGCCTCCTTCGGTGCTGATGTTGATTGAATGTACTACAGCACTCATCTAGCACCACCTCTCGGCTGGTAGCCTAAGAATGGTAGTGGAATATCCAATCTCTCAGTCATCAACTTGTAGCGGTCAGAGTGTTCAGTCCCGGTGACTTCCATTCTGAATTTTCGATATCGCCAAGCCGCAACCGAAAGCGTCGCGTAGTAGTATAATTCAGGTAGCGCAGCTCGTTCGTTTTCACTCAGCTGACGCACGGATTCGTAACCCTCGAGCAGCGCAGTCCAGCGTTCCTCAACAGGCACTCCGTCTTCCCAGCCACAACCGATGAAGGCCACCACCAAATCGCTCGCGAGCACATTGATGCACACATCCTCGAAATCGAGAACGGCCTTCACTTCTCCATCGCTCGCGAGAACATTATCTTGAAACAAATCACCATGAATAATTCCACGTGGTAAGCCCGCAGGCAATAGATTCGGCAGTCGTGCCAATTCTGCTTCCAACTCGCGCAAAAACGGCGACCAAGTATTCTCTGCCTCTGCTCTCTCAAACAATTCAGGCCAAACGTCAGTTCCCATCGTATATTCCGAAATGAAGGTCCCATCATCTGGTATCGAATGTAGCCGAGCCATCAATTCGCCAAGATGCTTCATTGAAGAGCGGTCGCCGGCCAGCCATGGTGCATCGACAAAAGGCAGCAGCATCCAAGCTCGGCCATCGACTTCCAGCATTCTCCTTCCTCCTTCAAGCAGCAAAGGAACTGGTGTAGGTACCCCGTGCGAGGCGATTAGTTCGAGATGGGAATTGAGCCGATTGACTTCCTTAGGCGAGCGTTCATCCCAGATCTTCAACACAAGACGCTCTCCGTCTTCAAGTTCCAGCAGATAATTCGAATTTGCCCAACCTCCCGATATGCTTTGGACGGCCGAAAGTGGTGCGCAGCCAGCCGATTTCAGGATGGCAGCCGCAGCCTCTGAATCGACCTCGGTGTAAGCCATTGTTTGAATCGAAGCCAGTCTTCGCTATCATTCCATCCAGTCATGGTTAAACAGATGAGCACGAAACCGCAAACCCCACATGATTGTCTCTCACCAGCACAGGTTCGTATTCGTCAAGACCCGAAAGACAGCGGGTACGAGCATCGAGATCGCCCTCGCTCAACACTGTGGGCCGGATGACGTGATTACTCCGATTGACGAAGTGGATGAGCAAATCCGGCGCGATCTCGGCCACCGTGGTCCTCAGAATTTTGAGGTACGCATACAAGAGAATGGGATTTCTGGAATCGTTCGTCGTTTACTCGGCAAGAATGTCGTGAGGCATTACAACCATGCCCCTGCTAGTGAGATTCGTGAAAGGATAGGGGCACAGTCATTCGATTCTTACCGAAAGTTCTGTGTTGTGCGAAATCCATGGGATCGGGCGGTTTCACTCTACTTCTGGCGTAAGAACCGCCCCGATGCAGATCAACTGAAAGAAGGTACTAGCTTCGCGGATTTTGTCCGCGAGACGCCATCAGATATTCTGAGTGATTACGATATTTTCACGATTGATGGTGCAGCAGCGGTCGACCGATTCGTCCGCTACGAGAATCTCGATACCGATCTGACCGCTGCATTAGCCGAATTGGGACTTCCCGAGATTTCTCTACCACGAGCGAAGTCGGGGACGCGTAAAACGAAAGATCACTATTCGTTGATTTATGATGATGAATCAATCGCTCGAATAGCTGAGATATGTGCTTGGGAAATAGACAATCTAGGCTACGAATTCGATGACCAGCGCCCCAC
>DAFD01000042.1:2733-10373 GCA_002497895.1 Euryarchaeota archaeon UBA175
CCGAGTTCTTCGATACGGGCCAGTCCTGCTTCAGTCCAAGCGCTCCGAGTTGGCGGATCGGTTGCTTGTGCGAGCGCGCCCTTCCACGATTCGAGGTCGCCCCGCTCAATGAGCCGCCCATTACTACCGTCAACTACAGTCTCTCGATAGCCTCCCTCATTGACGAAGATAGGCGGAACGCCAAGAGCCATCGCTTCGATTGGTGTCAATCCAAAGGCCTCGCCATGAGCCAATCCGACTACTGCCGCGGCATTACGCATGATAGCGCGCATGGCTTCTGATGAAAGTCCAGAGAGAACTCGAACAGTAACTCCGTTTCGTTCTCCATAGGCTTGTAGTGACTCGATATCATCGGCGGAACCACCGCCGATGACGACAAGTTCGAGACCGCTTCCGACAAGGTGCTCGACCGTCTCGTAAGTTCCCTTGAACCTCGAAATCCGCCCGATTGTCACAGCATACGTTCCAACCTCACCAACTCCTGCGGCTTCGTATGCCGCAGTCTCTCCAAAACTCGGCTCGCTAGGGAACTCTGAGAGATCTACAGAAGGATGTAGAACTCCTCCATCAATGTTGTAGATACGCTTGAGATTCGAGGCAGAGAAGGAGGAGTTGGCACTTACTATCCAGTTTGGATTGTTGCCGAAGCCTCGGAATGAGGCTTCGATTCGCGCCCGCTGCCGTCTTTGCAGAATGTGCAAGAGGCGCGGGCGCCATCCACCACTACCATCCGGCTTCAGGTGGCTGATATCATCATGAATACCTGGTTTTGATTCAAGGAAATGCAAGTGCATTGGCTTGTCGGCAGGAACTAGGGCTGGAAACTCCATCGAACCATTCCCGCCGGTCAGATGAATCGCATCGGCCCACTCGATTGCTTCGGCAGCTGGAGCAAATGCTCGCCATGCAGCCGCTGCACTACGTTCCTGACCCGCGACGATCTCGTTCCACAGGCCGCCTTCAGCCTCCCAATGTTGCTCCGGGCAAAGGACTTCGACCCCTATCGATTCAATTAGAGAGCGCTGCGAATCACGTAGGTTTAGGCAAAGAAATCGAACCTCGAATTGCTCAGCAATAGCCGGAAGATTTCGCAGCAAATCGCGTGCTGCGCCACCATAGACGGTCATCGCCGCCTTGACGACCAATAGCCTACGCCTGCGCTCATTCACACCATTGCGTCGGGCCAATTCGCTATGTCTGCATCGGTGAGTCCGGCTCGATGGGTTTCAAATCAAGCCGTCATACTCGACTCCACGATGGGTAGCGAGGTTGCATGGCATCTGGCATGCGTTAGGTGTGATGCCACTTACCCCGGCCTTGACCCACGATACCGTTGCGATTGCTCCGGCACGCTTGACGTAATCCACGACTTATCCGCGTGCAATTTGACCCGAGAGGTGCTCGATGCTCGCCTCGCCTCCAAAGCACCTCTCGACCGTTCGGGAGTCTGGCGATTCCGCGAACTAATCCTCCCGCTACCCGATGAAGTGCTAGAGGCGGCAGCGGCAGCACGTGGTGAGGGTTCGACTCAGTTGTACGATGCGAGTGCGATTGGGAGCGAAGTCGGAGTTGAAGATCTGTGGCTCAAGCATGAGGGAGAGAATCCAACAGGTTCCTTCAAAGATCGCGGAATGACCACTGCAATCACCGTTGCAAAACGCCTAGGAATGAGTGCTGTTGCTTGCGCATCAACAGGAAATACCTCTGCTTCGATGGCTTCCTATGCAGCGATTTCTGGCTTGGACGCCATCGTCTTCATCCCTGAAGGTAAGATTGCTTTTGGAAAGCTAAGTCAGGCGCTCGCGTATGGCGCTAAGACGATTCAAATCGAGGGTGATTTTGACGACGCGATGGCGCTTGTTCAGGATGTTTGCGCGAGCGAAGGCATCTATCTAGTGAACTCAATCAACCCGTTCCGCATCGAGGGTCAGAAGGCAATAGGATTCGAGATAATGCAAGATCTGGACTGGCAAGTTCCTGACTGGATAGTGCTCCCAGGCGGCAACCTCGGCAACAACACTGCAATCTCGAAGGGATTACTCGAGCTGCTGGAACTTGGTATCATTGATCGGCTGCCACGATTGGCTGTTGTTCAGGCAGCCGGCGCCAATCCGCTGTATACGGCATGGCTCGGTGGCCAGAACGTCGAACCTGTGAAGGCCGATACAATCGCCTCTGCCATCAAGATTGGAAATCCGGTTTCATGGCGTAAATCAATGCGAGGCCTCGAGGCTCTGAACGGTGTCGTGACAGAGGTGAATGATGACCAGATAATGGATGCAAAGGCGCTTGTTGACGCTGCAGGAATCGGTGCAGAACCGGCTAGCTGCGCCACTGTTGCAGGCATTCGTCGTCTTGTCCAAGAGGGAGTTATTGGTTCTGACGAGCGCGTCGTCGGGATTCTCACAGGTAATGTGTTGAAAGATCCCGATATAGTAGTGAATTACCATGCCGGAGAACTCGAAGGAATTGAATCACGGCGCGTAAATGCCCCCATCTCCGCACGCGCCGATCTCGATGAGATTCGGCGCATCATCCGTCAATGAATCGCCCGTTGATTGAAGAACGATAGGCGGCTCGGAGTTCCATGTTCGACCTCGCATCGGCGGTCTTCGGAGACTTCCAAGACAGCATTGTAGCGACTTTCGGCGACTCTCTGGGGTGGGTAGTCGGCCACGCGTTAATCGTCGGTACGGTTGCTCTTCTCTGGTTTACTTGGACTGGCCGAAACCACATCCGTAAGGAGTCAGGATGGGGTAGATCAACACTGCTGGATATGGCAACTGTGACCGCACTTACATTGGCGCAGTACGCCGTATACACTGGAACACTTGGATACCCAATCGGTGCATCTCTCGGAGTTGCCTTTGCTGGTACCATGTTTGTACGATGGTGCGTTAATGTTCTCAATTGAGGAATGAATATGGCAACCTTCGGCGACCACCCTCCACTTCCTGATTCGCTCGAGAATCTGCTCGCTGATGAGACGGCGTCTACGGTTTTCCTGAAGGCGGAATGCCCTCCAAGAGTGAAGGCCGGACACATCAGCGCTCTCCGGTTAGAGGAAGTTTCCAAGGATATCTGGGACAAACCAGCTCTTGAGAGTCTGTCTGAGGAGTTGATGATGGTGATTGAGCAGCACGAAGCGCGCTCGGATTGTTTCATCGAAATCGAGCGCGAGGGCTGTCGAATCATGCAGATTGGAGATTTACGAGTCACCTGCGCTTGGCCACCATTCTCGGAGGCTTGGGAAATCACAGTTGTGCGACCGGTGGCACACCTCAAACTCAGCGATTACGAACTACAAGACGAACTTGTGGGGCGTCTATCTGATCACCATCGTGGTGTATTCGTCGTCGGCAAGCCAGGAAGCGGCAAGACGACCTTCGCTCAGGCGATTGCAGCGCACCTTGACGAGACGGTGGGTGCGATGGTCAAAACTATGGAAGCACCAAGAGATTTGCAAGTCCCTCAGCGCGTTACACAATACGCTCCCCTCGAAGGTGATTTGGAGAAGACAGCAGAAGTCATCTTCCTCGTCAGACCAGATTTCGTCATCTTTGACGAGGTTCGGCGAGCCCGCGACTTCGAGATTTTCGGAGATGTCCGCCTCGCCGGTGTAGGATTACTCGGTGTGACCCACGCAAATAGCGCACTGGAAGCCATCCAGAGGCTCGTAGGTAAGGTCGAACTCGGACTCATTTCACAAGTTCTAGACACAGTAATCAACATCGAGAAGGGCAAGGTAAGCGAGGTTCTCGAACTCAAGATGGTAGTACGTGCTCCAACTGGAATGGAATCAGATCTCAGCCGCCCGGTCATCGAAATCAAGCGATTCCCGAGCGGCGAGTTGACTCACGAAATGTTCGCCTTCGGCTCGGAAATTGCAGTAGTTCCAGTCAGTGGAGCAGCTGGCGAAGGCGGCAGCCCCGCATGGCGCCTCGCAGCGGAAGAACTCAAGCGCGAGGCGACCCGACTCACAGGGATCTCAGTACTTCACGCAAAATTCCTCACCGATGCATCTGCCGACATCTATGTCGACGATTCAGCAATTGGTGCCATGGTCGGCCCAGGCGGCGATGCTATTCGTTCCCTCGAAAAGGATCTGGGCCGTATCAAACTCAATGTAAAATCAGTAACAGAGCTCCCTCGAGCCCTGAGAAAGAAGGTCGAGCGCGAGTCGTGGGGTGGAAACGACAGCGATGAATGGCGCTCTCGCTCCGGCAGGCAATGGGAGCACGGCAGCGGAAAGCGCAAGGGCGGCAGGAAGCAAAAACGCGGACGACGCTGAAAAATTCAGCATACAGTACTATTCGCAAGGGTTCTTGACGGACTCTTCGGTCGGCGGGCCGATGAGCGAGGAAGCAGGCAAGCCTCCGGTGGTCGTGGTCAGTGAGGAGACCAGCGTGACCAGTGGCACGGCCGTTCAGGAAAAGCTCATTTCAGCAGCACGCGTATTTTCGAATCTTCTGAAGCCAACTTATGGCCCACGGGGCCTCGATAAGATGCTCTACAAAACCAATGGTTCGACCGCGGTGACCAACGATGGAGCAAAAATCGTAGCCGAGTTGATGGTCAAACATCCCGCTGCTAAGATGATGGTGGCGATGGGCAATACCCAGGAAGAGGCATGTGGAGACGGCGTCACAACGACGATGATGCTCTGTGGTGCTCTTCTCGAAGAAGCCAACAATTTACTCTCCAAAGGACTTCACCCACTTACTCTCGTTGACGGCTATCGAACGGCGATGGCGGTTGCTTCCGAACAGATGGACAGCGACGCTGTTGATGTCGATGAGGAGCGTCTTTTAGGCGTCGCTGAAACCGCCTTGACCGGTAAGGGAACCGAGGCTGCAATCGATATTTTCGCACCGATGGTGCGCGACGCTTTGACTGCGGTTGAAGAAAGCGTCGACAAGCCCGGAGCCGAGCATGTAGCGATGTTCAAGATCGGCTCAGGAGGACTCCGCGATAGTCATTTGATTCGTGGTGTTGCTATTCGCCGCCGAGTTCTGATGGATTCCTTGCCGAATGATTTGGTGAATGCTCGGACAGTTGTTATCGGCGGCGATGTCAAGATTCGCAAGATGACTCGCACCGCCGAGATTCAGATTACTTCTGCAGAACAGCTCGATGGATTCGTCGAGGCTGAGAGCGAGCGAAAGAGCGAGTTGGCAAAGGCGCTGATTGACTCTGGAGCGAATTTGATTCTTGCTGGCGGCGAGATTGACCGCGATATTCTGCATGATTTGGCAGATGCGAAAATTCTAGCCGTCCCCGAACTCGATGAATCCGAGTTGGAAAATGCTGCTGCTGCGACTGGAGCGACAGTCCTCGATTCAGTGTTAGATATCGAAGCGAGCGATCTCGGTTTGGCCGGCAGCGTTCGTTGGGAGCGCCGACAGGCGACCGACCAAGTCGAGGATATCATCACCATCGATGATTGCAACAATCCGGGCGCCGTCACATTGGCAATAGGTGGTGCTGGGGAGACCGCTACTGAGGAGATTATCCGAGGTCTTCACGATGCATTACGAGCTACCAGCATTGCTCTCGAAAACGGACAACTGCTCGCTGGAGGAGGGGCCTCACACGCCCGAATTGCACATGCTGTTCGCAAGGCTAGTGAGAACGAGTCAGGGCGCGCACGGCTGGCTATGGATGCCTTCGCGCGCGCACAGGAGACAATCATGGCAACACTCGCCGACAATGCTGGCAAAGACTCGCTTGACGCCGTTCTCGAAATGCGCGCTGCTGCTCGAGAGGACGGTCCGGCTATTGGAATCAAGGCCGATGGAGAGGTTGGAGAGGTTCCAGGCGTATGGCATCCACGGGCGGTTATCGAGGAAGGGCTAGAGTCCTCAGTCGAGACGGCGATGAGTATGCTTCGAATCGATCAGGTCATCAGCGCTCGCGGCGACTGAAATTGGCCTCCGCGAACACTTCAAGCCGGATGCGGCTACGCCGTTGTATGACAGCGCCCCGCGCTCTGCTCAGCGTCTTCCACAAGGATGGGATTGTCGAACTTGGAAAGTCCCTCAACTCCCTTGGCTGGGAATTACTCTCGACGGGCGGAACCTCGCGTGCTTTGCGTGAGGCAGGCTTGCCGGTCATCGATGTCAGTGATGCCACTGGACATCCGGAATGTTTCGACGGACGGGTCAAAACTCTACATCCCGCAGTACACGGTGGTATCCTAGTCCGTCGCGACCGTGCAGACGACATGGAGATGCTCGAAGAGCTGGGATATCGCACGGTCGACTTGGTTTGTGTCAATCTGTACCCATTCGAAGCAGTGGCTGCGAAGGACCCGCCAGCTCCAGATGCTGAATTGATTGAGATGATTGACATTGGCGGGCCAACGATGATCCGTTCAGCGGCGAAGAATCACAAGGATTGCTTGGTGCTAACTTCGCCTGAGCAATATGACTCAGTGTTGGGGGCATTGGAGGCTTCCAATGGCGACCCATCAGGAGTCAGCCTAGAGGCTCGCAAACAATTGGCGTTGGAAGCCTTCCAAACCACTGCCGCTTACGATGCGGCGGTTAGCGGCGAGTTGGATGAGAGATTCAACTCGCCAGACGTTCCAAGCCGCATCCACGTTGCCAGCGAGACCGGAACAGAACTGCGATATGGAGAGAATCCTCACCAGCCGGCTGCGTTCTATCCAGGTGCCAGTGCCACGGGTCCAATTGGCTTGGCCGCAGCCGTGCAGCACGGCGGTAAGGAACTTTCATTCAACAATTATCTCGACCTTGATGGTGCGCTTCGGATCGCACGCGGATTGCTCCGCGACACTGACGAAGCGCGCTCACAAGGCTGCGTCGTCATCAAACACACAAATCCCTGCGGAGCGGCAATTGACGCAACGCAGGTTGGTGCATGGCAGAACGCTCTTGCAAGCGATCCAGAATCTGCATTCGGCTGTGTCATCGCTTTCACGAGCGTTGTCGAGAAGGCGACCGCCGAAGCAATCGGCGGTCATTTCCTCGAGTGCATCATCGCCCCCGGCTACGAAGACGATGCACTCGCAATCCTTTCCGAAAAGAAGAATCGAAGGATGCTCACTCTAGAGAATTTCACACCACGTGAAGACGAGGTGAGAATCCGCCAACTCGATGGAGGCTGGGTCGCCCAAGTCCAAGGCCCTCCATCTGTAGATTGGTCAGCAGTCCGTTGCGTCACCAAGGCACCAGCCAATGACGACCTTGTAGCACTCGCACGGTTTGGCTCAACTGTTCTTTCCGAAGTCAAGTCGAATTCGATTGTCTTGGTTGCTCAGACAGAGACAGGTTTTGCAACAGTAGGAGTTGGGCCGGGTCAAACCAGCAGAGTTGAGGCAGTTCGAATTGCAGCACGAAGAGCCGGCCAGAGAGCCAAGGGTTCGATGATGGTATCAGACGCCTTCTTCCCATTCCGTGATGGTATTGACACCGCTCATGAGATTGGCGTGACTACAGTTGTTCAGCCAGGAGGATCGATGCGAGATCAGGAATCAATCGATGCTGCTGATGAGCATGGAATGGCGATGATATTCACTGGGCAGAGACTCTTCCTTCACTGACTAAGAAGTCTTTTCAATGCCCCATATTTCCCACAATTATGCAACCCAGCGGCTGGCTAACTTTTGATCTGGAAGC
>DAFD01000042.1:10746-10884 GCA_002497895.1 Euryarchaeota archaeon UBA175
TACTTCACTGATGGGCGTAGAGTTTCCTTCCTAATTGAGCGCCGAGCAGTCGAATCAATGCCCGGCTCAGAATTAGCTCCAAGCGAAGGCTCGGGCTTCGACCTGATTGATGCTGATGGCGGAAATTGGGAAGTTAGA
>DAFD01000109.1:0-1755 GCA_002497895.1 Euryarchaeota archaeon UBA175
TCCTTCATCTGCACCGGATCGGCAGGTCCAGGGAATAATGCCCATGGACCTGACGAGAAACTCCACATCCCTCACTCAAAGCGGGTCAATGTAGCACTTGCAGCAGCAGTCGCAGCCCTTTGTGAGTGATTTCTACGCCTCACCGAGGTAGACGTCGGGCATTCCAACCGCGGATTCGCAGAACATTCAATCCGCCGCAGTTAAAGCGGGGCGGAGTCTCGAAGTAGCGAGGTGCGTCGATGAGCGAAGAAGACTCCACTGTCTCCCCCGATCTACGAATCCGCCAATTGGAAGAGGATCTCCTCAAGGAGAAGGACCGCCTTGAGAAGCTCTACGCGGGTTACACAGCCCTCAAGGATGCGACCGATGAGAAGGACGCAACTATCGATGTCCTTGAGCGCCAGATGATCGACAAAGAGATCGAAATGGAGGGCATGCAGGAGCTCTTCTCAGAGAAGGATGTAAGAATCCGTGACCTCGAACTCGACGGTGCAAAGAACTCCCAGCGAGTCAAGCACCTCGAGCCAGAACTCCAGAAGATGGAGGAGATGTATACTCGTGAATCAGCTCGTCTTGGCCGTGTTTTCGAGGTTGCTGAAGACCTCGATGAGGCACTACGCGTCGCCAAGGGCCAACTGAACGCTCGCGATGATTGGTATGCTCAACACATGAAACTCTTCGAGGATCTCAGTACAGCGATTCAGACCCGCTACGATATGATCGATTCCGCCATCGAGGCGATTCGCGAGCAGGAACTGAAGCAAGCAACCTTCCGCGAGCGCATGGATGAGGCTCTAGAAGCAGCAGGCGATGAGTTGACTGCTGGTGACGAGCCTGAGGAAGAAGTCGACGACGAGTGAACCGTCTCGCAAGTTGAGTGATTATCTCAGAATCATTCCGGTTTTGAACCGTCGGCGCGGCGAATGCATTTTGCAGGAATGCCCCCCCATACTTCTCCTGCTGGGACCACTGTCCATTTTGGCAGTACAGCCATGGTGGCAATTACTGCTCCCTCTCCTATCTTACAACCTGGTTGCACAGTCGACTTTGCTCCAATAAGAGCCCCATCGCCGATTACTACAGGAGCCATGACTAACTCACCTTTTTCAACAAGATGCGCATTGATTGTGCATGAACCTCCGAGAACAACATTATTCCCTATAATTACTGATTTGCAATCGTTAACATTCTCAGTGTTTAGTTGGCAACCCTTACCTATTTTCGCTCCAGAAAGTCTGTAGTACAATGTTCCAATGAATGAGGGGACTAGTTTTGGTAGGAAGAACAATGCAATACGATGGAAGAGCATTGAAAATGCCCACTGGATTGTAACAAACGATCTGAGCGGATACCTTCCTTCTCCAACTCGGGGGCCAGTCAAGCCACCTAGAACCCCTGATAACAAAACTAAGGTTACACCCCAAATCATAACTCCAAATCCAAGGAGGATGCTTGTACCAAGAATTTCAATCCAGTAATCTTGCTCAGCAACTAATGGATGAAATTCAAGAAATATCCAGACTCCTGGTGTAGCAGCGATTCCCACAACAATTGCTAACATAGGGATGACTAGAGTAGTCAACAAATTCTGAACAAATTCAAACGATTTCATTTTTCTTCACCACGAAATAATCCAGCTTCAGCATCAACGGCTTTTGCAACTCTTATTCCTTCTTCAACATCAATACGAAGGAATATCAGCATTCCTAGTAATATCACTATGACGATGCTGAGAAGGGCCATTCGGCTATCCAT
>DAFD01000109.1:2139-19176 GCA_002497895.1 Euryarchaeota archaeon UBA175
ATAAATCCGAAGAATCCGAAGAACTCAGTGGTCTTCGATGCTGGGATTAGCATGCCGAATAAACTGCGAGCCTGTGCTCCAGCAGTTCCCATTACCATTCCAACCATCATTCCAAGTAAAATCCATTGAAAGTTAACTCCAAATCCTGCGGGACCCCAAACATTGTCTCTCAGGAAGTTAGGCCACCAATCCACCATACCGCCTTCAATAATTGAGGGGTGCCCATCTCCTACCGATGCGCTTTCATCCAACTCTCCACCACTAAATGAGAAAGAGAATCTGTGTTCAGTCATTTGATCCATTTCAATGGCCAATAAGCCTGCATCCTCTAGGTTCAGAGAGGTTCTTTCATCCTCTCCCTCTTTCAAGAAAGAGAGGAAACTATCTCTGAATTCTGCATCCCCGGCTCCTTCTTTACTCACCCATCCATCTACTCCTTTATCATAGAGCGTGGAGAGTTCGTAAACACCCTCGTCTTCGTTCCAATCATATTGAAAATCATATCTTTCATGGTCATCATCAAGATCTAGGGGTGCAAATCCAACCGCTAGTACGGCAACTACGCAGTAAACCGAAAGAGCAGCTCCAAGGATTTTTTTGGTACCATGTTTAGAAGCCAGACGGCCACCTATTACTGACATCGGGATAGCGGTGATATTGACCATTAGTAATAGTACGAAATTCATAGCCGGATTAATTCTTAGAACCGAATCCGCAAAAGCTGAGGCCATTGCTCCAATGGTATTGATGCCATCATAGAATAGAAGATATCCAATTAAGTAAGTTACCAATACTTTGTACTTCTTTATTTCCTTGAATGTTTTACCAACTTCTCTGAATCCGTCAATCATTGCTTCAGTCAAAGATTCGTACTCAGTGGGATTGGGAATTTCAGGCTCAGGTGTATTCTTGAAAATTGGCATTCCAAAACCTAACCACCATAGTGCACTGGTGATGAAGACGAAGCTAAGTATCGGAGGGCTCCAACTTGTGGAAAGTCCAAAGAAACCAGTCGTCCCGACGACTAAGTGTACGATTAGTAGTAGTGAACCTCCAGCATAACCGTAGGCATATCCCCAACTAGAAACATGATCCATTAATCGATAATCTGCAAGATAGGGCATGAAAGCATAGTAGATTACATTCCCTCCTGCAAATCCAATATTTCCAATGACTAAACAGATTGCTAGGAATTTCCACGATGAATCCTCTCCCATGAAAGGTGAGATTCCCATTAATGCAGTAAATACGATGCCAATAATCGTGTAAATCCACAAAATTTTCTTCTTTATCGGCATTCGATCTGCTACAGCACCAAGAATCGGACTACTAATTGCAACAAACATACTAGATATTGCTAGCACAATAGCATAGAATCCATCACCGGTAACTTCCCATCCAGCATACTCTTTCCCACCCCCTGTGGCTAGATTGAACATACTGGATAGCAGGAAGGGGACTACTACGGTAAGAACAGTGAGTGCAAAGGCTTGATTGGCCCAGTCGTACCAATACCAACTCTTCAGAGATTTTTTCTCTTCAGCACTCATTTTGTCGAGCAAATTATCGACTAATTCTGATTTCGAACCCCCACTATCCGAAACAGATTCCATACCACTTACGATGCGAGCAGGCAAATTAGGTTGACCTATTGGACCCGTCAGAATCAAGTCGGGGTTCAGAGCCGATAAATCATGGGAGATGCCTGTGGTGTGATGGGCGACGGCTCACCCGCCGTCAAGATTCATCATTTGGTCAAGGCGCCAGAGAACACCGCAGCATCGATATCTCGTCGAGAGTCTTGGGACGCAAGCAAGCCCGCGACAGTCTATGTGACTCCTGAGCGAATGCCAGACGGCACGCCATGCCAAGCCGCGACTGTGATTCTCAGAACTCGCGGATGTGCTTGGTGGTGGAAGTCTGGATGCACCTTTTGTGGCTACTTCAACGACGTACGCGATGATGTGACTGCAGACAATCTCTTCGCGCAGTGGGATGCTGCAAAGAAGCAAACCAAGGACTTCAAAGGATGCACGATGGTCAAGGTCTACACTTCTGGGACCTTCTTCGAAGACCAAGAGAATCCAGTCGAGTGGCAAGAACACGTCCTGCGGGAGACTCACGAGATGGGTCTACACCTCATCGTCGAAGCCCAAGCACACATGTGCAAGCCAGAGAAACTCGCCTTCCTCGCCAAGCACAATCCGAACACTACAGTTGCAATCGGACTCGAGGCTTACGACGACGCAGTACTACGATTTCACGTCAATAAGGGATTCTCAACGAAGACCTGGCGCAAGTCGGTAGCTGACCTCCGCACCAACGGTCTTCGAGTCAAAACCTACCTGATTTTCAAGCCCCCATTCATGAGTGAGGGCGACGCCCTCGAACACACTTCAAAGTGGCTCATCGAAGTCGCGCCGCTCTCCGACGAAGTATCGATCAACCCGATGAACATCCAAAATCGAACCATCGTCGACCGCCTCTTCCGCAATCGAGAGTACCGCCCGCCATGGCTGTGGTCACTGGTCGAGATGATCCAGCGAACCCACGAAGCCACCGCAGAGCACGACGCCCGCATCATCGTTCATCCAACTGCGGGCGGCAAAATCCGCGGCGCCCACAATTGTGGCAATTGCGATAAGCACGTGGTCGCCGCAATAGAACGCTACTCAGTCTCCCGTAATCTAGCTGAATTCAAAGGACTCGAATGCGATTGTAAGGCCGTCTGGTCTGCAGAAATCAATTCAGATCTCACATTCCCTACTCCACTAGGGTCAGGGCGCGACCGCAGAGGCAACCGCGTTGACCTAATGCGAGCGCCCTGAGTTGAGGGACTACGTCCCTCGCCCAATGCTTAAGGGCGAATCTATGGTGGTCAGCCCGTCCACGAAGTATTGTGGGTAAGTGGTGTCTCGATGGCAAATGACGACGGATTCCTACAAGGCGATAACGAACCTGCGGCTTCAAGGGTGATATTAGTCGGAGCATTGGTCTCCGCTCTCATCTTCATGGTGGTCTTCAGTATCCTCTACCCAGGTCAGAATTACCCCGTGATTTCCGACTTCGAAACCTTTGGTGCACTTACCGGCGGAATCTGGTTTTTCATCCTTGGAGCGATGTTTGGAATCTTCGCGATTCTGGCTACGATGATTACGGAGGCCACTCGCGAGTGAGGTGATTGTGATGGATTCGATACTCTCAACCTTAGCAGTTTTCTGGGCTTGCGCCCTCATTTTCTACCTCCTCGTCCATCGTGGACTGTGGATTTTCTCTGACGTTGCCCGTGGCATGGGGATGTTCATGCTCGAGAAGGCTCTCGGCCCTGGAATCGAATTAGTCGAGGGCCGTTCAGGCTCTGCAGCAAGAGCATGGATTGTTCAGTCAGCCCTGTGGCTGATGCTCGGTGGGCTATTCACCTTCGAGGGTTTTTGGCTTGCTCACGACCCTACTGCTCTGCACTCACTCAGTGCTTGGGGATATGACCCGACCGCCGAGACACTGGCTGCTACCGGCAAGGCCGTGACTGCCTTCGGTGGAGTCACGATGGCAATTATCGGCTGCGGTCTGCACATTCTCCCCAAGTTGCTAGGAACTGATTTGGCGAGTGAGCGTAACGGTACTCTCGTCTCCTTCCTTTACTCAGGGTCAGTTGTAGTGATGATAATCGGCTCGCACGACCCTGTAATTCTGGGAGTCAAGGTTCTCATTATCGGCACAGGCATCCATATTCTGGCTATTACTGCAATCGTAATCAACCAACTACTGACACTCGCCAATCGTTCGGGTTCAATCTCTTTACCGGCTTGGTTGATTCTCTTCGGATTGATGTCTGAATCGTTCAACCTGATCGCAGGAATTGCCACCGGTGCTATCACCGATGGCGATGGCCAGTGGCTGATGTATAGAATTCAGTCTGGTGGATTCTTCTTCCTCTCAACCGCTGGTGTAGTACTCTATGCTACGAGTGTGGCGAGCGGTAATGCTCTGTGGTCGCGTTCACTAGTCGGTGCCACTCTATTCGGCGGCTTGTTCACTCTACAGCCTCTGGGATCTCGTGAAGGCTCGCTAGTTGCGGACCTCTTCGGTCTCGATGCTGGCGAGATGGCAATGGGTCAGAGCGACATGGTCGTCTCAAGCTTCTTGCTGGCGTTAGCTGCAATTCCAGTGATTGCCTTCTGCGCTAATGCAATGTTGACGATGCGCGGTGGTAATTCTTCTGGCGCCAACCCAAATATGGCAGGCTTGGCTGAAATGAATCTCGGTGTTATAGCGATGATTCCTGTCTTCGTTGGGGCCTTGTTTGTTCAGACAGATTCGGTCTCCGGGACCGATGCTCTAACTGGTATTGCTGGAACCATCGATGAAATGGGTCGTTGGGCTGTCTTAGTGCCACTGAACTTCGGTGCTGCTCTAGCCCTGTATCCGTCGATTACTGGTCGCCAGTTAGCTTCGGCTAGCCGCGCCCGAACCGCTTTCTGGCTGATGTCGAGCGGCGTGCTACTGGGATTGATGGTGACTCTGACATCGAATGCCATCGATATTGCTCTACTCGATGCTGGCGTTCTTGATCCGTCGAGCCTGGCTCACGACTTAGCTGTGGCTGGCTCGGTAATATTCTACTTCGTAGTAATCGCAATGATTCTGCACTGCATGAACATGGTCAGCGGACTATTCCGTGGGCAAATCGTTGGAGAGGGTGATGAGGGCGCTTCGAGCATCCAGGTGGATAGTTACAATCTCGCTTCGCCAACGACGGTGGCTCGAATCTTGGGCTCTGGCGCTGGAATGGACACTGTCATCGTGCCGGTCGGTGAATCTGATGAGGCTGGTTCGGCGACCGACCTTTGAGTCGGTTGATTCCGGAAGGTCAGACCGTCAAGTTGAGGGGTAAGCCTCCTTGTTGCAAACGAGGGATGACATGAGGATTGGACTGGTCGGCAAGCCAAATGTGGGTAAGTCCACGACATTCTCTGCCTTGACGCAGACTCCTGTGGACATCGCCAATTACCCCTTCACAACTATCGAGCCGAATGTCGGTGTATCGTGGATTCCACTGAGGGAACCGTGTGCTTGCGCGGCTATGCGTGCTAAACGTGAGTCTGATGGAAGGCTTGAGAAAACAACTTCTGACGACCCTCGAGGGGGTAGCATTTGCACACCAAACACAGGTTCTTGCGTCGGCCACAATCGATTGGTTCCAGTGACTCTTGTCGATGTGGCCGGACTGGTTCCCGGCGCTCACGAAGGGCGTGGGCGAGGAAATCAATTCCTCTCCGATCTCGCACGCTGTGATGCGCTAATCCAAGTTGTCGATGTATCTGGTTCGACCGATCTTGAGGGTAATCCGGTCGGCGAGGGTGGTTCTGATCCAGTCGAGGAGCACGAATTCCTGCTCGGTGAGTTGGATGCATGGATTCGGGGTATCATCGAATCGAGTTGGCAGCGCGGTGCTCGCCGTGTTCAATCCGAGGGAGAGAAAGCCCTCACTACCTATCTTCACGATCAATTGAGTGGTATCGGTGCTAGTGAATTACAAGTTACTGCCGGAATCGCAGCGGTAGGCTCGAAGCACCCCGATGCTGGAGTGCCATGGTCATGGGGGGAAGCGGAGTTGACTACACTCGCGAAGACGGTTAGAGCCGCCCTATTCCCAATCTGCGTGGCAGCTAACAAAGCCGACCGAGCTAATGATGGAGTGTGGGCTAATCTAGCGGAAATCGTTGAATCAGCAGGAGGAATCCTCGTACCGACCAGTGCTGAAGCCGAACTTGCGCTTAGCAGGGCAAGTGTGGCTGGCCTTATCGAGCACCGGCCCGGTGGTGGATTCACCATCAGTGCTGAGGGCGAAGCAAAACTCTCCGAGGCCCAGCGAATGGCGCTGTCCTCGATCGGTGAATCACTCTCGAGATGGTCTGGAGGAGGATTAGTCGGTCTCGTCGGTGACATTGTCTTCGATAGACTCGACCGGCGAGTTGCATATCCTGTGCAGGATGAGACTCATTGGGTCGATGGCGAAGGTAACATCCTGCCCGATGCGATTCTCATACCAGAAGGAACCACGGCGAAGGGACTAGCTTACGCGGTTCACAGTGACTTGGGAGACGGCTTCATTCGCGCTACTGATGCTCGCAGTGGTCGTGTTATTGGAGCTGAGCATGAAGTCCAAAACGGCGATGTAATCCGAATTCACGCCAAGTCTTGAGCCGTTCACAGATCGACGATCGGCTCGAGCACGACCTCGTAAGTAACAGCCGTCCAAGTGATATCGTAATCCTCGTTACTATCGACAAAGCCTCCGATTCCCGGCGGGGCACTGATATCAGCAGTAATCGTCAGTGCCCAAGTTCCACGTCCAAATCCGCCATCGTTCCACTCGGCGCGAATATCACCCTCGCTGACATCCTCAATCTGATATGACTCACCGGTGTAATTGCTCGTCACATCCCAACCCATAGTGAATCCTGAATTGCCTCCACCACAAGTTCCAGAGTCACTCTGATCATCAAACTCGCCGTCTACTCCAGACACATCGCTAGTACCATCGACTGAATCTGAGAATCCCGGTCCTGGATCGTCATTATCGTTGCAAGTCACAAAGACTTCGACATAACCGATGAAAAATTCACTCTCGACGTCGAAGAATGAGTCGTGAGAGTCGCCGTCGCCGAGGTTCACCGATTCACTCAATTCGATGGTAACCTCGTTGAACGTAACGACCCATCCTCCACGAGCCCCTCCACCTGATGAGGAAGCCAAGAGGTCATCATCGATGAGGCTGGGCATGACTTGGAAGTAGAGTGGAAAGACAATCATGAAGGCGATTGAAATGCCGAGCATAGCCTGCTTACGCGGGGTGTCGATCAGACTCTCGAAGTCCATCTTGCTCGCCATTGGGTACCTGCAATAGCCTATCAAGAAGCCTACGGGCTTGAGTCAGAAGCGCTCGAAAGCGGACTCATTCTTCTTCCGTGAGCGCTTCTGTCCATTGCTTGACGTCGATTCCTTCGCGTCCAAAGTGGACGCGAGATCGTCGGTATTCGGGTAATAGGAAGCCGATGATCGACCTTTCCCCGAATGTCCATTGCCATGGGCATCGGGGAAGTCGAGAACTCCATTCATCGAGAATAGATTTCCACTCTTCTCCTTCGAGATGAGGTGGGATTTCAATCGAGATCCAAGTGATTCTGCCAGCTGAGCCGGGTACATTCGACCAAGTTCGCAGGCTCAGTCCTCGAGCCGAGCCTTCGAGTACCTCGATACCGAGGACTCGTGTCATCCGTGAAAGTGGCATAATGATGGCGAAACGATGCACCATGCGAGACTCTTCCAAGCGACGCATGGACCATCCGCGCGACTCTCCGACTAATCTCAGAGCGCGGATGGCATCGGTCGGTGTCACCGAGACAGGAATCTCAAGAAGACGCCCGACCATGTCGAGGGGTCACACCAATCGGCCTTAGCGGTTGGTGCGCGTGTCGTGAGGCCTGAACGAGGGAAGGGTGAGCAGTCCCGCGGCATCCGCCCGTTAGAGCGGCCAGCGTCCGCACGACCTGATAGCCACCGCTAGGCGGTGGTTGCAGGGTAGTGTTCTCGCTTACTTCGCGCTTCAACCGAAGAGAGATCCGAGTCCTTCGAAGCCACCGGCGTCGTCTTCCTCTTCCTCTACTTCAGCTGGAGCTTCCTCAGCAGCAGGAGCGTCGGCAGAGCCGCCAGCAGAAGCTGGGGCAGCGGCGACAGGCGCAGCGACCGCAGTCGCCATTGCCTCACCGATGTCAACATCACCGAGCGAAGTGACGAGTGCCTTTACACGAGCACCGTCAACATCCACACCAGCGGCGCTCAGAACTGAGCTCACACCGTTTTCATCGATTTCCTTCTCTGCGGAGTGCAGAAGCATTGCAGCATATACGTATTCCATTTTTCTCACCTATTTTTTTTCAGCCGAAGAGATCGCCTAGTCCACCGAACTCGGCTTCCTCTTCTTCCTCCTCTTCCTCCTCAGCCGGAGTTTCCTCGGCTGGGTCTGCCGCATCGGAGGTTGCGGCGGGTGCGCTGGTGGCGGCGCTAGCAGCAGCACCGAGTGCAGCTGCCAGCTCGTCATCAAGCGCAGAGGAATCTAGCTGTCCCGCGAGGGCCAGCGCGCGCGCGTTGGCGCGCGATACGAACAGTGGAATCGTGACATCGTTGGTGATGCCAGCTTCCACAGCGACAGATGTCGCCTCTCCGCTGGCCTTGGCCAGGAGGGTCGGCATTGTCTGTGAAGAGAACCAGCGGATGTTGCAGGCGAGATTGAAGGCGCCTGATGTCGCTGTGATGATGTCCGTGCGGAATGATTCAGTGTCGATGTCGAGCGAGTCGGCTTCGAATAGGAAGCCGTCCTCAATCGCTCCGGTAAGGATGATACCAATCTCAATCGGATTGATTCCAAGCTTTGCGAGCATGATTCCAAGGTCAGCAGAAATCGTTTCTCCTTGCTCGACCACAGTCGTAGTCTTCTGGATAGCAACCTTGCCCTTGTCGATCTTCGCGGGAATTCCCACGGCGTTGAATTCACCGACGATTGGACCTGGTCCAAACTCGGTTGGTCCCTGCTCTACGACGATGTCGATTGGAGATACCTCGCCTTCCTTAGCTGCACGGCCCTGACGGGTCTTCTCCAATTCTGAGAAGAGTTGGAAGGCGTTCATTGAGTCTGTGTGAACGATGGCCGGCTGGATTGCGCCATCAAGTAGAGTGTCGAGGTCGCCCATAGGGCGGCCAGATTGTTCCCAAGCGAGGCGCATCAGCGTCTTCTTGGCCATCGTGATACTCATGCTGTTGCGGAGGTCTTTACGCATGCTGAGCATGTTCTTGGCTGGGACGCCGCCAATGTCGACGACTCCCAGAACTCCATCGGAGGACAGAATCGCGGCGAGTTCTCCGACGCGATCGCGCTTCCATGGAGCGATCTTAGCATCAATCATTGAATCACCTCAATCTTGATTGAGGGTCCCATCGAGGTCTTGACGTAGCAAGAGCGGATATTTCCAGTACCGCGCTCGAGCTTACCTGTGACACGAGTCCAGATTGCCATTGCGTTGTTGGTCAATTCATCGACGCTCTGCTCGCGAGAGCCGAGAGGGCTGTGGAAAGTCATCTTATCGCGCGAGCGCACGATTGCAGTATCCTTCAGACCGGCAGCAATCATTGCTGGGTCAAGGGTAGGTGGAACTGGTCGAGGCATCTTACCGCGAGGTCCGAGAACCACACCGAGGAAGCGACCGACAGTTCCCATATGTGGGATTTCAGCGAGGAAGAAATCAATGCTATTCGCAAGCTTACGAGCCTTCTGACGATTTCCACCGAGATCTTCGATAGTCGTTGGATCGATGATATCGATTCCGGCGGCGCGTGCCTTGGTAGCCATCTCGCCACCAGCAAACATTGCAATCTTCACCGGCTTACCGCGACCTGCAGGGAGACGGATCTCCTCCTGGATACGGTTTGCTGGGTTCTTCAGGTCAATGTCCTTCAAGTTAAACGAGAACTCGACGGTCTCAGTGAACTTGCGCTCAGGAGCGCTGTTCAGGGCTTCTTCAATCGCTGTTTGGATGTTTTCTCTCATATTCCTCACCTCTGCGGTCAGCGAGGTTCCCCTCTCCCGCAATTCGTGATATTTCACTCAAAATGTTCGTTGAATCTCCCTTCTTCCATTGCTTGTAGAGCGGCCTTGGGCTCCATGCCCTCAACCTTGACGCGCATTGCCACACAGGTACCCATGATCTCACGCGAGCGCGCGTAAAGAGATGAACCGGTCAAGCGGTCCTTCTGCTTCTCAGCGACCTGCTTGACTTGCTCCATTGAGAGGTTCTCAGTGGAGGCATCCCAGCTGCCGTTGCACTTCTTCAGACCGAGGGTCTGTATGATCACGTGAGGAGTCTCGTTTCGCGCTGACATACATGATACCCCCTATTGAAGCGACCCGCCGACCTACTCTCTCTATTTGAGCGTGCTGACGGGCCTCCTGATTCTCCTTTTTTTGCTCATTCGACGCGCTGAGTGACTCTTACTTGGTCAGCGCGCACGGTCAGAGCGACTGGAACAGCTGCATCGAAGAGCTCGACCGTGACCTCTTCTTTGGATTCTGTAACGCGGATGACGCGGGCGGATTGGCCCTTGAAAGCGCCACCGCTGATCTCGATGATACAACCTTCTTCGATGCCGGCGGTAGCCGCCTTTGGCTCGAGATAGGAAAGTGTGTTTTCGAGAGGTGACACGCCTGGAAGCACCTTACGGCAATTCTTCAGGCGGGTCGTGGTCATACCGACCATTCCGATTAGCTTCTCGACGTGGTGCACGGCGGAGGCTTCGACGAAGATGTAGCCACGCACGTGGCCAGGGACTAGGACTCCGAAGATCTCGTCTTGGATATCCTTGAGTGACCCGGTTCCTGAGAGGCGGGCGCGAATCTCCTTTGCGACGTTCTGTTCCTGACCGATGCTAGTCTTGAGGATGTAGAGGAAAGAAGCGACGTCTCCATACATTGCGCCAATCTGAGGAATGGCATAGCGAACTGCCCCCGTCCCCTCGGACGTATCGGATTTGTAATTCTCGATATTGGCCGGGTCGACCCATTCGAAATTCTTGTAGATGGTTCGAGATGAGACCTCCTCGCTGTCAGAGATGAACAGTAGAGGGGTAACGTCGTTCAGGCGGTTGCCGAAAGCGAGACCGCGAGCAGGACCGGAGCGAACGTGCTCGAGTGACTCAGCAGGAATGCCGGTGCACTCGGTTACGCGAGCGGTTACGGCATCGATATCTTCGGGATTGCCGGCACCATAGATACCATCCCAAGCGCCGGGGAAGTCAGCGACCTCATCGGCTCGCTGCATGATTAGGACCTTCTCGCCGTGGCGAACATAGACTACGAATGCGTCAGACATTTTTCTCACCTCAGGAGTTCGTAAGCCATGAGAAGAAGTCAGGCAGGACATTGTCCATCAACCAGAGCATACCAAATCCGATAGCACCGAGAATGAACATTCCGATACCACAGACGATGACAGTCTGGCGGAATTCCTGCTTGGATGGCTTGCGAGCCATCTTCAGGATACGTGCCATCGATCCAGTCTGAACGCGGCGTACGCGCTCCTCGATATCATCCTGCAGTCTCTGTGCAGTTTGCTCGATGGCCCCGATGTCTGAGTTCTCCATAGCCATTGCTCTCCCTCTACAGCGACCCGGCGACAAACCACCCCTCTTTAAGCACGCCGGGCGAACCCCAAGGGGTTCGTCAGCAGTGGCTCAGTAAGAGCAGCTGAATCCATTTCCCAAAGGTTGGGCTGAAATCAGTTGACGAATTCGACAGTACGGCTGCGCAGGTTACGCATCTGTGTGTGCAGCGCCGCGCCGTGAATTTGCTCGGACTTGACTCCAGTCAGCACGAGCAACACACGGATTTCATCTCCCATCGATGGATCGGTAGTTGCACCCCAGATAATCCTCGCATAGGGGTTGATTCGGTCGCGAATCAACTGAGCGCAGCGCTCCGCATCACCAAGCGAGAGCGTAGGCCCCCCGACAACATTGACCAACGCGCCACGAGCATCCGAGATGTCGATCTCGAGTAGCGGCGATTCGAGCGCTTCATCGGTAGCACGCTCAGCGCAATTCTCGCCACTCGCCTCACCAAGTCCAATCATTGCGACTCCACCACCATTCTCCATTACGGAACGAAGGTCTTGGAAGTCGAGGTTCACAACACCCTCTTTCGCAATCATTTCAGATACACCAGCGATAGATCGTATCAGTAATTCATCGGCGACTCGGAAGGCGGCATCGAGAGGTAAATCTCGTACACCATCAACCTCTAGAAGCCGCTCATTGGGAAGAACAACGACCGTGTCGCACACCTCACGTAATCGCTCGAGCCCCCACTCAGCATTCTGACGTCGTAGAGCGCCCTCTGATAGGAATGGATAGGTCACTACGGCAATAGTCAGCGCACCCTCAGCACGCGCCAAACGAGCAATCACATGCGCCGAACCTGTGCCTGTGCCTCCGCCCAAACCGGCGGTGATGAAAGCCAAATCACATTCGGCGACCTCTTTCTTGAGAGCCTTCTCTGATTCGAAGGCGGCCTGCTCTCCCTTCTCGGGATCGCCACCCGCTCCTCTGCCTCTGGCACTTCTACCGATGAGCACCTTGTTGTCGACGCCCACTCTAAGCAAATGTTGGGCGTCGGTGTTGATGGCCATTCCACGAACGTACTCGCCATCGAACAGACCTTCCAATTCTAGCCGGGCCACAGTGTTGGAGCCACAGCCACCACAACCGAAGACACGGATGCGTGGTTGCAGGGATTTGAGTAAGGTCTTGAGTTCAGGATCGGACTCAGTCTGGACCGGAGCGCCCGGTGGTTCTTCCCCATCCTGAAGTTCCAATACGCGATCGATTAGGTGCTTCATACGAATCGCTGGCGCTTGAAGCAAGGATAATGCTTGCCGTAGCGATTGGGCCCGAAGGGCCCATTGTCAACCCCTCAATCACTGAGCCAGAAGTTGCTTTCGTGTCTCAATGAATCGCACCACGAAGGTGTAGACACCGCCCCAGAAAGAGACGGCGATTGCAAGTGTCATTCCGTTGAGCTCAGCATTTCCAAGAAGTGCCCAGTGAGCATACTCGTGGGCGGTGGAAATATCGATTCCAGCACCGCCGGTGCCGGCCTGCCAAGCAGCCCAAATCAGGCTAGCAAGCGTAACCACAAGACGGTCGGCACGGCTGAATCCACCATACAATCTCCCCAAGCCGACCGATTGGGCCTGAGTTCCCATGTATGATCCTAGTAAGGTGAGCAAAGCAGCAGCCCAACCCGCCAGCGGGTCAATGACGAATGCTGTGTTGTAGCCGATGGCAATAATCAATCCAACATCGACGACGCGATCGATTGTATGATCAAGAAAATCTCCATACGGGCCATCAGTTCCTTGATGCCGAGCAAGAGCTCCATCGAGCGCGTCGAAAAGACCAGCGATCAGCACCAGTACTACAGCACCAATAATCATCATCGCACCGTCGCTGTCCATTCCAGCAACAGCAAGCAAGTAGAACGAGACGACCGAAATAACCAGTGAAGTCCACGTGAGAACGCTAGGGTCTAGGTCACCCATTCGCAGCACGAGGGGTTGGACCGCCTTTGTCCAGGTGTCACGCATCTTCTCGAACATCAGTCATCCATCCGTGCTATCCAGTCGATTACGCCCTCAGGGCTAGCCGGTTTGAAGCCATCTGAAATCCATGCAAGAATCGACTTGACAACGGAGTCCACATCTTCTGTCGTCGTATCGAACTCCGACCAAGGTGAATCTCCCTCGCGCTCGTTCCAAGCCCCGCCAAGCAATTCCCACTCGACATTGCTCTCAATTTTCTCTGCTGAATAACCACGCTCGCTGAGCCGCTCGCGCAGGGTTGCTGGGTTGCAGCGGAGCACCACGACAGCGTCAGCGGGGAGGTGGTGCGAAAGGTGTCCATCGATTATTTCCGACGAGGCAGGAGCCGATTCCCAAGAATCAGCAATTGCTTCAATCAACAGATCGAGATCGACTGGGCGAGCGCCATCACTCGGGTCTAGCTCGCCTAAAGCGCCGGCCGATTGTGCCAATTCCTCAATTGTCATGATACCAAATCCAGCTGCTGACAAAAGCGTTGCAACAGTCGTCTTGCCAGTGCCGGGTGTACCGGCGAGGGCGAGTCGGAAGGTGCTGACCACGTTGCCTCGGGTTGGTCGGGAACCCATGAACGCATCGCGAGGCCGACGCAACATTGACCCATCAATCGCGCACGCGCATGACCATGAGTGAGCCCGCGACCGCCGATGCAACCGGAACACAATCGACAAACCTGAGTGTATTAGGAGCATTTTCACCTAAGAAAACCAAGCTGAATCTCCTACTTCTTGCCGTGCCTATTACCTGGTATTACGCATACATCTCACATGACTCAACAGCCGCCTTCTTCGCTTCGATGGTAGCAATCATGCCGCTCGCATTCCTGATGGGTCGTGCAACTGAAGAAATCGCCCTACGTACCTCCGAATCACTAGGGGGGCTGCTAAACGCTACCTTCGGAAATGCTGCAGAGATGATAATTGCTGGGCTCGCTATCTATGCTGCATACACCGCCGGAGTGGGTAGTGATACCGCGAACACCATGATCCACCTCGTACAAGCGAGCCTGATTGGAAGCATCCTCGGAAATCTCCTACTCGTCATGGGGCTCGCCTTTGTCTGGGGTGGAATCCATTTCGAAGAGCAAGAATTCTCCTCTGCGCAAGTCAGTACCAATAGCAGTCTGTTACTTCTAGCGGTGGTCGTGCTCATCGTACCAACCGCTTTCCACTCATCTGTTGGTGGAGATTATGATGGGGGAGGTGTAGAGAATCTAAGCCACATTGCAGCAATAATTTTGTTGGGATTGTACGGCCTTTTCCTCTACTTCCAATTCCGTTCACACGCGCATCTATTCGCCACCGAGGGACAACATCACGAGTCTCCCGAAATGACCCAACGCGATGCCATAATCCTACTTGTTCTCGCCACAGTACTAGTCTCTTGGATGGCTGAGATTTTGGTGCATTCAGTCGAATCCGCCGCCGCCGATGTGGGGCTTCCTCATCTCTTCATCGGCGTGATTTTGTTGCCACTATTTGGTAATGCAGCTGAGCATTTTACCGCTGTCACAGTTGCTGGAAAAAACAAGATGGATCTATCTTTTGCCATCGCCGTCGGCTCCTCGACACAGATCGCTGTCTTTGTCGCGCCACTGATGGTTCTCATCTCTTGGTTATTGGGTGTGCAGTTGACTTTCGAGTTTGGTATGCTCGAGACAGTCGCAGTGTTCTGCGCTGTTATGATTGCGAATTTGATTGCTGCTGATGGGAAATCGAATTGGTTGGAAGGGGCGATGCTACTGGGCGCTTATGTGATTCTTGGGGCTGCTTTCCTCTTCCATCCGTAATCGGAAGGGTAGGCTATTGAGCCGCCTGTACCGGGGGACTCACAATGAGTTGCCTCGGTGCCCTTCCCACTAGCTTTGAACCAACATATACCTGTGCGACTGAGATACTTGCCACTGCTCCGGTTTCGGCACTGATCATATTCGTAATCGGCATTCCGCTTATCAGTATCGCCAAGCGCTATCTGCGCAGATTATTTGACAAAACCGAGTTCGACGAAGCCCTTGAAAATTTTATTTTTCGAATCGCCGTTCTGTTGATGTGGGCTTTAGTAATCCTCACCGCTGCAAATGAATTGGGCATCAATGTGACCGGCATCGTCGCCGCATTGGGAATTCTTGGACTGGCTGTCGCCTTCGCCGCTCAGGACACCATGGAGAATATCATTGCGGGTATATTCGTCATCGTCGACAGACCGTTCCGAGAAGGTGAGCGCATACTTTTGCCAAAGAAGCTCGGTGGCATTTACAGTAGTTGGGGTGATGTTATCGAAATTGGCCTGCGTACCACGGTCGTGCGCTCTACTGATGGGGTGATGCTAACTATTCCCAACAAATTGCTGACCAATGATACAGTAGCAAATTTCAGCCACAGTGCCGACATGGAATTACGCGTTCGGATTAGGCTGGGACTGATTCCTACCTGGTCTAATGTATCGAAAGCTGAAGAAATCATCATAGATATTGCGGAAAATCATCCTGATATCAGCAAGACGCCGAAACCGCCAGAGGTTGTAATGCGCGATTTCGGGGACCAAGAAGTTATCATGGAAATCCGATATTATGTCAATAATGCTCGAAAGATGCGTCCGTCAAAGTCCTTCTTTGTCGGTGAAATTCTTCGACGATTTGATGAGAGTGGGGTGTCGTTGGCTTTCCCAGTCAGAATCAATATGAACAGTGACGTCGACCTCGGAGATCTTGGATTTTAGGCAGTGCGATTCCATTGAGGCCTTGCTCGGCCGATTATTCAGCCGGCTGGGTAATCTCGCGCTTCAGACGGTAGCCATCCGATTGAGATATCTTTCACAGATACTCTTTTGATTCTCTGAAAATCAGGTTATAGCGGCAGAACTCATCTGGGTCTCCCTCAACTTCTTCCCGTCGAATCAACACATTACCTTCAGTAAGGTATCGAGCAGTTAGGGCACCTTCGATGATACCATCGTCGAGAGCCCATAGAGGAAGTATGTCCTCCTCATCCGTGAGACTTGAGAGGTTGACCTTGATATGGAATTCGGGATCGATATCATAACTCAGTTTACCAAGTCCAGCGTACTCCCACCAATCCATCATTTCGTTTAGGAATTCGATGTGGCCCTGTATATTTCTCATACTGAAGGATAGTTCCTGCCCGATACGATTCCCCACTTGTCTCAGCAGTGAGGAAATGTCAATTCCGAATGAGCTTAGGCTACCAAGACCTCCTTTTTCGAGTTCTTTCCTGGCTTCACTGATTTCTGCTCCTGCAGCCATGAAGGCTTTGGGGTTGAATGGGGTATCCGTATCAGGGAGTTCGTCGGTGATTTGAAGCACACTCCTTATTCTATCTAGGAATGATCCACTGTCCAAAGTCAACTTCAGAGGATCGACTATCTTCTCCTCAGTGAATCTTTTTGAGGCTGCTTCGAACGGTATAGCCTCTTCCCATATCCATTCTATGAGGTCGCTTTGTGAATCTGCGAAGTTAGAGGACTGGACAACTAAGGCCACATCGTTCTTACCTCTACCAACTGGATTTTCTTCAGTTTTCAGATATTGAATAACCTCTGATGAATCCATCACTGCACCCTGAGCATCGAGATCAACCGAATGTCGAATCTCAATCGAACTGTCAAGTTCGTTGTAGAATCTTATTGTCCTCTTGTCTAATTGGCCTAGAACTCTAACAACGACGCCTTTCTTTGCTGCTGAATTTACCTCACTAAGTGCAGAACTTCTGCACAGGTGAAGAATACCAAACTTCCCTAGGACTAGAACGAGACTCTCTTCAGCCTCATCAGCCATCTTCTCAATTCTCTTGAGAATGTGGACTCTTTCCTT
>DAFD01000081.1:0-6356 GCA_002497895.1 Euryarchaeota archaeon UBA175
ACTTTGACATTGCGTGAAGCCACTGCATCGATTGCCTTACCTTGACCTACAAAGATGGGTCCGTTGGCGGCAACGAGGTCAGCCCGATCCATGTCTTTTGACCGTGGTCGTGAACCAACAAGGAATATCGCTTCAGCATCGTTAAACGCAATCTTTGGGTTATCGGTGCCGATAATGCCGTGTACCAACGGAAACGCGGAGTCCTTGAGTTCCATAATCACACCATCGAGTCGTTGCATTCCAGGGGGGATTTCGAGTAACTGTAGAATTACTGGCTGATTAGCTCCAAAGCAATCACCACTTGCGATTCGCCACAACAAGGCGTATCCAATGTTTCCTGCGGCTCCAGTAACAGCAACTCGTATCGGTGTTCGCATTAGTTCTCCTCAATTGGTGGGGTTAGAATTCAACCCTTAGCCTTTGGTGAGGCGTTTGTTCGACTGACGACGCCCTAAGCCTCAATTATGCCGTGTTCGACCAGAGTGCATGGAGCGTCGTGGGCAAGCCCTTCTAGCATTGTTTCTAGTGTCTCTGATGCCGACTACCTCTATTCTCTTCGCTTACTCGTGGAGTGACTCAGAACTCGCTGGGCAGGTCTTCTTCGTTTTCGCGAAGTTGTGGATAATCGCCATTCCAATCTATTGGTTGTATCGAGTCGAAGCTAACAATTTCTCAATTCGAAAATTACTCGGCCTCGATTCACTTAACTCGGCATCTCGCAATGAAGCGATAATCTCGGGCCTCGGTATGTTTGCGATTATTGCGGGAACTTATGCTGTGCTCGGCGATTCGGTTGATATTACACTGATGAAGGAGGAGATTGGTGCGACGGGGTTGTTGAATCCGACAACATTCTTCCTTGGCGCGATCTATTGGATAACTCTCAACAGTCTCATCGAAGAATTCGTTTTCAGGCAATTTGTTGGCGACCGTTTACTCGAACTTACTGGTAGCAATTTCGCCTCGGTCGCCGGTTCGGCAATTGTATTCACTCTGCACCACACCGTCGCACTCAGCTATTATTTTGCACTCTGGCAAAACGCATTAGCGACAATCGCAATACTCGGAGCAGGTGCGATATGGTCAATCCTCTGGCTACGCCACCGCTCGCTCGCAGCCTGTTGGATATCTCATGCGATAGCAGATGTCGCAGTCTTTGGCGTAGCCTATCTCCTCCTCTTTTGATCTTCATCCGACCCATTGTGACCCCCTATTGTCATTATCCGATGCTGCACAATCGTGAATGGTGTTGGAACCAAACCATCCGTTTGATTCAATAATCGACTTCCGGTCGCTTGGCCTGTCTGACTTGAGCCTACGGCTCATTTGGAGAGCGTGATCTCGATGAGACTTGGTGTGTTGAAGGAACCTGAAGGAGAAGACAGGGTTGCCATCGTGCCGAAATCCCTGCGTAAATTGGGCAAGGCTGGCTTCGAGATCGTAATCGAATCAGGTGCTGGAATTGCTGCGAATCACCTCGACTCAGAATACGTCGAAAGTGGTGCTACAGTTGGCTCTCGCTCCGACGCGTTGGGTGCTCCTCTGCTCATCACGATTCACCTCCCTGATGTCTCGGACCTCCACTCTGGTCAGGTAGTCGCTTGTGTTGCTGATCCTTTTCGCAACCCTGAGAAAGTTCAGGCTTGCCTCGATGCGGGAATTACATTGCTTTCGATGGATATGATTCCACGTCGTCTTTCACGAGCTCAATCGATGGATGTTAATTCGAGTCAGGACAACCTAGCAGGATACAAGGCAGTCCTGCTCGGCGCTGCGTCTGTACCGAAAGGTATCCCCATGATGACAACTTCTGCTGGTACAATACGTCCTGCTAAGGTCGTAATCATGGGTAGTGGCGTCGCTGGCTTGCAAGCCATCGCTACAGCCAAGCGTCTTGGCGCAGTTGTCTACGCCTCTGATGTACGCAAGTCTGCCGCCGAGCAGATTGAATCAGTCGGCGGTCGATTCATCGAAGTCGATGGGATGGATGATTTCGAAGATGAATCAGGATATGCTAAGCCTTTGACTGCTGAATTCATCCAAAAGGTGAACGACACCGTTTGCGGTGTCGCGAGCGATGCCGACATCATTGTCACCACCGCTCGTATTTTCGGCCGACCCGCGCCAATCACTGTGCCAAGCAGTGCAGTGGCCGAATTCAAGCCGGGGGCGGTCATTGTCGACATGAACGCAGATGTCGGTGGTAATTGTGAGGACACAGTGGCAGGAGAGACCGTGGTTACTGCGAATGGAGTAACAATCATCGGCATCAAGAATCTCCCAGGAACTCTAGCAAATACTGCCTCATTCCTCTATTCAAACAACCTTACGTCATTCATTACCTCGATTTTCAAAGAGGGAGAATTGGTGATTTCCGAAGATGATGATGTCTTGGTCGGCTCTCCAGAAGGCAATGATTTCCACGTCCCCGGTATGGGTGGCGTTTTGATCTGCTCAGGGGGCAATATGCATCCTAAGCAGACTCGACTTGGAGGTGTTCTCTGATGGATCCAACAATGCTTCTCGGTTCAATCACATTATTCGCGCTCTCGATTTTCCTTGGCTTCGAGCTCATCAGCAAAGTGCCTGCAACTCTGCACACTCCTCTGATGAGTGGTGCTAACGCGATTTCAGGAATCAGTATCGTCGGCGCTCTTCTCGGCGCTAATGTTGCCTACGCGGGTGGCGACACTCTAGTCAGCGGAATTCTGGCATTCGTTGCAGTTGTCCTCGCAATGATCAATGTGGTCGGCGGTTTTGCGGTAACGAATCGTATGCTCAACATGATCGCTGGAAAGAAGCGAGGTGGTAATCGATGATCAATGATGAATGGGTTGCCATCGGCTATCTTTTCTCAGCAGCTCTCTTCATCTTTGGATTGAAGAATCTCTCACATCCTCGCACCGCACCACGCGGTAACCAACTCGGTGCGATGGGAATGCTTGTTGCAGTTCTGACAACCATTCTTCAGATGGAACTCGGAGAAGGTATCGAAGGTTGGATTCTAATCGGTAGCGGCCTTTTCATTGGCGGATTAATTGGTTGGATTATGGCTGTCCGTGTCGAGATGACTGGAATGCCAGAACTTGTCGCTTTGTTCAACGGGTTTGGCGGTGCAGCTTCGGCTTTAGTAGCGCTTTCTGAGTCGTGGAAATATATCGAAGATGAATCACTAGAGTTGCCTACTGGATTAGAACTCGAGGTTATGGTCGTCGCTGCAGGCCTCTCAGCCCTCGTAGGTTGGATGACTCTGACAGGTTCTCTTCTAGCGATGCTCAAACTCAAGGGTGGCGTGGAAATTTTCGGTAAGTGGATTCGTACACCTACTTGGGGCCCTGAATGGTTGAATCCAATCAAGGCCATCTTGTTCTTAGGAACTCTAGTTCTAATCGTCCTAGCGATTGATGATCCTACCAATACCGATTACCTCTACGCGATAATTGGAATTTCTTGTCTCCTAGGAATTCTCCTCGTCCTGCCTATAGGCGGCGCTGATATGCCAGTCGTAGTCTCTCTGCTTAACTCGCTGTCAGGAATCGCCGCCGCATTCACCGGTTTCATCATCTCAAACAGCGTCCTCATCGTAGCCGGTTCACTCGTCGGCGCAAGCGGTCTAATCTTGACTTTCATCATGTGTAAGGCGATGAATCGACAACTCAAGGATGTCCTGTTCAAGGCCTTCGGTGGCTCGGATAAGGAACAGGTAACACGCACTAAGGTGGGCAGCGATGCCGACGAGGTAGCGATGATGATCGATGGTGCTCAGAAAATCATAATTGTTCCTGGATACGGAATGGCGGTAAGCCAGTGCCAACACCAAGTGAAGGAATTCGCAGATTTGGTCAGCGAGAAGTTCGATACTGAAGTGAAGTATGCAATTCACCCAGTAGCAGGAAGGATGCCTGGTCACATGAATGTCCTACTCGCTGAGGCAAACGTGCCTTATGAGCAACTCATCGAGATGGCCGAAATCAATCCTGAAATGCCTGAAGCAGATATTGCACTCATCATCGGTGCTAACGACACTTGCAACCCTGCAGCACGCACTGGTGAAGGCCCTCTCGCTGGAATGCCAATCATCGACGCTGACGTCGCTCGTACGGTTGTAATAATCAAGCGCAGTCTATCAGTTGGCTATGCTGGAGTGGACAATGACCTATTCTACATGGACAAGACGATGATGCTCTTTGGTGATGGAAAGAAAATGATGAATGAACTCAACTCGGCAGTCAAGGAGCTGTGATAGCGACGCCTCCCCTTGGGAGGCGAGCAAGCAATGGTTATTTGTTCGACGAGACTGGGAAAGAGGAAGGTGAGTGTAGATGGGTCGTACTCCGAGACTTCTGGTTGCATTAATTCTCATCGGCTTACTGGCACTTCCAGTCATCGCGAATAGCCAGGGCCCACCTTATCTCAATGCCGAGAATGACGAGACGGCCAAATACGGTTGCACCTGCCACGGTAACGCGGCACCCGGTGACCGTGCTGTTGTGATGATTTCAGGAGTGCCGGTGATGTATGATGCTGGTGCAGATTATGAGATGATTATCACGGTCGCTGATTCGGTCACCCTATCTGGTTCGGATGGCAATACGAAGGCAGGATTCCTCCTCACAGCGAATGGAATGGGAGGTTTCTCATGGGATTCTTCGGAGGGGATTCGCGAGGCTGAGGACAATCCAGAAGCAATATCTCAAGATCAGACCGGAAATGGTGTTTGGACATTCACTTGGTCAGCACCTGCAAGTGATTCAGGTGCGGCACACTTCAGCCTCGTCGGTAATTCAGTGGACGCTAGCGGCTTGCCAGACGAGGGCGATTATTGGAACATACTGACTTTCTCAATCAATGCCCCCGGAACTATAGCCGATGGTGACAGCGATGCAGTGCTACAAACTCGCACCATCGCAGTCGGCGATTATGAGACTCTATTTGTCCTTGAAGAAAGTGAAGCTGAGAAGGAAGCAGAGCGCCAGAAGCATCTATCGGAAACAATTTTCGAAAAGGGCAATTTGTTCTACTGGACCTCACTAACCGCTCTTCTTGTTGGTGCAGTTTTCCAGCGTGAAATCATGGAACGCCGATACGAAACCGGCCCTGAACATCTTGCTATGGAATTAGCCTATCCACAAGGAATTCGTAGGGGGCTAGTTGCCGTTCTCGCATTCTATCTAGCAGTTCATTGGACAGCGAATGGAGGTCAAGGCGATTTCATCATTGGCTGTACTTGGTTCATCGCGGCTTGGGCATCATACGGTGTCTATCGAACAGTACGCTCGGCCCAAGCCGAGGCAACCGTTCACGATGTGATGTGAGATGGTGACGGCATCGAACACCGACCGGCTTGCTCCGGTCGGTGAGCACCTCGGTGCACTCCATTCAGTAATTCGTAGAGCGGCTCTCGTTTTCCTTGCTTCCGCCGCTCTTGCATTATTCTGGGTTGATGGAATCCTTCACGATTGGGCGCTCTCTCAATCTCCAGGCGGTGCTCTATCGATCTACGGACCTTATGATTGGGTCGAGATGCGATTTACTGCGATTTTCATCATAGCAGCTGTGGTC
The DNA here is from genome assembly GCA_002497895.1 of Euryarchaeota archaeon UBA175. Classification (GTDB taxonomy): domain Archaea; phylum Thermoplasmatota; class Poseidoniia; order Poseidoniales; family Thalassarchaeaceae; genus MGIIb-O1. The sequence continues at coordinate 5,563 of DAFD01000081.1, forward strand.
ACCTTACCGATTGCATCCCTAGATCTCCGGCTCTTTGCACGCCCAGGGCTCCTCCCTACAGAGCGAAGGTGGCTCGATTCATTCCTCATAATCAGCGCAATCTCTTTGCCCCTGATTCTTCACACAGTTTGGTTCAATATGATTCCACAATACATCGAGGCGGGAATTCAATTTGATTCGATTGCTGGAGTATCTGCTCACTTTGATGCCGCCGAAATCTTCGCCCTCGCGAGTGGGCTGTCTTGGATTTTGATAATCGCGTTCATGACCACGCTGTTTCTCTCACTTTCACGACTTTTTGGTTTGGTCGAGGAAGGTCGGAGCAGATTTAGGAATCGATCCCTAGCAATCTGCGGCGGAACGCTGATTCTTACTCTCCCGGATGTTTTCGAAGGAGTCCGCGTAATGACTGCGATTCTAGTGATATTACTCGCCGAATCGATATCTAGAACCACCCCCTCTGGTCCACTAGGTCCTCGTAGACCAAGGGTAATGTCGATGGTTGATACTCAAGGTATTTCACAACGTCCTGCGCTTCTTGCTTGCTCTTGCGAAGGCGCTTGCCCTAGTGTGGAAACCGCATGGATGGCGACAGACTCCTTACCCCTCCTGAACGCAACAGCCCTTTGCCTCGAAGAAGACGAGCAACAAGCGGTATTGGAGTTGGCACGAAGCAGTGGCATCACCAATCTGACAATAACCGGTTGCGACTCAACTCCGATTCCAGCATCTTTGAGGGCAAATTTAACCGCATCAGGCACTCAATTGGATGGGTTGAGTTGGCTCGACGATGA
>DAFD01000081.1:6766-10531 GCA_002497895.1 Euryarchaeota archaeon UBA175
GAATCAAGAGCATCTGCGTTCGTCAACCCGTTCCCTTCAAGGGAACGGAATGATGCGTCAATAGCATGAGAGTGCACAGAGCGGTCATTGCGACTATGCTTCTGGTGAGCGCTCTCTTCGTCCATATGAATGGTGAACTCGTAGATGATTGGGCCTCCAAACAAGCGCCAAGGGAGCAAACTGAACCCTTGTCGCTACTTGGTATCCAAGCCAACGAAGAGTGGCTTGTTCTGCAAGTTGAATTTCCAAATAGTCCCTATTCAGAAAGTCGTGCCAGAAGTCTGCTGATGGGAGCCGGATCAGCCGAGGAATACATCGAGGAGATGACAGCAGGCTCATCCACTCTCTCAGTGACTCTATTCGGCGAAGTCTGGGAAGCCTCTCAGGGCGTCAAGCGTTGGGGGGAGGATGTCGACGGCGAACGTGACCATGGAGCCGATGGAAATGGAGCAGAGACACTTCTTCACGAAGTAGCCACTGACGTCCTTGTTGGCCAAGATTTGAGTCGTTGGGATCTCAACAATGACGGCGTAGTAGATCGAATTCTAATCTTGCATTCCTCAGAACCACAGGAAAAAGGAGGTGGGGCTAATTCACTCTGGAGCCACTTCACTGGAATGCAGGAACCATTGGTTATCGGCGACTGGTCCATTGAACACTTCACCGTCGCTTCAGTCAATTCCGGTCTGGGCACAATAGTCCACGAAATGCTCCATCAGATGGGTGCTCTCGACCTCTACGATGTCCACAGCGAATTGCCGACCAGCAATTGGAATGGCATTGGAGATTGGGGCTTGATGGCGAGTGGTAATTGGAATGGAAATGGAGCCATCCCCTCATTGCCTTCCTCGTCTACTCTAGACTTAATTGGAGTCGAAAGAAGCATTACTATCGAACCTGATATTGATTCAACTCACTCTATTTCAGGAATCAGCGAAGGTGGTTCCTCGATAGAGGTGGAGATAGGTCCGAATGAGTGGATTCGCTTTACTCTACGTTCGGACGCCGGCTTTGACTCAGCTCTCCCCGGCCACGGCGTCCTCGTCGAACAACAAGATCGCAATAACGGAGACGAGGATGAGAACCTCGTCAATACAGATCCCGATTCGGCATGGTTGCGGATAATTGAGGCGGATGGAGATGCTGCTCTCGAGAGAGGAAGAGACACTGGAGCAGCAGAAGATGTCTTCACCGAAGGCGGCCAATTAGGTGCTACTGGAATGCAAATCCGTGACAGTCGCGGCCGCCTTGTCCCTTGGATAGCAAACATAGACTCAGTTACATCCGGCCAAGCGATAATTTCTTTTGATTTCCCTGACCAATCTTCATCTGTGGACATTTTGCCACCGAGAGGTCCACTCGAGGTTCTCGGCGCTGAGACAATCTTCGCCAGTATTAGTGCCGACCAATCCTGTAATTTACTGGTTGATGTGCACTCTTCAGCTTCATCAGCCGAAGGTGGTCCAAGGGTTGTGGAGGTCCCTGAAGGAATTTCCACTTTCGAGTTACTGCCCGCCAGTGAGATAGAAGGTCCGGCTGGTTATTTGCGAGGCTCAGTCGGTTGCGAAGGTGAAAGACAATTGGAAATCGACCTCGATTGGTATTCAGTAGGACACAGAATCGAAAGCGAACATATCTCTGAGATTATTGCGTGGGACGAAGCATCACGAATCTCCCTCACAACCTCGTGTTCCGGAAGCGCATCCCGGACATATTCGATAGCCATTGAAGGTGCACTTTCCCGAATCGCTTCTGTCCGTAATCAAGGAGAGTTCGATGCTTGTCCAATCATCGAACTAGACATCGAACCTGCTGGTCTTTTGACACCAGGAATGGTCGCAGAAGGAGAATTAGTTTTCGTCGATACTTTTGGTCTTGAACAGCGTGTTGCAGTGACTTTGACAGCTCAGTCTTCATTCAATGGTGATAGCCCTCTAAATTGGTTAGTTCAGCCAAGTAATGCTATCATGACGATCATGTTACTTCTTGCGATATCGGTTGTAACCGGAGGAAACACACGTGCTCCAACTTCTGCCTCTTCTCCCCCCCAAACTCTCTCTGAGTCTGAAACGGTCGAGCGGGACTTCAGCGCCGATTAGGATTCGACCAGCGCGAATCCGCAGGCGGGCGTGTGACTGCAAGATAACACCAGTTTTCTCCATATTGAACAGGATGCAACCAGATCTTGTTCACTCCGGCCGCCAATCTCGACGCCAAACAAGCTCCACCCCAATCCTGAGGCGCCTCCGAAGGAAGGACCACGAGATATGGTGCGTGATCTTCTCCAAGCGGCTTGTCATAACAGCGCCATCGAGTACCATACTTGAATCCCGGGCGCATAACAAGTCCTCTCCCAAGTAAATCATTGAGAATCTGTGCCCCCTCTGAAAGTGGTTCTCGACCATCTATAATTTCGCAAGTAATTCCATCGACATACACCCCTGCTTCGGTTGGGACGCCGAGTTGTTGAATAGTCCATGAATCGGTGGAATACAAGCGGCCTCCTCCAGAATTAACTCCATCAGAGGTTGCATTGAGTGCAGCAAAAACGCTAGTTGAATCCAGTTCGCCTTCTGGGTTGGACGAAGACACCCGGTAAGTGACCACGCTCAATTCAGAATCGACGACGAGCACTTCAGCAATGCGCCCGTTAGAGGCAACACGCTCAGCCCACTCAAACAGTCCTTCAGAATTCAAGGAATCTGAGTCTTGGAACCATCTTACCTCTGCTATCGGAGATGAATCCCTCGGATGAGTATCGGAAGCCCAACGAGCAGCCCAACTATCGTCCTGTGCCGTCTGCCCGACAACCTCCAAATTAGCAGTTAAAATCACTTTATTTCCAGGTACACGTAAAGCTTCCAAAACTGCAAATTGTTGCATCAAAAGTCTATCAGCATTCAGAGCAGTGGCTAACCAATCATCTGAAGGAAAATCCACATTTCTATGGTGATGGACGAAGAGTGCCTCAGCCGGCGAGAGCAATAGAGAACCACCTTCTGCGGGTCGCCCAATTGCTGACTTATGCCACAACCTATCGGCCGCCGAACCACTGTAGGACCAGGGTGACGAGGATGGGGTCATACCCGTTCGAGGAGCCTATTTCGCTTGAGTGCGTCGGTCGGGGCAGGAGGGTGTGCGGCCCCCAAAACTCATTCATCTCCACTCTCACGAGGAGTCATGGCAATGGGCGAAGACGAGCTCTCGCGGACTGATTCACTGCTTCGATTACGGGCATCTCTTGACGCGATGGTAGGCTCTCGAGTGACACTTCTAGGTGATGTGATGCTTGATCGCTACCACCACGGTTACGCAAATAACCTCAATTCAATCGCTCCAGTTCCCGTACTCAAGATATTCCAGACAGATGAGAGCCCAGGGGCTGCTGCTCACATCGCGCGAGGACTAAATTCGATTGGTTTAGAAGTAGGATTCCATACTTTCGTGGGTGATGATCGCGAAGGGAGCTCTATCGTCGAGATGCTGGCAAATGATGGGATTTCAACAACTGGAATCGAGCGTGTAGCCGGCCGACACACGCTCGTCAAAATTCGTTTCTTTGGCAGCCGTGAGAGTCTTTTGGACGAAAGTCAAATTCTCTTGCAAGCAGATCGTGGTCCATTAGAAGCGATGGATGATTCGATGTCGGCTAAATTGGCAGGTAATGCGATGGCTGGATTAGCCGATAGCTGCGCTCTAGTAATTTCAGATTATGACAAGGGCGCAGTCACGGTCGCAGCGGCCTCTTCCCTGATTTCTGCTGCG
>DAFD01000024.1:0-8933 GCA_002497895.1 Euryarchaeota archaeon UBA175
GTGTTCGGCGAAGACGCCTTCGAGACGGGTACTGGCGTTCACGCAAGCGCTGTCATAAAGGCGATGAAAAAAGGCGACCACTGGCTTGCTGATCGGGTTTATTCAGGAGTTCCTGCACAGGATTACGGTCTGCAACAAATCATTCGAATCGGCCACATGAGCGGGCGCTCGAACATTGTCTGGTGGCTCCAACAAAATGGCTACGAGGCTGATGATGAATTGGTTGCTCACATGTTCGAAGTGGCGAAGAGTCAGCGCCGTTTGATGAGCGATGAAGAGGTTCACGCCACCATCGCAGCCTTCCGCACCGACTGAATTTCTGCGATGCGTATGACTGTCATACGCCGGGAACGGCTAAAACCCCTACAAGCGCGAACAACCCTCATGCGTACGGCAGCCATGCTGTTGGTCCTGATGTTGGTAAGTCCAGTAGCAGCGGCGATAGTCGACGATCAAGAAGTTCAAATTAACCTCGAGATAGACGGTGAGCCGATTCTGCCGACATACTCACTCGCCGTCCAACTTGCCTTCGATAGAGTCGAAGAATTGGATCAATACAGCGAAGACCAATTGGCTGAGACAGACGAATGGCTAGTAGTTACTCAGATTCCACTCGAGAAGCAAATCTGGTCGGTTGCGAGCCCTGAGAAGGTCAAGGCCACTTCAGTCCTACGCGGCGCTTACATCTGGACATTCGATGAGCCACTAAACGCCATTTCTGATCTCAAGGTGGCGCTCGAACTGGGCCAAATAGAATCATTCTCACCTCTCGTCGAGCGCCAGCAACACACGCGCGATAACCCAAATGACCCTGAATTGGGAGCTCAGTGGCACCTGGATAATTATGGCCAGACAAGCGGTTTGGCAGGGGAGGATATCAACGCTACAGATATCTGGGATCATTATCGTGGTGAAGGAGTCATCATCAGCATAGTCGATGACGGGCTGGACCATGAACATCCCGATATCGAGGACAATTACGACCCTACCTATTCCTACGATTGGTGCAATGACGACAGCGACCCAGCACCCAGTGATTGGAACGGCCACGGGACTGCTGCTGCCGGCGTCGCCGCAGCCGTAGGTAACAACTCACTCTACGTCTCCGGCGCCGCGTGGGAAGCAACCCTCGCAGGCTCAACACTCATCGCTTGTTGGGCAGGCGACAGCACCGAAGCCGATGCTCTATCATTCGAGAATGATGATATCGACATCTACTCGAATTCTTGGGGTCCTTCGGACGACGGTTCAACCCTCGCTGGACCAGGACCATTGACACTCGCAGCCTTCGAAGAAGATGCTTACTGGGGTCGCGGCGGCCTTGGCAACTCGATTACTTGGGCCGCCGGAAACGGACTTGGTAGTGACGATAATGCCAACAAAGACGGCTACGCTAACAGCCGATTTACAATCGCCGTCACCGCTATCAATCACGAAGGTGACCAGTCATACTATGCCGAACCAGGAGCAAATATCCTAGTTGCAGCTCACTCCAATGGTGATGGCGAAGGAATCACCACAACCGACATCACTGGAAGTGGCGGGTACAATGGCAGCGGCAATGTCACCCACACGTTTGGAGGGACCTCAAGCGCAACACCTCTCGCCGCAGGAGTCATCGCGCTAATGTACGACGCGAACCAAGATCTCACTTGGCGCGATGTGCAGGAGATTTTGCTTCGAACAGCACGCATGAATGACCCCAACGATTCTTCTTGGAACACCAATGGCGCAGGTCATGATGTCTCGCACAAGTATGGATTCGGAGCGGTTGACGCGGGCGCAGCAGTCTCAATGGCACTGAATTGGACTACCCTTGAGAGTGAGATGAATGCGACTTTCGGACCTTACTATGAGAATTACGACATCCCTGATGGTAACTCCTCTTGGAGTGAATTTCCAGTCGATATTCCTCTTGAATTATCTCTTGAAAGCATCGATGTAATCGTCGATATCAATCACACATACCGCGGTGATCTCGATATCGTTCTTGTCTCTCCAGATGGCACGGAATCTTGGCTCGCTGAGAGTAATGGTGATGCTAATGATGACTTCTCAAATTGGTTGTTCAACACCGTTCATCACTGGGGTGAATCAAGTCTTGGCGAATGGATATTGAAGGTCCGAGACGCCGGTTCAGGAGACAATGGAACTCTGAACTCATGGCAACTAATTTTCCACGGAGTCGACATCGATTTCGATCACGACGACGATGGACTCTCTGACGAAAACGAGACTCTGATTTGGGGCACCGATCCATACGATGCAGACTCTGACGACGATGGACTCTCAGATTACGACGAAGTGATGACTCACGGCACCGACCCTCTGATGTCTGACTCGGACACCGATGGCTTGACCGACGAACAGGAACTCAACACCTATGGCACCGACGCGCTAGATTCTGACAGCGATGACGATGGCTTGTCCGACGGCGTCGAGGTGAATTATTGGGGTACTGATCCACTCGATTACGATGCCGACGCCGACAATGATTTGTTCTATCATTTCCAAGATTGTAACGACAATAATCCAAATGTAAATCCTGGGACTTACGAGAGATTGAATGGAATTGACGACGATTGTGATGAGGTCACAGACGAGGGCTTCAACTTCACCGATCGTGACTCCGATGGACTGAAGGATTGGCCGGAGTACCACGTTCATGGGACTGATTTTGAAGATGATGACACTGATGATGACGGCTTGACCGACGGTGTCGAGGTGAATACTCACGGCTCGGACCCATTGACTTACGATCCCGATGCCGACTCCGATGGATTCCACTGGTTCCTTGATTGCGACGACGAGGATGAGTATCGGAATCCAGCTCTTCCAGAATTATTAGACGACAAGGACAACGATTGCGATTTAATTGTGGATGATGGATTCTGGGATATTGATAGCGACTCAGATGGACTTGACGATTACGACGAATTCCACAATGTGACCTCTGACCCCTACGACGGCGACACCGATGACGATGGTCTGCCTGATGGGCTCGAGGTCAATACCTACCAGTCAAATCCACTCTGGGCCGACCCCGACGATGACGGTGACGGCTGGTATTGGTTCCAGGATTGTCAGGATGATGACTCAGAGCGCGCACCGTTCTTGCCTGAGATGCTCGACTCAAAGGACAATGATTGCGATGACGAAATCGATGAGGACTTCCACGCGCGCGATAGTGACAATGATGGTCTCGGCGATTATGATGAGTACCACAACCTCTCAACCGACCCGGAAGACGCCGATTCAGACGATGACGGGATGACTGACGGAAAGGAGATCCTCGAAACAAAGTCGAATCCTCTTGTCTTCGATCACGACCGTGATGAAGACGGATTCTATGCCTTCGAGGATTGTGAAGACCTCATCGAGAGCATCAACCCCGATGCGTCGGAGACATGGAATGGCTGGGATGATGACTGTAATGATGTGATAGATGATTCATTGATTCGCAGTGAAATTATTCTGACATCTCCTGAGACCTCTGAAACAATCTCCTGGGATTCGGTAAATGATACACTGCGTATCGATATTCATGGAATCCCTATTGAAGTCAGTAAGACTGTTGTCTGGGAGATTGAAGGAGTCACGCTGGCTGGAAATATGAGTGATGATGGTCAGACATTGATTCTCGAGGCAATCGATTGTGAATCGAAAGATTGGGATCTTGCCGTGATTCTATGTAAGAATGGAGATGCACTGCGATACCTGAACGTGTCAATCACCGATTCGGGCTTCGTCACTCAGATGCAGTGGATTGTTGATGTTGAGGTGTATATTCCACCACCGACTATCCTTGAGTCATTGTTTGCCTTCTTTGGCTCAACAGTTGGTATCGTCGTCATGCTTCTGATACTGCTGTCTGTAGTCGGCGGCGTCTCATTCGCTGGCATGAAGATGCGCGAGAACAAGATGGTCGCTGATGCCTATGCAGAATTCCGAGTCAATCAGCGCCCACCCGGTGCTGCACCCGAGCACAGAGGGGCAGAGTTGCCTTCTGCACCTGACCTCAGCGCTCTGCTGAGTCAGCACAGTCAGAATGCTCCTGCCGCGGTTGAGGAGATCCCAATGCTCGGTGCAACGGCTGTCGCCGCTGCGCCGGTTGTCGAGTCAAACCTACCTCCAATGCTTGGTGCAAGCGCAGTGGCTGAGCAGTCCATCGAAGAAACCGAGGATGAAACTGAATCCTTTGATAGTGAAGAATGAATTTTCTAGAATCGTGTGACTGAGTCTGTAATTCAGGTTCAGGTCTAATCGGCCTCTTCTTCGCCTGCTGCACGCATATCTTCTCCCCATTCTGCATCTGGCGAACCGCCTTCCCATACACCATCGACCGAGATATCTTCGATTTCATCGTCATCGCGCCACGGTGGCTCCCCATCCGCTCCACTCAGCACTAGCACACCCTCGTCATCTAGGCGACGCTTCACGGTCTTCACACCCTTCTTTATCGGTAACAAATGACCAATCGGTGTCCCCGTTGTTACGAAAGGATGGGTTGCGGTACAAATTAGTAGTCCATCGGTCGGTGAGCGTATTTCCATAGAGATACCTGGATGTTCGGGGTCGGAGACTGTAGCAACAAGCTCGTCCTCTTCGACCCAGGATCCTGCTGGAGTCAGCACGTCGAGCAGTCCTCCATAATCGGAGCGAATCCACGCCGATCCAGATGCAAGAAGACGGAATCGAGGCCTGCTCGGATACCCTGGAATTACCTTGAGACTTCGTAGGACATTCAATACCCCGTACATCGCAATCTGGATTGATTCAGGATCGGCTTCATCGGCTCCACCACCTTCGTATGTGATACAACTGATTCCCGCATTATCTGCGCTCCTGCGCAACGAGCCCTTCGGACCCTCGCTGTCAAGAATGACTTCGATCCCGAAAGATCGAGCGATTCGATTGCTCGAACGATTTGCGAGATTTGCACGGATTTGCGGCATATTAGTGCGGCCGAGCGCTGCTGTGTGCAAATCGATGATGTGATCGCTGGTCGAGAATATCTCATTCCAGAGTCTATTCGCGACGCGTGAGGTCGTGTTGGAATCCTCCTTCCCAGGGAAGAAGCGATTCAGATCACGACCGTCGGTCATGTAGCGATTTCTTCGGCGGTAGCCGGGCATATTGACGATTGGAATGATGCGAATTGTACCGGCTACCACCGCTGGGTCAATCGCCTTATCTTCACCAATGATACTTACTGATTGTAAGTAGGTTAAGGCGAGTGGCCCAACCAATTCGTTGCCATGAAGTGCCCCGGAGATAGTCACTACCGGCCCAGGGCGAGCACCATGAATCACCGTAATCGGAATTGGCCAAGATTCACCGATTTCGACATCCATGAGGTCATAATCGAGTTGTCTAATCGTCCCAGGTTTCACTAATTTACGGCCGATTCGGTGAGATTTCCAATCGCTCGAGCGCGACCACGACTTCGGGGTCTTGCTCGGCTCTTCGAGGGCCTTCTCAATCTCTTTTCGGCGTCGTGTTGGAATCTGATTTGACACTTTTACAGGTTGATGGCGACGCCTCTTAGCCCTCGGCATACGAACGTCACCACCAGACTCGGCGGAGGGCTCAGGAGTCTTCTCGGAATCCACCAATGCTCGGCTGTGGTGCCGGCGCAATAAGAGGATTAGGCAGGAGATGGCTGAGTTCAGGAGATAGGTTGGCTGGGAAATCGTTGTAGAATCCCCCGCCCCTGGCATGGTCAATGAGCATACCCGACGGGCCCTCAATTCAGGAAACTCACGCCCCCAACTCGATCTGCTTCGGCTGCGGACCGGCCAACTCTGATGGATTGCAGATTCGTTCATTCCGAAGCGAAAATGGGTTCGTGATGCGCTTTGAGCCCTCGTCTGAGCATCAAGCGTTCCCAGGGATGGTAAACGGTGGAATCATCGGCGCTTTGATGGATTGTCACGGAAATTGGGCGGCGGCTATCTCCCTGATGGATCAGGCTGGAGATGCGGAGCCGCCGTGCACAGTTACGGCGAATTACAACATCAAATTACGGAGACCGACGCCTTCTGGATGCGAACTTTTGGTTACTGCAGAGATCATCGAACTTGGTGAAGATAGGGCGAAGGTGAGAATGGCACTGGAGGCGAATGGCAAAGTTTGTGCGAGCGGTGAAGGGTTGTTCGTTGCGGTCAAGGAAGGACATCCTGCATATCATCGATGGAACTGAGAATTACTTGCCGTTCAATGACCTGAGAAGGTTGTTCACTTTCAGTTATGAACTGGATTTCTTGTCTTACCTCTCGGCATCCTTTAGAACGGCGGATTCAGAGTTTGTTCGTGGCCGCTGGTGAAGACCTTCCTGAGGTGTGTCTTGCGGACCTGCCGGTTGACTCGCGAATCGTCGATTACCTTCGCTCCGAATGGGGTGTTGAGGAGTTGTTTCCACCACAACGAGAGGCGCTTCCGTATGCGCTCGCGGGTCAGAATGTCATGCTGACTATACCAACCGCGAGCGGAAAATCACTCGTTGCGCATCTGACAATGATTCATCGCTTGCTCACCGATATGCAGGATGCGCGAGGGCTCTATATCGTCCCTCTGAAGGCACTCGCGTCAGAGAAGGTCGAGGAATTACGTGAGCTGGCTGGACTCGTCGGCCTTCGAGTCGGAATCGCCGTCGGCGACCGAAGCGGAGAAACCAGTGGACTCGAAGAATCCGACATTCTAGTTTGCACAAGCGAGAAACTCGACTCAATGCTTCGAACTCGAGACGGGTTGATTGAGAAGATTGGTGTAGTCGTCTCAGACGAATTCCATCTGCTGCACGACATTTCGCGTGGCCCGACACTCGAAGTGTTGCTCTCAAGGATTCGTCATGCTCAGCCTGAAGCTCAGATTATCGCACTCTCTGCAACCGTCGGAAATGCCGAAGAAATGGCGGATTGGCTTGACGCTAGGCTGATCCAATCCGACTGGAGGCCCATCCAATTACATTCTGGTACACTCACTGGATTGGATGTCAAAATCCATCGAATCGACGGGCCAGAACATACAGAATGGCCTGAGCCAAGGACAATCGAAGGTCGTACAACGAAGAGATTGCAATCAGTCCTCGACGATTCAGTTGCTAGTGGTGGTCAGATGCTAGTTTTCGTCAACTCTCGCGCATCGGCACAAAAAGAAGCGAGAGAGTTGTCCAAACACGTCCGCAAACAATTGACGACGGATTCGATGCGATACAGTGCAGAACTCGCCGAAGAATGGGATAATCTCGCTGAGAAGATGACTCGGCGGGAGGACGCCTCCGTGATGGGTAGAGCCCTCGCTAAGGCCATCCGTGGAGGTGTCGCATTCCACCACGCCGGGCTGACTCATACCCAGCGAAAGAACGTCGAGGAAGCCTTTCGAGAAGGAATTCTGCTCGGAATTGTTGCCACGCCTACACTAGCTCAGGGAGTCAACTTACCTGCACGTCGGGTAATCATTCGCGACCACCGCCGCTGGAGCTCAGCTGGTGGAGGGTCGATGCCTCTGCCGGTAATGGAAATCAGGCAGATGCTCGGTAGAGCCGGCCGGCCAAAGTACGACGATGCTGGCGATGCTTGGATTCTTGCCAAAGATGAGAGCGATGAACTCAACATCGTCGAGATGTACATGCTAAGTGAGCCTGAAGAAGTCACTTCGAAACTCGCCAACCCCTCGGCGATGAGAGCAGAGGAAGACCCAGCCTTGCTCACTCACTTGCTTTCTATAATGGCAACTGGAGGAATCCGAGATAGGGATGCTGTGACTCGATTCTTCGCCGAAACTTTCCTCGCCACACATATGGAAGAACAGATACTTGATTCTCGACTCGACGATGTAATCGGTTGGCTTACCAATAATGGAATGATTACCAGAGATGGTGAATCAGCGGAGGTTCTCTCGCGAATCAAGCAACGCGAAGAGGCCCCGGAGGAACCAGAGGAATGGCAGGATGAGATGCCGGAATGGGCAAGGACGACCACGAGCGTTCCGGGCCTTGAAATTTCCAAGTCTGAGTCGCCAACACCCAGTGGTCTGACTGTAAGAAAGGGACCGGCAATATTTGGCTTCGCAAAGGCAAGTCAGCGGGTCACTGCCGAGCCGATTCTACCTGATCCCGCTTCGATGACATATTCTGCTACGGCTCTCGGCCAGAGAGTCGCTCGACTCTATCTGAATCCAATCTCTGGTAGAATGATCCACGATGGACTACAAGGTGCGATGCGAGTGATGAACGGAACTGATGATGTCCATCAGGTATCTCCACTCAGCCTGATTCATCTCGTAGCTTGTACTCCTGATTTCCTCGCCCTATGGCCGAGGAAGGACGATATCGAGAGAATTCATGCTGCCATACACTCACATCAACGCGAATTCCTCTCGGAACCCATCGATTCAGATAGTGAGAGGAGGATGAAAGGAGTATTAGTTCTCGAAGATTGGATCAACGAATCGAGAATGGAAGATCTGGAGAAGAATTGGAGCGTCCAACCTGGAGATGTTCGCAGCCGAGTCGACCTCGCCGAGTGGTTACTCTTCGCAATGAGAGAAATCCTCGTTGAGGACGATGAACTACGACGCATGGATCCGATTCAACACAAGGCTCTGATTGAATTTGTAGGAGAGATTCACAGAAGAGTTCGCCACGGCTGTCGAGCTGACCTTCTAGGCCTAGTTTCCATCCGCGGAGTCGGGCGAACAAGGGCTCGGGAGATGGTAAATTTGCTTGGTGTGGAGAACGCAGCCGATGTCGCCGTATTGACTGAGAAAGACCGTGATAGACTCGCCGACTTGCGAGGGTGGAGCCCTCGGCTTGTCGATAACGTGGTCGAAGCCGCAGCACGCTCGGCTCGTCGACGTCGCTGACCTGTAGTCTTCATCAGTCAGAAGTCATCGCCGACCATGGCGGATGAACACAGGGTTCCTTGGTTCCC
>DAFD01000024.1:9320-13465 GCA_002497895.1 Euryarchaeota archaeon UBA175
TTCAACGAGTGGCGCCCGAGCGAACGCTGGCTACTGATGGCATTCGATGCTGCAGCCAGCGAAATCCACCTATGGACAGCCTGGCACTCGCTCAGGCGAAGAGAGCTTCGAAAAGAAATGGTCGGGAATAACGTAGACACAGAATTCCTACGACTAATCTCCGGAACCCACCAGATCAAGACTGCCTTCGAGAGGGCAGGCCTACGCTCAGGAGATCAATCGGCATGGATTGTTCATCTTCCAGATTTCGGTGGATTGGACCCATACGATTCAGGGGCAAATGAAGTTGTAGAAATTCCTAGAGAATCTTTCAACGATGCAACACTTGAGGCTCAGAGATTGATGCTCCACCTCAAGTCAGAGCTAATTCCGAGACGACCACTCCCTACTCAAGACGGTCTCGACCGACTTGGTTATACAACATCCGAGGAAGGCTCGGACCCATCAAATCTTGAATCCTACTTCCTAGTTCACGCAGCCATGGCAGACCTCCAGAATTGACCCCTATGGGGTCAAACTGATAGGCAAGAGTCCCCACCGGCTGCGCGATAACATGTCAAGATTCCACGGATTCAGGACCTGCACAGTCTGCAGTGTAGGATGCACGCCAAACAACTTTGTCGATCACAAAGGGAAGCGCTACTGCACAGCCTGCTGGATTGAACAAGAGAATCCGAAGCACGAAGCCATTGAACAAATCCGTGAGAAAACCCATGCAGATGCAGCCAAGTGGAAGCGGCAGAAGTACAGCCGCCAAGAAGGCCCTCTCCCTGTTGGCCCACAGCCATCTCGAAAAGAGTGAGAGAGAAACATGAGCTTCGTTTCAGATGACCTTGACGGCGCGTCATGGCCCGCAATTGAACCACACATGAACGACTTACGTGACCGCACTCTGAGTTGTTCCGGTTGCCTCAAGACATTCATTGCCGATAGGTCTGCGCTCTCAGAAATAATCTCAGAAGCTCGAGCGAGACTGTACATCGACATGACCTGTCACACCGACGATGAAGTCATCCAGAAAGCCTGGATGGACTTCGTCGAAAATGTCGAACCTAAACTCTCAGAATACAGCGATATCCTCAACAGGCGCATCGTTGAACACGATGCGGTTGGTGAATTACCAGAACGTTACGAAATTCTCATCAAAGGCCTTACCACAAATATCGAAATCTTCCGCGAAGAGAACATCCCGCTGCAGACCCAAGCCACCAAACTTGTCACCGAATACAACGAGATCTGTGGCGCTCAGATGGTCGAATTTGATGGAGAGCAGAAGACCTTCGCTCAGATGGCAATCTATCTTGAGAATACTAATCGAGAAATCCGTGAAGCAGCGTGGAAATCGGTAGCAGAGCGTCGCTACGAAGACAACGAGCGAATCTCAGAAATATACGACGAACTGATTACAATCCGTCATAAAATTGCAACCAACGCTGGATTTGACGGATATCAACAATACATGTTCGCAGCAATGCATCGCTTCGATTATACAATCGAGGACTGCCTCGAATTTCACAACTCAATCGAAGCGATTTGCCAGCCACTACGCCACCGAACGGACGAGGAGCGACGAGGAGCACTCGCCCTCGAGACTCTCCGTCCTTGGGATATGGGTGTGGACGTCCACGGACGACCACCTCTCCAACCCTTCAAGCAAGTGCAGGAGATGGTTGACGGCTGCTCAAGCATCTTCCACACGATGTCAGATGAATTGGGCAATTACTTCGATCTGCTAGATGCGAATGATTGCCTGGACCTCGACAGCCGAAAAGGGAAGGCGCCGGGTGGCTACCAATACTATCTGCAGAAGAGCCGCCTTCCATTCATTTTCATGAACGCTGCAGGGACACAGCGTAACGTAGAGACAATGATTCACGAGGCTGGACACGCCTTCCATTCCTTCTATTCTGGACATCTGGATCTCATCCATGAGCGCGATGCTCCGATAGAATTTGCAGAAGTCGCATCGATGTCGATGGAATTACTCACTCACCCCCACTGGGAACAGTTCTACAGCTCAGAGGAGGCAAATCGAGCCCGCAGAAGTCATCTTGAAGACATCATCGCGCTGATGCCATGGATTGCAACCATCGACGCCTTCCAGCACTGGATATATGCCAACCCAGAGCACACTAGGGAGGAGCGAGCGGAAAAGTGGTTGGAGTTGAGCGAGCGTTTCGGACCAAAGGTGGACATGAATGGATTCGAGGACATTCGAGAAGTATCTTGGCAGCGTCAGGGTCACCTCTTCGGAGTGCCGTTCTACTACGTCGAATACGGAATCGCTCAGCTTGGGGCGCTGCAAATGTGGCAATACCACCGACGAGACAAACAAGACGCTCTCGCCCGCTACAAATCTGGACTCGCATTGGGCTATACGCGTGGTTTGACCGAGTTATTCGAGGCCAGTGGTCTCACACTTTCTTTCTCAGAGTCGCATCTCGACAGCCTCATCGGTGAGATTGACAACGCCCTCACGGAGATTCCCGTCTGAGGTGCCGAGTTGGAAGATGAACTGAGTTATTTCGGACGCGTCAGACAGTTCAGCTGGAACGCCCGAATGTACTTGCTTCACATATTCGGAATGGATGTTATTCACGGTGCTTGGGAAGTTCTATTCAATCTCTATCTGCTTCTGATTCTACCCGAACTTGGCATCGCTTTCATCGGCTTGCGCATCGCAGTAATGGGAGTTGCCGGCGCTCTCTCATCGATTCCAGCTGGCAAATTAGCAGATAGTCTCGATAGAAAATGGGGATTCATTATCGGGGATGGCGGAGGCGCTATCTGCTCAATGATTTTGATTACCAGTGAAGATCCAACGACTATTCTGGCTTTCTCAGCAATCGCGTCCGCTTTCGGTTCACTGCACCACGTAACCGAGGTTCCATTCATGGCCGAAAATTCTCAACCAAGCGAGAGAATTCACCTCTTTGCAGTCGGCTCAGGATTCAGAACGTTAGCTGCAATGATGGGAGCGATTGTTGCTGGATTCCTTCCAGCCTACCTGGGTGATGTGTACGACATCGGTACAATCGAGGCTTACCGATTGGCTGTGCAATTCGCTATCGGATGGTGGTTCCTCTCCCTGATTCCGGCCGTTCTTCTGAAGAAGCTGGATATACCGGCCGAGGAGAAGGAGACGGGGCGTGGATTGTTCAGTGGTATCAAGAATCCAATCACCATCAAGCGCTTCGTAATTGTATCAGCCTTCATAGGCCTGGGTGCTGGATTTGTAGTGCGCCTAGGAAACGTCTTCTTCCACGAACATGGTTCAATCCAGGCGCACGAACACCAGATTGGGATGATTTACGCAGCATCGTCATTGGCACTGTCAATTGGCGCATTCCTCGTACCCCTCGTTGTCGATCGACTCGGTGAGGTTACGACAATCATTTGGACACGTTTGGCTGCGATTCCTTTCATTCTGATGATTGGTTTCGCACCCGAACTCGCAACGCCGACGACGGTCGTATCGATAGCAGGATTGGCTTGGGTTTTGCGCAATACTCTGTTCAACATGTCGAATCCCGTGATGGAGGCATTCACTATGAGCAAACTCGAGGTCAGCGAGAGAGCTACTTTCGTAGGTATCTCTCGCTTCTTCGGCGCTGGCCTGATGGCCATCGCAGGATATCTGGGGGCGACTCTGATGGCTTCTGGAGACTACCGTACTCCATTCGTCATCATGGCCGTAACCTATGCGATATCGACTCTGCTGTTCAAGCAGTGGTTCGATACACACTCGGACCCCGAGGGCCTGGCAGGAATCAATCCCTGAGACCCTCGGCAGTCACGGTGAACACTGCCTCTCCCTCAGGTAGGTTAGGACTGTCGACGAGACGAGCGATCCTTCGCCCTCCCTTCGACTTCCTGAGGTAGAGACGGAATGTACTGGCGTGACCAACGATATGGCCTCCGATGGCTCTCGTTGGGTCACCCCAAAGCGAGTCTGGCTTCGACATGACCTGGTTGGTTACGAGAACCAGCGCATTGTGAACATCTGAAAGTTGCTTGAGCTCCTTCATGTGTCGATTGAGTTTTTGTTGTCGTGGCGCAAGCATGCCTCGACCAACATATTCTGCACGGAAGTGACTCGTCAGTGAATCAACGATGATGAGTTTCACATCGAGATTCTTCGAGAG
>DAFD01000034.1:0-1380 GCA_002497895.1 Euryarchaeota archaeon UBA175
CCATAGATGAATGTCCTGCCATAACGAGGGTCGTTCTGGTCTTCTCCTGGCCAGGTCTGTACAGTCATGTCGTGGATGTAAATCCAACCTCCGAGAGTAGTTTCCCAACTGACTTCGGCTTCACCCACCTTGACTATACGAGGTAGGTCACCATACCCGGCAAAATTCAGGTGCGCGATGGTTATGCCTCCACAGGCATCACCCTGACCAACATCGCACTGTTCGTAATCTGGATTTGCGACGAAGATGTACCACTCACCATCTATCATGTGTGTGTAGAGATTGTGCGGGCCACTGGGGTGGTCCACATCATACCATGAATCAACCCAGGAGGGGTCGGATTTGTCAGTCACGTCAACTAGAGTGACCGTGACTTGGGCAGGGTCTTCCCAATTGCCAACATTAGGGTCGGCCGCACCAGGATCGACCAATTGATTCTGAACAATCACATATTCGCGGCCGTTGTATTCGAGATACTTGACATCCAAAACCTGTGTGTTCGGATCGACGTATACACCGGTGACGGTTGTGTTGGCTGGATTTGTGACATCAACGATGTGCATCTCTGACCATCCTGCGATGTAAGCGTAGGTATTCCCATCTGGAGAGTCGGCGACTTGGATTTCTGCATTACCTGGAGCCGTCAATTCGTTGAATGAAACCGGTTGAATGTTGTCGGTGAAAAGTACGTGCTGACTGGCGTTACGATGGTCGTGTCCCTCATCTTGCATCAATGGGTCGACCATTTCCGAGGTATCATCTGAGTCTAGTGAGTCGTTTGAACCGAGCATCATGACAGCACCTCCACCAATCAGTAGAGTCACGGCTAATCCTGCCGCGATCAGCATCCGCTCGGTGTCCATCGTTCGGTTCCACCGTCCGAGTCATGTTGAAGTCTTTGCCGCGCTGCGAATGGACGTGGCTACTGCCCGACTGCTCATGCTCACGCTATTCCTAGGGCTACTCGCTTCGCCGTTGGTTTTGGCTCACGACCAGAAGGAATACACGGTTATTTTGGGCTCCGAGGGGGCGAGACCTGATTCGATTGCGGCTGATGTTCTGGTCGAGACCGACTCGATTTTCTTTAGGAATCATGATTCAAGGGATGAGGCAAGGCACCGCATTCTCGTCGATGCAGATGAGGACGGTGCCTTCGAAGGGATTGACGATTTCGATACTGGTTGGATGGTTACCTCTTGCGAGTTGAATGAAACTGGACACAAGGTCGATGAGAATTGCCAAACAGCTGCTATGGTCTTGTTAGCCCCTGAAAGTGGCTTGTTACCCGGAAATGTCTCGATGATGCATCAGGTTGAGTTCGAGGGTGAACTGACTGAGACTCCATTCTACGCCCTTTACTCGGTCGATGATCATACCATG
>DAFD01000034.1:1759-3089 GCA_002497895.1 Euryarchaeota archaeon UBA175
GATTCGATTCTGCGGGCTGTCATCATCTCTGCTGGAGCGATTGCCCTCGTGCTCGTCTCCCGACTCACCAACCCTTCTAGGGATGAGTGAAGGCTCGCACTTCGACGGTTCAACTCAAGAACCCCTGCCCGGTCGCCACGCTCACGGGGCGCTTAGATCAGCCTGGAAGATCGTCTGGTTTGCAACCAGAAGGCCGGGGGTTCAAATCCCCCAGCGTCCACCATCAAGAGTCCATTGGCGGAGCAAGTTGGTTGAGGATCTTCAGTAGGCCACGTAGTGTAACTTCGCTGATTCCGGCTACCTTGCAAACCTCGCTTTGAGTGCGAGTAGAGGAGCTCTCCTGAGATGCTCGATAGAGAATGACTCCAGCGATGCCAGAGGGCTTCTTACCTTGCCAGGAGAGGTCCTGTCCGACAATCTTCCACATATCGCGAGCGGCGCCGAGAACGATTGGAGGCAATTGTAAGTCAGAGTGGAACTTCTCGAAGTATTCCTCCGGGCCGGTGATGTGGTGCGTGCCGAGATTGCGCGCAACTAATCGTATGGTCCGCTTGAGTTCCTTCTGATCAACCTCGCTACGCATATCGAATGCAGCAGCGACGTCATCGATTTTGCGAGGAACCTTCGCCTCGCGTGCGGCAATGTAGACACACGCAGCTGTAACGCCTCGGATACTACGTCCTGTAACCAGTCCTCGCTCGACCGCGTTGCGGTATAGGGATGCGGCCTGTTGTTCAATCTGAGGCGTCAAGCCTCCGCGGTCGCGGATGAATTGCATAGCCGAAGTCAGGTTTCGTGCTCTTGAATCACGAGTCTTCGAGCGTTGGTCGATACGCTGACGTCGGCGCCAGTCTCGAGCTGCCTTCCCACTCATACCGTGGCGCTTCGCAGCACCCGAGGTCAAGTCGATTCGACTGATTTCACTTGAAAGCCCCTTGTCTGAGAGGGTGAGTGTTGTCGGAGCTCCGACCCTACTGCGGTCAGCGCCATCTGAGTGGTTGACCCATTCAGCACCAGGGTCGATCATATTCTGTGCAGCGACGAAGCCACAAACTGCGCAACTTGTCTCTCCGCGCTTAACGTCAGTGTCCCATTCGTCACTACCGCAAACTTCGCACGAACCCGAGACTGCCTCGGTATTGCGCGCTTGCGAAGGGCGGACCCCTGCTACGAATGGTTTCTTTCTCTTAGCGTTCTTCAAAGTACTCGTCTCCTTACCGGTTCGGCTCTTGGTGCGTTGTTCCTTCATATTAACCAGTAGTTGTATAGTGGGACGCGCACTATTTAAAACTATCGTCGGCATGTTCGCTCAAATTTACTGTATAATCGC
>DAFD01000034.1:3471-12925 GCA_002497895.1 Euryarchaeota archaeon UBA175
CGTGTCAGACGGCGAAGTGGTGCGGACAGCATTGTATGATTGCCATGTCGAAGCCGGTGCGAAGCTCGTAGATTTCCATGGCTTCGAACTTCCCATATGGTATTCATCGATCCAAGATGAACATCTTGCATGCCGTTCCACCGCAGGGATGTTCGACGTTTCACACATGGGTTTGTTCTCATTCGAAGGCACCGGAGTTAGAGAATGGCTTCAGAGTATTTCAACGCAGAGTGTTTCTTCCTTTGTTCCTGGGCGTTGTGGTTACACGCATTTTCTCGATCACGAAGGTTGTATCATCGATGACATGATTTTCGCTGTCAAATCCGAAGACTGCGTCCTCGGGGTACCAAACGCCTCTATGATTTCGACAATGTGGGACTGGTTCAATGGGTTGCTGCCCAACGATGGCTCGGTTACCCTCGTCGACTTGTCGGCCGAGACGAGTATCATCGCATTACAAGGTCCTGCCTCGGCTGAAATATTGGGTTCGGCTCTGGGTGAAGTGAATCGTATTGGGCGATTCAAGTGTCAGCAGATTTCTGCGAATGGTATCGGTGTGACAGGTTGGATTCAGGGTACTGGCTACACCGGCGAGCGCGGCGCCGAGATTTTCGTGCCGAATGATCAGGCACCGCTTCTTTGGCGGGCTCTTCTCGATGCTGGTGTGGAGCACGGGTTGGTTCCGGTCGGCCTTGGCGCTCGCGATACTCTCCGACTTGAGAAAGGGTATCTCCTATCAGGGCAAGATTTCCTCTGGCCGGGCCTCGGTTTGGATGCAGCTGATTCACTTCCCGAGGGTTTCCTAGCGCGTGATTCTGCAGAGACCGCAGTTCCATTTGGGTTGGACATGGAACACGAATTTGTTGGACGCGAGCGAGTGGCCGAATCACTTGAATCGGGTGCTCGCTGGCACGGCCTCCAATGCCTCGAACGTGGCCCTGCTCCACGGTTGGGACATGCTGTGAAGAGTTCTGACACCGACGAAGCCACGATTTCAGGATACGTCACCAGCGGTTGTCCATCCCCCTCACTAAACCGTACCGGCATCGCGATGGCTTACCTCAATGGAGTCGAAGTCGGCGATGAGGTTTGGATTCAAGCCAGCCCTCGTAGGAGGGTGCGAGCCGAAGTGGTCAGACCCCCGTTCGTATGAGTTGAGAGTCGCTATGAGTGCCAAACAGCCAACACTCCAAGCCTCCCTGCGCCGGCGTAATCCTCTTGACCCAGCAATCGGAGCATGTAGCGAGGTTGGCCCATGAGTGCGAGATTCGAAGCAGTTGCTCTGAAGAAATTGCAGGAGATTATGCAGTCCCAAGGAATCAGCGCTGAAGCTGTGTTCGCAAAGTATGACATCAATGGAGATGGCTCTCTAGATGTCACTGAATTCAACGCAGCTATCTCTTCGATCACTGGTCAAAATGCTCCGGACGCGATCGTCCGCGCAGTATTTTCAGCCCTCGACTCTGATGGTAACGCATCCCTCGATATTTCTGAGTTATTGGCCTTAGTCGAAGGAGGCCAGTCCGCTCACGTCACAGGAGAGGTGAACGGAGCGGAGATTTCGGGACATTCTAATTCGGATTACAACGGATTGTATAACAAGC
This sequence comes from Euryarchaeota archaeon UBA175, assembly GCA_002497895.1. GTDB lineage: Archaea > Thermoplasmatota > Poseidoniia > Poseidoniales > Thalassarchaeaceae > MGIIb-O1. The sequence continues at coordinate 5,076 of DAFD01000034.1, forward strand.
AAGACGGCTTAATTAACGACTATCCTTGGTTCAAAAAGCCGAATGGTCAGGTTCTCTTTCACTACGACGGTGGTGATGGAGGTGCTCGTTCATGGAGCCTTCATTCATCCCCTGTTGATGGTAGCAAAGACCTCTACGACGGAGGCTGGACAAGACCGCCGTCATCGGGTGAAATTCCCTTTGGAACGCGAAGGTGGGTTGGAGTTGGAATGCTCACTATCAGTGCTGTTGGTGAGCGCTCAACGCCGAGCGCACTTGAGGCTGAGGGAGAAGATACAAGTGAGATCCGAATCGAGTTACAGAAGGGCAAATATCCTTCTTATGAGCGAATTAAGGTCGACTTCACAAGCCCTCTTCTAACAGATGAATCTTGGCTGGGAATCGTTCCTGCAGATGTTAGTCACGGCGAAGAATGGGTGAATCGGCAGAGCCGTCTCTCTCACATTTTGATGGCTGGACAGACAATCGGAACACATACTTTCGATAATCCCGGTCCGGGCGATTGGACGATCCGATTGAACGACTCATCCGATTCTGGTAAAGAACTCGCATATGTCGAATTCACTGTCGAAGCCGCTACAGAACCACGAATTGCTGAAGTCGCTTCCCCACCGATTGATTTCATGAAGGATGGAACTGTTCTCGATGCTGAATTTGCAAAGGAACTGGAAAATCTTGTTGCGAACCCTGAATCTACAATAGAATCGGTTCGCGCACAAGCAGATGTGATCGCGGAAGAGAAAATCAACGAATTGCCTTTCCTCTTCCGCTCACCTGCGAGTAGGATGTGGGATTCAAATGCAGATTCAATCCTCGCGAAAATCCGCGGAAATTTACCTCCACCTGAGGACTTCGCAAAGGCCGCCGCCGTCGCAGGAGCGGTTGGAGTGGGCGCTGCGGCAGTAGCAGCACAAGCAGGTATGCAAGCTCAATCTCCGCAGGAAGCGATAGTCGGTGCGGTTGTTGACACAGTCATCAACCAAACAGCCGGTGCGGTGCTCGAAAGCGTCGCCCCCGTAGCTGAAGTACCGCCAGCTGATCCAGAACCAATTCCAGAACCCGAACCTGTTGCGACCCCTGCTGCAGAACTTGAAACGGCCGCTACTGCGGCAGTGGACTCTGGCGGCCTCGACCTCGAAGACGTCACCCGACGACTGACTGAGGCTCGATTCCTCAATGATCAAATCGCTGTAGTTGCCTCAACCGAGGGTCTGACGACCTCTGCCATAGTCCATATCCACAGCCTTGAGAGAACTTTCTCGATAGGTATCGATGATGCTTACCGCGGTGGTCAGACAATCGTCGGCAGCATCGATGGTGTAGGTGAGGTGGAAGTCCACCTAAAGGCAAACGCCGACACAAGCGATTACACCAATCACCACACAGAGACTTTCACGGTCTCCGTCCACAAGTGGAACGGAATCCGTAAGCGTATCGAACTGAACGCGCAATAATCTGACTGCGGCTGTTCAATGACCGGCAAACTCGAATGCTTCGCCGAGCATTTCTTCGAGACTAATCTGTGGCGAGAATCCAAGTCGCATCTCAAGATCTCGTGCATCGACGACTCCGAAGACTTCCTGTGACTCATCTTGCCCGAGTTCCAATTCGCAACCTGATTTTTGATTGAAGATTCCGCCAAGGTCATTCATACTGATCGCTTTACCTGACCCAACAGCCATGCTCTCGCGAGTTGGCGGAGGATTCTCAAGGACGGCACCGATGACTGCAGCAAGATCCTGGACGTGAACGAAATCCTTCACTCCGCTCCCGTCCCCTGGCACATTCACCCATCCCATCATGCATTCTTGCGCCCACTTGTGCAACAATCCGTTTGCCTCAGAGCCATCGATGTGAACACCTTGAACATTCGAGGCACGGATGATACTCACTGGGCGCTCGGCTTGTGCACGCTCAAGGGCCATTTCTTCCATCCAAAGCTGGCCCTCGGCTGCCACGTCTCGTGGTGCAAGAGTGGAATCATTGCCGTAATACGGCTCGTCTGGTTCCCACTGAGGATGAACTCTCAGAGTTCCAACGATAATCAGATGCAGCCCGCCGTGCCTGTCGACCGCGTCGAGAATCGGTCGCGATTGCTCGCGCATTCGCAGCAATGTTTCGCGGTCGTCTCTACCCAGCGTTGAATCAACTGGTTTGGAATTGATATGGATTATCGCTGTGCAGGAGGTCAATAGCGCATCTAGTACTATCGTATTTTCCAAGGCCTCTGGAGGCACGGGAACAGCCGAATCACCAAGCATCTCGATGATGTATGGAGCGACGAAGTGGTCGGGGGCACTCACTGCGACCTTCATTCGAACACCAATCCTGACCTTCTCCATCAACCTAAGAGTGTGTCGGTTGGAGGTGTTTGATTCGCTCATCGAACCTTTCAAGCACTCTCCGTAATACAGTAGTTCTGCCTTTGGGCATGAGGGGCTCGCGGATGGACCAATTACCGAATCTTGGAAGAGAGCAGGAGATGCTCTCAGTAATGGGCTTTGAGACAATAAATGACTTGTTTTCGGACATCCCTGATGGTGTGCTTCGTACGGGTGGACTTCCTCTACGTGGCCCACAATCAGAGGAAGAAATCTGGGCTGATGCACAGCATTTACTTGGCGCGAATATCGACTTAGATTCGCGCCCATCTTTTCTTTCAGCGGGCTTGGCTCGAAACTTCGTTCCGACGATGGTCGGTATGCTGGCTACGCGAGGGGAGTTCCTCACCTCTTACACTCCTTACCAGCCAGAGGTTTCTCAGGGTATGCTGCAGGCGATGTGGGAATTTCAGACAATGGTTTCCGAGCTTGTCGGTTTACCAGTCGCTAATGTTTCAATGTATGATGCGAGTACGGCTGCTGCTGAGGCAATCACTTGTGCTGTGCGAGTGAAGAATCGCAAGGCCACTCAGAAGGGTGTTGTCTATGTCTCACAATTCGTTCCTCCTCACCGACTTTCAGTGATTGAGAATTACACGCAGGGCGGTGGGATTGAACTGCGTGTGCTCGAGCATGGGATCGATGGCCGAGTTGACTTGGCAGGGGCTGCTGCTGCTGCGGGGGCTTGTGCTGTATATGTCGAGCAGCCGAATGCATTCGGTGAGTTGGATACGGGAATTGCTCAATTAAAGGAGATAATTGGTGAGAAAACCGCTCTAATTGTTGGCGTTGATGCTGTCTCGCTAGGGATTGTCGAAGCTCCTGGTGTTTACGGAGCTGATCTCGTAGTTGGTGAGGGCCAGCCCTTCGGGATTGGTCCAACTGCCGGAGGGCCGATTTACGGCTTGTTCGCATGCTCTAAGGAATACCTACGACAGATGCCAGGCCGAATTGTTGGCAAGACTGTTGATGAGGATGGTTTGGATGCTTTCACATTGACTCTATCTACGCGCGAGCAGCACATTCGTCGTCATCGCGCGACCTCGAATATTTGTTCTAATGAGACGCTCATTGCACTGATGGGCGCGATGCACATGGCTTTGCTCGGGCCCGAGGGACTTGAGCGTCTAGCGCTTCGTATTGCTGCTGCCGCAGAAGCAACAAAACAGGCTGTTTGTTCTATTGAGGGGGTCGAGTTAGCCGACCCCGATATGCCGATCTTCCGTGAATTCACCATCAAACTTCCAGGTGATGCCGCTGCGGCTGTTGCACACATGGATGATGCCGGTGTTCTCGGTGGCTTCGCCTTGGGTGAGTGGTGGGAATCGATGTCGAATTGTCTCTTAATCGGTTGCGATGAGAGGACTAGCCAGACGGATATTGATGCGCTCGTCGCCGCTCTATCATCATGGGTTTCGGAGGTGAGCGCTTGAGCGATATCTACCAATTCAACGGTGCGGCTGGCACCGGATGGTCTCAGCCCGCACCGATTATGGAGGGGGCCGGAGAGACAGTTCCCGCAAGCCTGCGAAGGGCCCGCCTGCCTCGCTGGCCACGCGCCAGTGAGCCCGAACTTGTGCGCCACTATACTTTGCTCTCACAGCGTAATTTCGGCATCGATACTGGATTCTATCCGCTCGGTTCGTGCACGATGAAGCATAACCCCCGTATCAACGAGAGAATCGTCCAACTCCCCGGTATCGACCGCATCCACCCACTTCAGCCCGAGCATCAGATTCAGGGGCTACTCTCGATTTTCTATGAGATGCAGGAGATGCTCGAGATTTGCTCCGGCATGGATCAAGTCACACTGCAACCGGTTGCCGGCGCACAAGGTGAATTCGCCGCGATGAGATGCATTCAGGAATATCATCGCGAAAGTGGCCAGGAACAAAGAGACAAGGTAATCGTCCCTGATTCCGCACATGGCACAAACCCCGCTTCAGCAGCAATGTGTGGCTACGAAATAATTGAAATTCCAAGCGGTGAAGATGGCCGACTCAACCTTGAGGCGCTGCGCGCAGCAGTTGGAGATGATACAGCTGCGATGATGATTACCAATCCTAGCACCCTTGGCGTATTCGAACCAGAAATCGCCGAAGCCGCAGAAATCGTTCATTCAGCCGGTGGGCAAATGTACTACGATGGAGCGAACTTCAACGCCATCCTTGGGAAAACTGACCCCGGCAGAATGGGCTTCGACGCAGTCCACTACAATCTCCACAAGACCTTCAGTCAGCCTCACGGAGGAGGTGGGCCAGGCAGTGGTCCAATTGGAGTGAAAGCACATCTAGCAAAATACCTACCAGCCCCGCTCGCCGATCGTGAGGAAGCAAGCGATGGAGGAGCAACCGGTGATGGATACCGTTACTTCTGGCGTAATCCGGAGAATACTATTGGAAAGGTCCAGCAGTGGCACGGAAATTCTGGAGCAGTAGTCCGAGCATGGGCATTCTACCGACGCTACGGGCGTGAATTAGAGCGTATGAGCGAGCACGCAGTTCTCAATGCAAATTATCTCCGACATCGCATTATGCAAGGTGCTGAAGGAGTCCACGCAATGCCGCTCGACGGAGCACCCGCAAAAGTAGTCAAGCACGAATTTACACTCTCGATGAGCCCACTCAAGGAAGTAGTCGGAGTCACAGCCAAAGACATTGCAAAACGTCTGCTAGACTATGGATACATGTCACCTACACTGTACTTCCCGATGATTGTCCCGGAGTGTTTGATGATCGAGCCTACCGAGACTGAATCGAAGGAAGTTCTCGACAAATTCGCCGAAGATTTCCTCAAGATACTCGGCGAAGATCCAGAACTCATAATCACCGCGCCGCACACAACCGATGTGCGTCGTGTCGACGAAGTCCTCGCAGCGCGCTCCCTCGTCCTCAAACATCCATTCGACGAGGAATGAGCGTACGAAACCCCGAGTATCGGCGCGAACCAAATACGAGCGGCCCAACGCAAGCACGATGCAGGCCGCTCGCGACTCCGACTGGCTGGCGGGAGAGGAACGTTGGTACCCAGCCAGTGAATCAGTCCCTGAGTCGCTTGCAGGTGAAGTCAATCCGCCGGAGTCTTGGAGCGTTACTGACCACCGTGAAGGCGGACGAGGTTGGATGCGACAACGTTTGCAGCCCCTTGGGCCAATGATTCTCTACACAACTGCTTGGGCACCTTTTTTCCTTATTGCATCGCTCGCGCCTCTGATATTTCCAGGTAATACCCCTGATGACCAAAATGTGGCTCTGGCATTTTTTGCAATCAGTTGGTTACTCCTGTTCGTTCCATTTTCAAAGCTGCGCGACGGATTAGAAAATCGAGCCCGCGCAAACCTTCTCGACCTCTATCCATTTGAAGCGGGGTTGATGGTTCTGGGAACTATTCTGTTCTTGCTGCATGTGATTATCGACCCAAGATTTGGTGGTTTTTCGTTCGCATTTTTTGCTTATGCACAATATCGGACCATCAGCAATATCACAGTCAGTGCCGGGCATAATTCTGCACGCTGGTTACTCCCCATCGAATCCTCCGACTTCTCCAAAAACATCCTCTCGCAGGGCTGGGTAGAAGTTTCGGCTGGATTCCGTAACGGCCCGTTGGCACAATGGGATGGGCCGTTACCCGAGTACGCGGCGGATCTCACAGGAGTCACTCGCGGAGACTCTACTTTCGTGGCTTTCACTCTCAAACACAGAGGAGGGACGCTGCATGATCCATTTTCTGAGAAGTTGGTTGAGAAGCAGGCCTTCGCCGAGTTATTTTCATCCCCTCCGCTGGTCATCGCGGGCGAGGCTTGGCCCGAGAGATTCATCGCTCCAGCCGAGTAGTGACTCATTTACGGGAGTCGGGCCATTCGGCAGGCATTTGAACCGACCGTGGCCCGCTGTGGCATGGACATTTGTGTTGTTCTGGGCTCCAAGTCCGACATGCCAATCGCCGAGAAGTGCCGAAGCGTGCTCGACAAGTTCGATGTGAACTACGAGATACGCGTAGCTTCGGCGCACCGCGCGCCTAAGTATCTCGAGGGAATCATCGAGGCGGCTCAGGCTGATGGCTGCCAGGTTTTCATTGGAATGGCTGGTGTGGCAGCCGCCCTACCCGGCGTCATCGCCTCGATGACAACAAAGCCGGTAATCGGCGTTCCAGTCGGTGGCAAAGTTCCTCTAGACTCACTTCTGTCAATAGTTCAGATGCCACCTGGAATGCCGGTTGCCACCGTAGGTGTCGACCGCGGAGATAATGCTGGGGCTCTCGCTGTGCAAATCCTAGCTACTTCCAACGACGCGCTCGCTGCAGCCTACTCGGATTACAGATCAGCGATGACCGCGAAGGTAATCTCAGACGACGAGTCAATCCAAGGGTGAATTCAATGATGAACACCCAGATGCTGGTCGACGAGGCCATTGAGGCTCTCGAATCACAAATCAATGATACAGCCATCATTGCTTGTTCAGGAGGGATCGATAGCTCGGTGGCTGCAGTACTAGCTCACCGTGCTGTCGGAAGTCTGCTTCACTGCGTCTACGTCGATACCGGTTTCATGCGTAAGGGAGAGACTGAAGAAGTTCGTGAGATGTTCGCGGAGATGGACATTGAGCTCAAGGTTGTGGATGCATCGGAACGGTTTTTTCACCATCTTGAGGGAGTCACCGATCCAGAGCATAAGCGCAAGGTAATCGGTGAGCAATTCATTCGCGTCTTTGAGGAGGAACAGGCCAACTGCGGTGCTAAATTCCTAGTTCAAGGGACCATAGCGCCCGACTGGATTGAATCTGGTGGCGGTGAGCGGGATGTCATCAAGAGTCACCACAATGTTGGCGGTCTACCTGAGGATGTCGACTTAATCATCGTCGAACCTCTCCGCGAATTCTACAAGGACGAGGTTCGCCTAATCGCTCGCGAATTGAAGATTAAATCCAGCGAGCGGCAACCATTCCCAGGACCTGGCCTCGCCGTACGAGTCCTTGGTGATTTGACTCGTCCGCGCGTCGAGGCTTGCCGCGAAGCCTGTCACATCGTCGAAGTCCGGCTTCGCGAGGCAGCGGCTGAAGGTAAGTGCGAAATTCCGTGGCAATATTTCGCTGCCTTACTACCTGTGCGTTCCGTAGGGGTGCACGGAGATGCTCGCGTTCATGGCGAGACCATCGTCGTGCGCGCGGTGACAAGCCTCGATGGTATGTCCGCACGATACTCTGAGATTCCTCATGATGTCCTTGCTGGAATCAGCACCGAAATTACGAACAAGCTCAAGGGGCAAGTGAATCGAGTCGTTTACGACATCACTCACAAGCCACCAGGAACAATCGAGTGGGAGTGAGCCACGGCTCACTCCTTCAAGCACAGATTATTTCTTTTGAAGTGGCAAAGTTTGCCAACGGTTCAGGACTCCGAAGTGACTACTACTACCCGATTCTTTCATGAAGGGGAGAACCGGCGCAGGGCTGGGCCGACATAGCTTAGTTG
>DAFD01000034.1:13228-14467 GCA_002497895.1 Euryarchaeota archaeon UBA175
GGCCGACATAGCTTAGTTGGTGGAGCGGTGGACTGTTAATCCACAGGTCGCAGGTTCGAGTCCTGCTGTCGGCGCCACTCAATCTCTACGTGCGAGAGCAGCTAGGCTCAGCATAGAAATCGCTGCTAGGGCGCCAAATCCGGGTAAAATGCCACCATCTGCTTCCTCATTCAGATCACATATACCATCACCATCTGAATCCGCAGGAACACTGTTTGAGTCGGTTGAAATTGTCAGACATTGAGATTCGGCGTAATCCGACCAGCCATCATTATCGTCATCGAAGTCTGAATTATCGCCTTCGCCGTCTCCGTCACTATCTCTATGCTCGAGAGGGTCGAATGGGAAATCATCGAAGACATCGGCGACACCATCGTTATCGTCGTCATCGTCCAATTCGTCACACTGCGAGTCTCCATCGGCGTTTGTTGGAATTGAATCTAAATCCAATGGATCCGATAAGCAACGCTCTTCGTCACGGTCCTCAAATCCATCACCGTCATCATCACGGTCGGTATTGTCAGTCTCACCATCACCGTCTGTGTCGATTGGCGCCGAGCCTGCATCGAGAGGGTCGTAGCCGGTAGCGATTTCGTATTCATCGTCCCAACCATCGCCATCATCGTCTTCATCTGCGCTATTTCCAACGCCATCACCATCGGTATCGTAGACTTCCTCTGCATCGTCCGGGAATGCGTCCTCGTCGTTATCGACACCGTCACCGTCGCGATCGCTGTCAGAATTATCACCAATCCCATCTCCATCCATGTCTGCCCATTCTGTGCTATTTAGCGGGAAGATATCAGCAACATCTGCCACTCCGTCATTATCGTCGTCGGAATCTTGCAAGTTGCAAACCAAATCAGCGTCTGTGTCGAGTGGGACGGACATCAAATCCTTGGAATCTGTTGAGCAGTTGCCCTCGTCAGAATCGGACCAGCCATCGCCATCATCGTCAGAATCGGAATTATCTCCTACGCCATCAACATCGGTATCCAACCATTCGCTTGCATCCATCGGGAATGCATCGTCGAGGTCTGCATAACCATCATCATCATCGTCCGAATCGACGATATCGCAGACCATATCTGAATCGTAATCGGCTGGCACGGACATTGCATCACGGGGTTCCGTGCCGCAATTCGCCTCATCTGCATCCGACCATGAATCTCCATCATCATCCAAGTCAGCATTGTCGCCGATGCCGTCGTCATCCAAATCACCAGTCTCACTAGCATC
>DAFD01000034.1:14809-17781 GCA_002497895.1 Euryarchaeota archaeon UBA175
GACGTCGAGGACGCCATCACCATCATCGTCATCATCGAGAATGCTGCAGATTCTATCTCCATCGGGGTCATCAGGTATATCCGATTGATTCAGAGGATCCGTCCCACAATCGATTTCATCAACATCGCTCCAGGAATCGTCATCATCGTCGGTGTCTCCATTATCTCCACGACCGTCTCCATCGGTATCCTTCCATTCGCTTGAATCGAAGGGGAAGTCATCCTCCGTGTCGTTGTAACCGTCATTGTCATCGTCATCGTCGGTCTCATCGCACACACCATCAGAATCGAAATCGGCTGGTACGCTGCTCGAATCGGTTGTGTTTGAACCACAGATCAACTCTTCTGCATCGGTCCAGCCATCGTTATCGTCATCCTCATCGACGCCGTCGCAGGTGCCGTCCGAGTCCGTATCCACTGGCATAGAGAATCGATCGGTCGAGTTAGTGCCACAGGCAGCTTCATCACTATCACTCCAACCATCATCGTCGTCATCCATATCGAGGAAATTACACATTCCATCGCCATCGGAGTCCGAGGGCATTGAATCGGAATCAGTCGAATTCGTGCCGCAAGCCGCCTCTTCTGTATCAGTCCAGCCATCTCCATCATCATCTGAATCTAAAGAATCGCAGGTTCCGTCAGAATCGGTATCCAGCGGTGTTGATTGGGAATCGGTCGAGTTAGTGCCACAATTCGTTTCATCTCCATCCGACCAACCATCTCCATCATCATCTGTATCGATGGAGTTGCATATTCCATCTGAGTCAGTATCAGTCGGGATCGAGGAATCATCGTCCGGGTCGGTCCCGCACATCTGCTCTGCAGTGTCAGTCCATCCATCACCATCATCATCTGTATCGATGAAGTCACAAATGCCGTCTCCGTCCCCATCGCTCGGGATGCTTGAATTGTCATTAGAATCGGTACCACAAGCATCCTCGTCATCATCGTTCCAACCATCATTGTCGGAATCGAGTGAAGCCTGAGAGAGGATCCAGGAATCAGTTCCCCAGCCATCTCCATTGGTATTCCCATTCCCATTGACGAAATTCACTGCTAGGTCGAATGTCACGTTGCCCGAGCCATTAGCCGGAGCTGTCCAATCAACTGTCCATGAGCGCGCATTATCGTTGGAATGAGTCACTTCTCCGCTTGAGATCTGAGCGTTCGAACCCGGGTTCGAGAAGGAGCCATCATCCGCATCCAGATTGAATCCACCGTTAGAGCCTGAAGGGCCACCGCTACCACCAATAGTCAGATTGTAGGTGCTATCTGGGGCGTATCCATCGGCTGGCAATCCGCTTAGACTCGGCGTCACCTGATTTGCTCCACCGCCGTGGCAGCTACACCCTGAGGTCGACGAACCCGTCTTTCCTCCGGACCACCCGAATGCATCCTGCGGTACGGCCAAAACGAGTAGAAGAACGAGTACCATCGATACCTTTCGCTGGGAGGTCATTGCCTCTCGGCGGCTTCAACCCCTTTTGGCCTTCACTCTCGCCTGTGCCGTATCGAAATCGTTGCGCCAAGCATAGCTAGTGCAGCCAGAAGGGCGGGAAACCCAGGAAGTGAATCATCTTCAGGCTCTTCAGGCTCCTCTGGTTCTCCAGTCTGAACATTGTCGTCGATTGAGTCGCAAATTCCGTCTTCATCGACATCGACAGGCATCGACTGAGCATCCATGGGATCGGTGCCACAGGTATTCTCATCTGAGTCGAGCCATCCGTCTCCATCATCATCAGCATCTGTATTATCCCCAATTCCATCTTCATCGAGGTCCACCCACTCTGTCGCATCGTTAGGGAATGCATCTTGCTCGTCCGCTATACCGTCACCATCATCGTCGGGGTCTTGCACATCACACATTCCGTCTCCATCACGGTCACGAGGAACAGAGATGCTGTCCAATGGTTCTGATTCGCATACTTCCTCGATTTGGTCAGGCCAGCCGTCTCCATCATCATCGGTGTCGGCATTGTCTCCTTGACCATCACCATCGGTGTCGAGCCATTCCTTCTCGTCGTTCGGGAAGACGTCGTCCTCATCAGAGAATCCATCCCCGTCGTCATCGTAATCACTGACATCGCAAATTCCGTCGCCATCGAGGTCGGTGGGAGTCGATTGGTAATCCATGTGGTCGCTACCACAGGTTATCTCTATCGTGTCATGCCAGCCATCATTATCATCATCGTCATCTTCAACCAATGTTGTTTGACAGTCTTCTTCGATCTTATTCGGCATTCCATCGCCATCTGTGTCTGTGAATGCACATGGGTCATCTGGGAATGAATCGTCACCGTCGTTGACTCCATCGTTATCTCCGTCGAGGTCGAGATAATCGCATACTCCATCACCATCGGAATCCATTGGATAGCTGTCCTCGTCCATCGGGTCAGTAGCGCAATCTAATTCCTCACTATCACTGAATCCATCATTATCATCATCGGTGTCGGCATTGTCTCCAATACCGTCACCGTCGCTATCGACACTCTCGGTTCCATCGTTCGGGAATTCATCATCCCCATCGTCGATTCCATCGCCGTCATCGTCCGAGTCCAAATCGTCGCACAGGTCGTCGCCGTCGCTATCGACTGGGGTCGAGCCAGCATCGTTTGGGTCTGAGCCACAATCTGCTTCAGTCGTGTCTGAGTATCCATCGTTATCGTCATCGGAGTCGGCGTTATCGCCTACTCCGTCACCATCAGCGTCAGCTGATTCACTAGAGTCCAGTGGGAAGGCATCGTCCTCATCGTCCACACCATCGTTATCGTCGTCGGGGTCGCTGTCGTTCGGAATCCCATCGCCGTCGAAGTCATCGCCCTCAAGGGCATCACAGATGCCATTTGCGTCGGAGTCAGCGGGCACGTCGTTGCCGTCCAGCGAGTCGGTCCCGCAATCTGCCTCATCGACGTCGGACCATCCGTCGTTATCGTCGTCAAGATCTTCGGTCAAAGTTGAGGTACCGGTGAA
>DAFD01000031.1 GCA_002497895.1 Euryarchaeota archaeon UBA175
GAGATCAGTTCCTGACGAGTTATGGACTCTCGACAAATCGTGTAATAGGCTAGCAAAGTCACGGATTGCAGGTAAATCGAGACTGCTAGCAATGAGACCATGAGCGAGGCGAGAAGGGCCAATTCGAATTCCGATTTCACCACTTGAATCCTCGGCGAACATTGCAAATCGCACATCTCCCAAACTCAGGGTTGCAGGTGCTCCTCGAGTGAAGGGGGCGCGCCAGAGGGCTGCTGCTTTGAGTCGCTGCTCAATCTCGTTGAACCGTTCATTCCATCGCTTTTGGTCGGGTGGGTTTGTCCATTCTTCCTCTGCTGCGGCGTGGTAGTGACCGAGGGCTGCACCGCAGCGGTAGAGGAGGGCTTGGGCTGAATCGATATCGCCTCGCTTGAGATGGTCTTGCAGAACCTCATTCGCGTCTGGAGTTTCTACGCTAACGCGTCGAAGTAGAATCAAATCGGCTTCCTCATGCAGGTATCCTCCGCATGGAATGCGAGCGGTTTCGGGTGCGATTCTCGCGCGGGGTCGGATGTTTGGTCCACCCCACGGTTGAACTTCGGCTATCCACGAACCGTCGGCAGCTTCGATTCGGTAGAATGGGCCTCTCTCTGTGGCCTCGGCTTCGATTGCTGTGATACCATCAGGAACCTCGCCCCACGATTCCAGCGCCTCGGTTGCTTCATCCCAACCGGCGAGGGTTGCTAGAGAATCTTCAGGTTCGAGGAGGTTGAGGCGGAATCGCAAGCCACGCATCAGATGCGCAGTGAATCCGAGGGGTGGCTTGCGGTCGCAATCCACCTCGACCATCTCGGCAGGACGCCAAACACTGTTGAGCGCTGAATCGGACTGCGACACGGCTCGCCGAGAGCCGATGAGGGCTTGATGGAATCGGTTCGGGTGCTTCTGTGTCATTCCAAAGCCTTGAATCGGGGTCGGTGGGACGATTGGCCATGATGGAGGCACCTGTCGAGATGCCGCTGGCCGTCGATATGGACGGCACGCTGATTCTCACAGACATGAGTGTCCTAAGTGCAAAGCGGGTGTTTCTCCGCAAGCCATGGATGATCATCTCGACAATTTTGTTGGAGATTACTGGTAAGCGCGCGAAGTGGAAGAAGAATCTCGCGCGTCAACTCAAGTTTGATCCGGCTGAACTGGAATACCATGCTGCATTCGTCGAGTGGCTTACCGGCGAGAGCGCGCGAGGCCGAAAGCTGATTCTAGCCACCGCTTCAGACCGTTCCGTAGCCGAAGTAATCGCTGCACACGTCGGCCTCTTCGACGATGTCATGGGCTCGGACGGTGTAATCAATCTTCGAGACCACAAGAAGGCCGAGGCACTGATTGCGCGTTATGGAGAGAAGGGGTTCGGCTACTGCGGCAATAGTGTCCACGATATCCCAGTCTGGGACCACGCCGGACAGGTCGTCGTCGTCAATCCAGAGCGTGGCCTGCTCGACAAGGTCGGCGATGCAGCAGACCTCGTCTTCGAATGAGTTGTTTGAGAATCACAACTCTACTCGTAAGCCGTTGGTAACCATCGCTTCTATCCCTCGTAATCACCGACCCCTCGCCGCCGACGACCTTTAGCGCGGCGAAGAGTTGGTGAGCCCATGAGCCGCGCACGCAAATCCGCAGGTCGTCGAATCGACGCCCTCGCACATTGGCTGCTGCGCTTCCGCGTTATCTCCGCTCCTGCTAGATGGATTGCTAATTCCACTATCGCATGGAGCGTCATTTCGCGTACCGACCGAATCCGAAGAAACAGACTACGAGACCGCATCAAGGCTGCTGGTCCAGAAATGATGCCCCGACATATCTCGATGATTATGGACGGAAACCGTCGATTCGCTTGGAACCGTTCAATCAATACCGACGCCGGCCATGCCGCTGGTAAGAAGAGACTCAAGGATGTCATGCGCTGGATCCTCGACCTCGAGATTCCTTACCTCACCGTCTACGCTCTCTCCACAGAGAACTTGACCTCGCGAGAGGGAGAGGAACTCGACACACTCTTCGACCTCTATGTTTCCGGCCTTGAGGAAATCTCTACTGATCCGTTGGTTCACGAAAATCGCGTAAAGGTACAAGTCGTCGGCCGCACCGACCTTCTGCCCGATCATGTTCGAAAAGCGATCGCTGAAGCCGAGGAAGCAACCTCGCAGTACAGTGATTTCCTGTTCACAGTCTGCCTAGCTTATGGCGGTCGAGAGGAAATTGTTGATGCTGTCAAAACCATAGCGGCAGACCACGCTGCTGGAGACTTGGACATCGACTCGATTGACCCGGCAGCAATCTCAAGTCGCCTCTACACCGCAGATTTACCGGACCCAGATTTGGTGATTCGTACGTCTGGAGAGGAGCGTGTGTCGAATTTTTTGTTGTGGCAAATCGCCTATTCAGAACTCTACTTCACCGACGTCCATTGGCCATCCTTCCGGCGCAGCGACCTCTACGAGGCCATCGAGGACTACCAACTTAGGAGGCGGCGATATGGAAGTTGAGAGCGCTGGTGAAAATTTGGATGCTGACGATGCTGGTAACGCTGCACGCTGCCTCGAGTGTGGGAGAGATAGTTATCGAAGCCCGTCTGTCACCGTCGATGCAGTCGCTACTCGCGAAACTGACGACGGGCTCGAATTACTGATGATTGAACGCGGCCCAGACCCTGCCGTCTGGTCTGGAATGTGGGCCTTCCCAGGTGGCTTCGTCGATTATGGAGAAGATCCTGAGGATGCTGTCTTGCGCGAGATGCTTGAAGAGACCGGAGTTGTTGGTGATAATCCGCGAATAATGCACGTTCTTGGCACTCCTGGGCGAGACCCGCGCAAGCATTGTGTCGGTCTCTTCTATCTCGTCGAGGCCGATATCGAGACCGAGCCGCAGGGCGCCGATGATGCAGTCTCTGCGGCTTGGATACCGATTTCTGATCTGAATAGAGAAAATGTTGCGGCGGATCACCTAACCATTGTCGATTTGATGCGTGAATAATCCTAAGTCCCGCTTTACACTGGCTACTGTATGAACAAGAAGCAACCAATCTACGCCGGCGTCAAACCGATGTTCCCTTACAACCCTTGCATAACCGTTGGAGACGACATTTGGGTAGCCGGTCAAATCGGTATCGATGGTGGAGATTCTATGGCCGAGCAAGCTGCTGATGCATTGGCAAAAATCGATGCACTGCTCGGCGAGGCAGACTCCGATAAGGGCGATCTAGTGATGGTAATGGTCCTGCTTGAAAATATGGCTGAATTCGGCGAATTCAACGAGGTCTACGCAGCTTGGCTCGAAGGTGCGATTCTTCCTGCTCGCGCCGCTTATGGAGTGAAGGAGTTGCCTGCTGGTGCAAAGGTCGAAGTCGTTGCGCGCGCGGTGCGCGGTTCGGGTTCTGCTTAATCGCGCACTCTCGCGCTTCGGTGGCGCCAGCGCCACGATGGAATGATGAAGGCCGAGCGCTCCGTCTCGGCCATGAGCGTGTTCAAGGCCTACGATATCCGTGGCCTTGCGGGCAGTGAGTTGGATACTGAATTCGCGCGTCGACTAGGGGCTGCTCTCGTCACTCACCTCAATGCAAATACGGTAGCTGTGGCACGCGATATCCGTGAATCAGGACCAGAATTACACGCGTCCTTTCTTGCGGGATTGACCTCGGCTGGAGCCGATGTTTTGGATTTGGGAATCACAACAACTGGGGTTTTGTATCGCGCCACCGTCGACTTGCAAGTTGATGCCGCGGTGGCGATTACAGCAAGCCATAATCCCCCTGAATACAACGGCTTCAAGATCTGTAATGGCTCACTGCCGATGGCTGGTGAAGAATTGCAGGAACTCAAGGCTACATTCGATGCTGGTGAGTTCCGCACTGGCCAAGGAAATGTGACTCAGTTGCCTGATTTCGAGGGAGAAGTCGTCGATATCATTGTCGAAAATGCTGGTAAACCTCGCCGCACTATCCGTATCGCCATCGATTGTGGAAATGCAGTTCCTGGACCACTTACCGTTCGCCTAATGCAGCGATTAGGCGTCGACCTCGTGCCCATCCATTGCGACTGGGACAATACATTCCCCAACCACCCTCCCGACCCGACGCGCCAGAAGAATATGCTCGATCTCGCAGCAGCGGTAATCGAGAATGGCTGCGAGTTCGGAATTGGAATGGATGGTGACGGCGACCGCATCGGAATCGTCGATGAGCGCGGCCGCTTCATCCACCCAGACCGACTGATGGCGCTCATCGCAGCAGATGTCCTCGTCGATCGACGAGGTGGAACTGAAGCCGAGCGCACCGTTTTCTTCGATGTCAAGTGCAGCATGGCACTTGAGGAAGCCATCATCGCAAGTGGTGGAATCCCACGAATGGTCAGAACCGGACACTCATTCATGAAGCGCGAACTGCGAGCCAATCCAGACGCCGTGATGGCAGGAGAGATGTCTGGCCACTTCTTCCTTCACGACCGCTGGCCTGGCTTCGATTGCTCACTTTACAATGCAGCCCGCCTGCTCGAAATAATCGGACGAGACCCCGCTCCAAACGATGGCGGGCCAAACTTCTCTGAGCGTTTCAACAATCTACCCGATTATCCTTCAACCGACGAAACGAAGGTACCTCTGACGGCGGGGCGCGAGGAAACCATGGGAATGGTTGAGCGGGCTTTTGCGGATCTTGAGAAATCAAGCGTCGACGGCATCAGAGTGCGCTATCCCGACGGTTGGTACCTCTGCCGACCATCAAACACAGAGTCAATTCTCGTCATGCGAGCAGAGGGGAGAACTGAAGAATCACTAAA
>DAFD01000083.1 GCA_002497895.1 Euryarchaeota archaeon UBA175
CGACCGACTCCTAAGTCTCGGTGCCAGCGGAGCTAAACTTCTCGGCGCCGGAGGTGGCGGTTTCTTCCTTGTCCACGGCGACACAACTCTACGCGAACACCTGATCGCCGAACTTGGCGCCGACCACAGAATAATTCCTCTCACCGTTGATTTCTACGGTTCGAGAATCATACACGATGGAAGTGAGTGAATGAATAGAACAATCCTCGCAATTTTGCTGACGGCAGTACTTCTGACACCGATGATACCCGTGGCAAATGCCGACGCACACGGAATTCCCTCGGACCTCGATCCTTACGATGGCTTCGCGACTCTAGAAATTCACGATATTCTCGATGTCAACTCGAATATCACGGCGACTTGGACGCTCAACATCTCAATCTCAGATTACCTTGGCACCGGTTATCTTGTTCACCCAGGACTCGGTATCCGAAAGCAAATCGACATGTATCTCGGAGACGGAGATGATTTCCTCAACCAGAGTGAAATCGATCTGTTCACGCCTTACTTAGAGAATCGCGCGTGGAATGACTCCGAGCGCGCGGGATGCTGCATGCTTGACCACGAACCGTTCTCGCCAACTAATACCACAATCATTCCCAATCCGCCCGAACCAGGTCCGGTGACGATGCGCAATGGCTCATGGGGTTGGACCGAAATCGTCGAGCTCGCAGGACAAACCGATGGTCGCTCGACGCGCTTAATCGACTTACCACGCACCGGCGCTGCAGTCGAAGAGGTACCACTCACCATCATTCTCCCTAACCCATTCGAATACCGTTATTCAGCAATGGAAGAAGTCATTGAGGGCTCGCCGAGTGAATTCACTGTCAATCGTAGCGCTGTTCCGGTGGCAAGCGATATTAGAATCAGCGTTGGTAAGAATAACCAGCCAAATATCGCCGCGCAAAGAATTGGTGATAGTTCATCAATTCCTCTCGAGACTGCGACGACCTACGAAGCAACTTGCACTGACAGCCATCTAGATGACACGAACATCAAGTGGGAGTTCAGCAACAATGGAACCACAGTTCTCATCAGCGATGAATCGTGGGTCTCAATCATCCCTTCCGAATACAATTACAGTCACGGTGAGGTCCTCAGCGTCAATGTCTATTGTCTCGATTCCTTTGGATGGAGTGTCGATTGGTATGAGAATGTCGTCATCGATGGGATTTCACCTACTTGGGAGGCTTCCTTCACTGCGAATCCAGATGTTGGCGAGGCTACTGCCATCGATATCAGTGATGGAATCATTGAGGTTGGCAGCGAGGATGTACTAGACATCAATATCGTTGCATCTGATGATTCTGGCCTCGACACAACAATCGAAATCACCAGTAATCGATCGAGCGAGTGGCGACATGTCGATTGGTCAGAAATGACGGCCCAAGCTCGCTTCCCGCAGGGCGAAAAGGTCAACGGATTGCATCTCGATATCGAACATCGTCATGAGGCAAAACCAGCCACAACTTACAGCCTCAATCTCAAGGTCACCGACGACGCCGGCAATTCAGTATTCCACGAATGGACCATCCTCGTCCTCGACGGTGCTGGACCTACAATCCTACCAGATATCTACACCAACGGCACGCTAATCTCAGCTGAGCATCCTGTGCGCGCCGGTGTCCCAATTCTAGTCAATCTCTCGAATTCCTACGACGATCTCGACGGGATTAATGATACTAAATGGACATTCATCCTCAACGAAGAAACAATGTTCGAAAATCTCAGCTTTGCAGCGATTTCGACCTTTAATATCGAGCCATTGGAAGCCGGTTCGCACTGGTTCATTATCATGGCTTGGGACTCAAAAGGTAACATGGATACCCTGTCTTTCTCCCTCGCGGTACAACCCGCTCCGGGTGTAGACATACGCATCGCTAATGTCAGTCACTACGGGACAGCGATAGTTGGCGAGACAATGCAGGTTCATGTTACGATTCAGAATTTCGGTGGCAATACCGCCACCGGCAGGCTGTGCAGCGGTGATGTCTGCTCTTCACACGCGAACATCCCTTGGGCGACATCGGTCGGCCCGGGAGTGGTTGGAGTGACATTGGATATTCCTTTGGAGCGTGCTGGAGAGCTTCCGCTGCGCTTTGAATGGGGGAGCAGTTTACTGAATGAAGAGGTGACGATTACCATCGATTCCGAGATTACTGTGAATCCTGATTCAGGACCTTTGCAAGTAGTTCTCGGTGTCTTCCTCGTGCTTGCAGGACTGGCTATCGGGGCTCGGATGCTTTGGGGCACCGAGCGGTTCGATGATTGATTTGGCCGAATCTAAAGCAAGTATTCGTTAGGCCTGCTGTAAGTCCAGCGGACCGCTCGACTCTTGACCTGAACACGTGGGTGAGGTGGTATGGTGCTCCCGCCCGACCACGCTGACCGGGTGATTGCACAGCAACGCGCTCGCGTCGAGAAGGTGGCGTTGGCAGGAACTCTAGTGCTCATCGCCTCTGCTGGATGGTGGCTTCTGCCGGCGATGGATGGCAGCGTCGAGATGTTACCACGAATGGGGCCTGTTGTGGCTATCTTCGTGGCTGCCTTGATGCTGATGGATTTGATCGACCACGGCCCTGTTCAGCGTTCTCGGATTGCTATTGCTGCTGGCTTGGCTTGGCCGATGGTCGTCGC
>DAFD01000067.1 GCA_002497895.1 Euryarchaeota archaeon UBA175
TGCCGATCCGGTGCAGATGAAGGATGCCTCGGGGAATTTCTGCTGAATCATCGCCATGAACGGAATTGTTCCACCTATCCAAGTCGCCATCGGTGGGAATCCAGTGAGATATCGGCTGGCACTGTCTAGGGCTGCTGCAACGCCTTCATGCAGAGGTGGAGCATGGAATCCATCGGCAGGCTCTGTTGCGTAGTAGGTCACTTCCGCGCCGTAAGGAGGGTTGGCCTCAAGAGTACTCTTGGCAATTTTCTGTACCTCTTCCGCCTTGACTCCAGGTGGGATGCGGAAGCTGAGTTTGAGGTCGGTGTGAGTTCGCAATACGTTACCCGCAGTCTGCACTGGAGGCATGCCATCGGCGCCGATGATTCCGAGGGCTGGACGCCAATTGATGTCAAGCAGAATTTGGTCGGCGCCGCGTGTTTGGGGTTCTAGGGAATCAACTACTGGTAGACTCTTCCAAAGTTCGTCACCGAGTATCTCACCGAGTGCGGCAGCCTCAGCCTGAATCTTGTCTGAGATATCGACATGCATCTCTGGAATTAACACTCGACCGGTTTCGCTATCCTCAACGCGGTCGAGCAACATCCGCTGAATCCTGAACGAAGACGGTATGGCTCCGCCAGACATTCCCGAGTGAACTCCTTCGTGCGAGACCTTGACTCTGAGGTTGCCTGCTACAAGACCTCGCAGCGCCTCAGTGACCCATATGTGATCGTATGTTGGGCCACCGCTGTCGAGCACGACTATGAGGTCGGGCGAACCGAGTTCGTCAGTCAATGCCTCAAGGTAAGGTGGCAAATCGAAGGAGCCAGATTCCTCACATGTTTCGATGATGAAAGTCGCCTTCGGGTGCGGTATTCCAGCCTCTTGTAGCAACCTAATCGCAGTCACGCAAAGGTACCCGCCATAGCCGTCGTCGACTGAACCGCGTCCGAATAGGAATGGGTCGCGACGCACCGCTTTCAGAGGGTGCAATCCTTCTGACCAAAGGTGAGGTCGGCTCGGTTGTTTGTCCAAATGTGAGTAGAAAAGAACCTCGCCGCTACCGGTGCCTTCGATAGTAACCATCAGCACCGGCGAATGTTCTGCAATTCGATGAGTTTCGTAACTCATACCTTCGAGGCCTTGTTCATCTAGCCAACCTGTGAAGAGGTCGATTGTGGCTTGAAGCTCGCCCAATTCATCCCAATTTGGTTCAAATCCTGGTGAGAGCGCGTGGATCTCAATGAATTCCCCGAGACTAGGTAGGATCGACTGCTCCCAAATCTTCTCTGCATTCTCAACTAGGCTGTCGAGGTCGGCGGACATGGCTTCGGCTGCCCTACTGGGCAAATGGAGTCTTCCCTCCTGTCGCTTCACAACGCTTGTTCAGGTCTCGATACTTGCTTCGGTTTCACTCAGCGGTCCGCAAATCGGCAAGTCCCCCATGCTGAATGGGCACATCGCGCAAACGTGGGCTTTCGATTGAGGGAGGCGCTGGAAATCGGCGAGTGGAAGTTCTGTTGCGAGTTCCATTCGCGCCGCCGTTGCGAGAATATCGTCTATCTGGGCTTGGGCTTGTTCGAACATCTCGACCGGATAGATGACGAGACGGCCGGTAACACCGACAAGAATCGCCGGCCGCTCGACCCTTCGACGCTGCCCCTCAGGACGCGTCGCTTCCATCATCTCCAACGCTCTGTGGTACAGAGCCAATTGTAGTCGGTGGTGGCGCAGCATCTCGATTTCAGCATCGTTAGCAGGTTCGGTGGCGTGGTTACCGAGAGCGTCGAGAAGTGACCCCGAATCATCGAGGATGCTCGCAGCCTGTTCGGTCTTCAGGTCGATTGGCCTGATAGATGAAGTCCCATCTTCGTGCGATGAGCAGAGAGCCAGATCGATGGAACCATCCATGTCGATACTAGCTCTCTCGATGCCCGCCAATTGCTCGATTCCATCTGGAGTCCAGCGGGTTCTCGGAACCGTTTCGAACGAAACTGGATTGGAGATGGTGAATGGGTATTCTGTACGCAGGCCTTCGACTCGCTCGCCATCGATGACTTCTGCGCGCGTTAAACGTCCGACGAGGCCCTCTTCGATGCGTTGCAGCATCGTCGAAACTACCTGCTCGGTCTTCTCCTCGTCGACACCGCGTGGCATCAGCTCAGCGAACACCTCAGCGAGCAGGTTGCTATCACTCAGCCTGCTCTCAACTGGATTCGACCAAATTTCAGGTAAGGCCATCGAAGGCTGCTCACCATCTGGCCCAGGATTACCTATGCCGACCTCAAGTACCCTGTGAACTATGAGACCCAATTGGGTCGGCGAAGGTAGATTCGCAGCACCCTCCGTTTCGGCTGATGTTGGGCCGTCAGACTCATCCATCAGCCTCGATGCACGAGGATCTTGTTCGTCCTCCTCATCGTGTTGGTCTGTGGAAGAAATCGGGTCAGGTTTGAGGCCGCCGCGCGTCTCGAACCAATGTCTGCGCGGGCAGGCATCAATCTTCGAGAGACGGTGCGGCGCGAGGCGGATGCGAGCACCGGTCGATATCCTCGTAGTCAATTCGACCGGGGCTAAGCGAGAATCGTTTACGGCTTGATCGAGCATTGTTTGACGAACGAGCGGTGAGTGAAGCACATTCGCCTTCGAATCATCACTTCGGAAGCAATCTGGATGATGGTAAATTCTCATGCCAGGCTTTGGGTGACCCGATTTGGGGGGACGTAGCCATCCATCTTGTTGCAGACTTCCGGGGTTGAGGAATCGGTCAGCCCCTGCTCCTGAGTTGAGTGGATGAGGCTGACCATCGTCCGCTGCTTCTACCCATGGAGATTGATTCGAAGTCTCGCCGCGACGATGCGAAGCCTGCCTGAGCGATTCGGCCCACATCTGGCCAAGCGTTGTTTGAGATTCGGAATACTTCCAGTCGATTTTCAATCCGGACTCATCAATCCACTCCGTTTTCTCGGGTGAGCCAACGATGACGAGGTGTTGTTCAACACGCGTTGCAGCGACGTATAGGAGACGACGAGCTTCAGCATTTTTCCGTTTGAGAGCGATTCTTCGAGAGTGTTGCCACATCGCGGATGCTGGGTACTTATTGCCAGGCCAAGGTGCTGGATGACCCGCGAAGAATTCAGGGTTGACGATGAGTCTTGATTGATCCTCATTGGTCAGAGTCACCTGCTTTTTACTAAACAAATCAGTGACGAAAACTACCTTCGCCTCCAGTCCCTTAGAATTGTGGATAGACATCAGTTGGACTGCGTCGCGCTCAGGGGTATTCTTGCCCTCAAGCGCGCGACCGTCCTGTTCCCGCAGGTCACGTAGGCGGTCGGCGATGACGATAGGGTCGCCGCCGACGGAGTTCGAAATCAAACGTACTTCGTTGACGAATCTCTCGACATCTTGGATTGCTCCTTCTTCACAATGAGCGACGAGAAGGTCTGACTGATCGATGGTTTCATCGAGCAAATCGACAAGACGTCCAGCGGCTGAGAGATTAATCCAGCGTTGGACCAAAGCCTGCTGCCTTTCTGAAGCTGAATAATCAAGCAAGCGCGCGAGTAAATTCTCATTCCTTCCCGCCGAGAGGAAGGCTTGCAGTCTTGCATCATCCATTCCGATGAGTGAGGAGCGCGCGACCCAGGCTGCTGCGAAGCGACTACTCGGTCGCGCGATGAATTGTAGCAATCCATCGAGTTCGGCTACCACAGGTCGCCGCATCAAGCCGCCCTCACGATCGGCTTGAACTGGAATATTGTGGTCTCGGAGATGCCGTATCAGAGCATCGCGAATCTTGGAGCGACTTGCCATCAAAATCATGACATCACTGTACCGAATCGGTTCTTCAGCTGAAGGGATCACCAGCCATTCGCCGGAAGCGTGTCGGACACGGGTGTTTCTACACGCTGTCAATGTCTGAATTCGCTCAGCAATCATCATCGCTTGGCGCTCAAAGGAGTCCGGCTTACCGGGGCCGAATGGATCGATGTACGTGGTCAATTCCGAAGGAGGATCCTCGTCACCATCGTCTCTGACTGGACAAATCCATTCGAGGACGCCACGGCGGTGCTCCTTCTTCGGGGAAGCAAGCAAACGCTGTGGCAAGGCGTAGTAATCTGCGTTGGGAAAGAAGCGATGGCGATCACCGAATAGGTCCTCCCACCACTCATTCATCACCTCCAATAGATCACCATCGGTGCGGTAATTCGTAGTCAGTGAAATTTGGCCATCTCTGCGAGCATCTACCTCTTCTGGAGTGAGGGAAGATGCTCCCTCGGTCGTCTCGAAATGCACCCATCCAGTGAGATTGCGCGCGTTGGTTGCCAACAATTGCGAAGCCCGTACAATCTGACGTTCATGAGAGAATCGCGGGTCTCGACTCTGGATTCCACTCCGTAGAACTGGCTCACGGGTAAGTTCACTCAAGTTGTCAAATTCATGGCGATTGATGGCACGCAACCTCTCAGCGAATTGGCGGAATCCGGCAACTTCGGCTTGACGGAATGCGTAAATCGACTGCTTCATATCGCCGACATAACAGACTGTTGGCTGCCAATCGGTATCCGGTTCCTCTACCTCTCCTGAGCGTATTTCCCTAGGCCCCCAGAGTCGAGATAGCATACGCCATTGTAGGGGTGAATTGTCCTGAGCCTCATCGATGATGAAGGCTCGATAACGTCGCCGGATACTGCGTAAATCAGAATGGCGGCGCTCAAGATCTGCTCTGATTTCGCTGAGCCGTCCCGCTGCCTCACCTGCCATGCTGGGCTTCTCTTCGAGTGCTTCAAGGGCTGCGAAGGCTCGGTGAATATGATCGTCACGCCATGTCATCTCATCTAACGAATCGAGTGCATCAATCACAGTTGGCGGATAGAACAAACGGCAGACTCGCGGGCAGTTAGCAAGTAGTAAGTCGCCCGCAAGCAATGCAATGTCACGATGCTCGTGAACCTCATCGCGCTCCTTCAGCACATCGACGATTCCCGTCAATCCTTTCAGCACAATACGAATATCGTCGAGGTTGCGGGATTCAGAAGCCAAATCGAATGCAAAGTCCTGCGGTGGTCGGCCAAGAGGCAGACGCTCGGGCAATATCTCAGGTAGATGTTCTAGCGTCTGAGGCGCACCTTGGGGTATACCTGAACCAATTCGTGGGTCGAGTATGAGTGCAAGGCGAGTGTGGTGACGGACGCGTTTGCCCACATGTGAGTTCATCACTTCCTTGGCACGATTGTGGCATCCTTCCCAGACGGTCTTGAGGTTCTCTTTGAAGGGATTCTTCAGAGCACTATACGAGGCAATTCCTGCGCTCCATTCGTCACTATTTGGCAACTTCTTTCTAGGGAATAGAGTCGCCTTATCCTGTAGTAATTGGGAGCCAGTAATACAAAGTAATACACGGCTCAACCAAATCAAACGTTGCCAATCTCCAGTCGGAGGACCTGAGTCAGAAAGGGCTGCCAGTACATCGATTCTTGTGCCTTGATCCCATTTACCTCCAGGGGTTAGGCCGGCCAAATTCGTTCGAGTGGCATCGACGAAATCCTCAATGATTGATTGGAAATTTGAAACAACTTCGTCGATATCTTCTGTACGAATCGAAGACATGATTCTCTCGTGAAGAAGATCCGGGTCAATTCTCTCATTTTCATCCAGTAGTCCCCGTTCACTTTCAGCAATGAAAATTGATTTCGATATCAAGGGACTGAGTATCTTCGTTGCCTTGTATCGGCCTGAATAATGTTGAGAGATGCGGTCGCGCGCTGCTAGGACAGCACCGACATCTGCAACTGGAATCCCTGCGTCGACCGCATCACCGTAGAGATTCGGTGAATTGGGCAAGCGCCAGAGGGTGTTTATGCTCTGTTCGACGATGCGAAGAATATCAGATTCAGTCACCACATCGTCGCCTAATTCGTCACCCAGCAAACTTCGGAATGGAGCTACGAGTTGATTGAAGAATGAGTCGATTGTGCCAATCGGAGCATCTTCAACCAACATCAGAAGCTGCTCGGGGAAGCCTTTGTCGGTGATTCGTGGATCTGCATCATAGCCGCCCGAGGAACCGTAGGAACCGACTCCTAAACGAGCGATTTTCTGCCTCAATTCGTCACGCATCTTATCGGCTGCTGCGACGGTGAAAGTGAGTAGAACGACCTCGCCAGGGAGCAATCCTCCCCAATCCCGCAAATCCTTGCGCTCCGCCATTGGTGAGACAATTGTGCCACCTTCAAGTCGGCGAGGTCTCTCAGGCTGAGGGAGAATTCGTGTTGC
The DNA here is from genome assembly GCA_002497895.1 of Euryarchaeota archaeon UBA175. GTDB lineage: Archaea > Thermoplasmatota > Poseidoniia > Poseidoniales > Thalassarchaeaceae > MGIIb-O1. The sequence continues at coordinate 6,262 of DAFD01000067.1, forward strand.
CCGCTGATCTTCTTCGAGATAATGTTGGACTACTCGTTCGACGATGGTCATCGTCTTTCCAGTTCCCGCTCCTGCGTCGATGACAATATGTGAATCGAGATTGAGCGCCAGCCGCTGGCCGGTGTTGAGCGTGATTTCATCTGAGTCCTCGCTCATCGGTCATCCCCCTTGTGTCTCACATTGCACACCGAGGTTACCGGGCAGAACTTGCACGCATCCTTGCTCGGTGTTGGGTGAACTCGACCTTCGGCCGCTCTCGCTGCGGCCGCGAGGGCTGAGGATAGTCTCTGAGCCAACCAAGCCCGGAATGGATCGCTTTTGCTCTCTGCGTCCTCGTCTGGGAAGCGATATCGAGAGGGTGTCTGCTGCTTCTTCGTATTGCCGAAGTTCCTCGATTTTGAATTAGTAGCCAGATGGTTCGAAACCTCGAGTAAATGGTCGGTGTTGTGGCCAATCACGCTGATTCCTGTGGCCACAACGAGGTCTCCGGGATGGGCTACCTCCCAAGCTCGGGCGTAGAGTGCGAGTTGTAATTCCTCCAGCAAACCTACTTTGTGGCGTTTGAGAGGGTCGCCCTCACTTGTTTTGATATCGCGTATAATGATCAGACGGCGTGGTTTCCAATCACTGCCTGCGAGCCTCAATGGGGCGATGCTATTCGAGCCGGATTCGTCGACAAGGACTTTCATTTCAGCGTCGAATGGAAGCAAGTCGACTCTGTCTATCTGTCCACGAAGCCGTAGTGGTGGCAATTTCTGCTTCCCAGGGCTTGTGATCTTAGCAGGAATAGAAATCTCGACCCCGGCCGAATTGAATGACAGCGCCTCCCATTCCGTCGCGATTGGAATCGTTCCTTCTAGAGAACATTCGGCAGTAACCATTCGTCCGATTCGTCCTGTTGGACTAATCGGAGAACCATCCTTCAGCCAATCTAACCACTCTGCGCGCGAGAATCCGGTTAGCAATCTCAGCCTCGCGCTCGATACCGCATCGGTGCGTTCCAACCAAGGTGCAAGGTTGGATAATTCGTCGAGAGCAATCGATTGTAATTCGGCGTCCGAGAGTCCGCTTGATGTGATATTTTGAGGAAATTCCCCCTTCTGGATTTGGTCAATTGTGCGCTCGATTCCTTGTTCAATTCCGAGGATGCGTTCAAGGATCCGGTGGTGAACTTCATGGAGTAAATTTCCTTGTGCTCGTGAGTCTAAGTCCTCTCTCTGACGTTCTTCCTCCTCGGC
>DAFD01000014.1:0-120 GCA_002497895.1 Euryarchaeota archaeon UBA175
CGAACTCGAAGTTCCATTCCTTGGAGCACTCCCCTTCGATCCAGGAATCGTGCGCGGTGGCGATGACGGCGTTCATCGCATCATCGCCGAACCTGATGGAGAAACTGCTGCAGCCTTCGA
>DAFD01000014.1:480-11337 GCA_002497895.1 Euryarchaeota archaeon UBA175
AGTAGTGGCCCAACCGTCCGAATCTCTTGAGATTCGGACGAATTCCAGCCAGAATTGAACCTAATTCCATCGTAAACCACTACCGAATTCGGCAGGGTTGCATTCTTCATACATCGATGTCCTCGGTAAGGTAAGGGAGAAGGGCACAGTATGGCAAGTGGCTCAGGCATTTACATCTCTTGGCTGATGGGGGCGATTCTCCTCTCGGTCGCACTCATGCCGCTGATGAAGCCACCATGGGCTAAGATTCGTCTCCAGGCCTTCGTGGATATGTTCAGACGTTATTGGGCCCACATGATTGTGGTATTCTCAGTCTATCTCTGGAAGGATTTGCTCGATCAACTTGATCGAATTCTGATGGCAAACACTCAGCTCGACATGACTCCGTATGTCTATGCTATCGAAGGCGATATCGTGCTTTGGATTCAAGATGCTTTCCACAATGATTTACTTTCAGTCGGCTTAACTCACTTCTATGTCATGGGATTCATGACGGCAACCTTCGCTTCCTTCGTCTACCCGATTTACTTTGACGACCGACACATGGCCGACAGAGTATCTCTCTCGATGTTCTGGGTCTATGTTTTGGCAATTCCTTTCTATCTCTTCTTCAATGTCCGCGTGACTGGAGATCACATCCCAGCGATGGAGACGATTGCCTACGATTTGACGCCGGTAATTCACAATTGGTTCACGCGGATTGATCCGTTTACGAATGGCATGCCGAGTTTGCACATCGGTTTGCCATTCGCCGTTTGGTTGACTTACCTCCGATGGGATGAGGACGGGCGCTGGAGTCGCTTCCGATTCGCGCTCGTCGCTTTCATCTTGCTAACAGGATTCGCGATTTTGTATCTCGGAATTCACTGGGTTGTGGATATCATCGGCGGAGTGATTGTCGCGACACTAGCAGTTCGACTTTCAGATAAGACGCACGGGCCGTTCTGGCGCTTTGCCGACGAGCGCCTATTCACTCGCCGATTGGCTCGCTTACTCAACGATCCAAAGGCTTGGTTGAGGCAGGTTGGAAGTTCTCTCAGGCAGATGGTCCAACCACTTCGCGAGCCTTCTAGCACTCAGACAGGTGCCGTAATAATCGCTATACTGATTAGTACCGGAACCGTCCTTCTGTGGGACGCGACTCATCAGGACTTTCCGGTTGAAGGAGTTGAATGGCCGACTGATGCTGTTGGTTCAGGTGATTGGCTGTTAAGCGTCGAAGAGAATCAAAACGGTACTGTCGATGTGACAGCGTGGAATTCTGAGGACAGGAATTCCCAGACAATATCGACTATTACCATCGGCGAGGATGGTTGGTCGTCAATCCCGAAATTGTCTGCTTCTGAGAATGGAGTGGTGCTATTCGATTCTTACAAGATGCAATTCTGGTCCTATCCGACCACAAGCTATGGATTCGATTCATTGTGGTCGACTGAGCAATTGAATACCGATTCGCCGGCAATTCTTGACATTATGATGGCTGTGGATGCTGAAGGCGAGGCGGTCATTGCAATCGTCTATGCTGATCAGATAGTTTACCGAGACATCTCAGGACACATCGCCGAGCACCCTGCACCCGCAGGGCCGTTCACAGCTGTGGCAGCATCTGGGAATCTAATCGCCTCGGCGATGACGGCAGAGAACGGACCGATTCTAGATATTGTATCGCTGTCGACTCAATTGAATCTCAATATCGAGATTTCTGATACTGCTGACCAAGTAGTTGACGAGCATCTCGAGGAGGTCTTCGGTATCGCTGTCGATTATGCATCTTCGGAAGTTGTTGACATCGAGATGGATGGTAATTACATCGTCGCCGTGGTCGATGTCGGACCGGTGAATCGCACCATGCTCATAGACACGATTAGCGGTTCGCAACTTCTTCTCTCTGATCCAGTTTGGCCCTCATCCTCTCCTAGTATCGCTCACGGTCGAGTTGCCTTCTTGCAGATTCCTCGTTTCGACCCGACAGTCGAACCAGAGGATTTGCTGATTGCGAGGGATGTATTCCTGCATGATATCGATGAAAACCTCACCGTGCAGTTGACTATCGATGATGATGTAGATCAATCCAATCCTCAGGTTCTACAATCGAACGTGGCTTGGATTGAGGGGCATAATGACGAGGGCTTCGAAATTAGAATGCACGCCCTTGAGGAGACTTTCGAACCCTATTCCTCGGTTGTCCTGCAATCGTCAATAGTTCTACTGATTCCGTTGATAATCCTCTACGCCTTTCAGAGTACTAACAACTCTCGAGCCCGAGTTCGGCGCGACTTTGAGTGAAAGATATCTCCGTCGACGACTCATTCAGCGAGCCTGAACATCTCATTGAGACTGTGCTGCGCCCGGGCGATGATTTCCTCATCGAGTTCGATTATCTGCGCCGGATGTGGATCGCGCAGGGCTTGCAGAATGTCTTCGAGCTGAGTCATTTTCATGTATCGGCACATTACGCAGGTTCCAATCAGATTGATTTCGTTATCCGACTCGGCACGGACTCGATCAGCAGTCCCACATTCGGTGATTAGCATGATGTCTGGCTTACCTTCTGCCCCCAACCTCAGAGCCTCTTCCATCAGTTTCTCGCTACTCCCAACAACATCACTCTCCGCAATGACATCGGAATCGCATTCGGGATGGCTAAGCACCTTGAGTTCGATACCGTGCTCGGCTGTTCGTGAGCGCCATGAGCGAATTTTTTCGCCGGTGAAAGTTGCGTGAACATAGCATTCACCATCGTAATTGATGACTTCTTTTCGACCGGCTAGATGTTCAGTCAGATGCTTCCCCATCAGTCGGTCGGGAACGAAAATCAACTGATCACCCGGCAACTTCTCACAAATTCGAAGATAATTGCTGCTTGTGACACACACATCCACCTCGGCCTTGACCTCGGCACTGGTGTTGATGTAACAGGCGACCGGGACTCCCGGATAACGTGCCTTGAGGTCGCGCACATCCGCGGCGGTTATGCTGTCAGATAGGGAACATCCCGCTTCAGGAGATGGATGGAGCACAGTCTTGTGCGGGCTGACAATCTTGGCTGTCTCAGCCATGAATCGAACACTGGAGAAAAGTATCGTCTGTTGTGGAGCATCACGTGCAGCCTTGGAGAGTGAGTAACTGTCTGAGACCGAGTCGGCGACTCCGTAAACGATGTCGGGAGTTTGGTATGAATGAGCAATCAAAAAAACATCATTCGCATGCTTTAGTTCGTTGATTTCGAGAGTTAGCGGCGCGATTGTCTTGCAGGTCTCGAGATCCCAGAGCTGACCCTGATTGATGACTTGCTGAAGTCGCTTCGCCTCAGTTTCTATTTCTTCAGCAGAGTATGACTTCGGCGTCAGTGATCCGCGAGGTAGCGGGGCAGCAGGCATCTGCATCGTCATCTGTGCTCGCTGCTGCCTCCGGTGCAACCGCTTTCAAGGCATCTCATCTCGGCGGAGCATGGCCGGGGAGGGGATTGCGATGTGGATCGAGGAATCGGTTCTCCATATCGGTGCTGAGGCTACGGCCACGGCTGGATCTTGGATGGGTATCCGGGCCGTGTTGAAGAAGCGTGAGCCACGAGCCTATCGGCATCCTTCATTGGATCGTAAACTGACCCGTCAGAGACTATCAGCAGAGGCTCGTATTCTCGCGCGCTTGCAGAAGATTGGATTCCCCTCTCCTGCCCTATTGGATGTCGATGCTGAGGGTGGCTGGATACTACTCTCACGAATCGAAGGGCGTCCTCTCTACGAGGCGCTACAAGATGGCAGCGTCGGTCTGGATACAGTCCACGCCTTCGGAGCCATAATTCGTCGCCTGCATGAATCGGATATCGCGCATGGCGACTTGACAACACACAATGTGATGATCGACGAGGCTGGGGATCTGAATCTCATCGATTTCGGACTCGCACGATTCGCCCCCGAAATCGAACATCTAGGCCTTGACTTACAAGTCCTAAACGAATGTCTAACCGCCAGCCACCACACCTACGAGGGAGCGGTTGAGACTATGATCGAAGGCTATCTAGCAGCGGATTCTGGCGAATCCACAGGACTCACGAAGAATCCAGCATCGGCCGTTGTCGAACGCTTCAACGCGATTCGCGGCCGCGTTCGCTACCACGCCTGAGTATAGACGATTGACAACTCTCAACCTTACCGCCTTGAATCACTGACACACTTCCGAGATGATCTGATGAGAATCCTCTTCGCAACGGGAAATGAGAACAAAATCATCGAGGCTCGAGAGGTCCTCGAACCGCTCAACCACAGTGTTGAAGGGCTCGTAATAGACGGGCAGCGACCCGATTTTGACGAACCTAAACACCTCGGGCTCACTGCTGTCGCCCAAGCAAAAATTGAGCAAGCGCTAGCCCTCATCCAAGGCACAAGCCACGAGGGTAGTGCCATCCTCGTCGAGGATTCAGGAATCTTCCTTGACGCCTTCCCCGAATGGCCAGGCGCGGAATCCTCCGACGTCGAGCAAAAATTAGGCCTCAAAGGAATCATCGAGAAGGTCAATGAGGCCGGCGACCGAGGAGCTGAATACCGCGCGGTCGCGATTTTGTCAGATGGTACCAATCACTGGCAGTCGGACGGTGTCTGCCGCGGAACAATATCCACTGAACTCCGCGGCACCCACGGCTTCGGATATGATCCAATTTTCATTCCTGAGGCGGGAGATGGACGCACTTTCGGAGAACTCGAATCCCATTACAAGAACGAGGTTTCCCATCGGAAACAAGCGATGGAAGCACTCGCAAGACTTCTCAATCCCCCGTCAAAGTGAATAGAGACCAGCCAATGTGGCAACCGAGGAGTCGCCGTGGTTTCGTACACCAGATTGTTTCTACTGACGCTTCTTGCCGTCGGAACACCGCTGTTTCTGATCTTTCAGGGAACTATGAGTTTCGGCTTACAGATAGCCTCTGCAACGGTGCTTCTTGCCTTCCTTGCCATCTACGTATTCTCAGGACGAAAACCTCTCCCGAAGCCTCCGAAAATGCCTTCTGTGACGATTGAGGATGACGACGAGCCGGAAGAACTCGATCTTCCTGCCCCGGTCGTCGAGATGGATAGCGTCAGCGACAAGCGCGAAGAGAAGATTCGTCGCAGTCGCGGGCGCGTTGCAGCGCCAGCCGCTCCTGCAATGCCAATGCCACCTCCTGGCGTGCCTCTCCCCCCTCCCGGTGCTCCAATGCCTGCAATGCCGCCTATGCCTGCTGCGCCAGCGATGCCTCCACCAATGCCCGCTCCCGGCGCACCTCCTGCGGTGGCTGGTGATGGGGAGAACGTTGCACGGCGCCTCGTCGTTGCGCGTGATGCACAGTCAGAGATGGAGTCCGAGATTGAGACCTATGTCGAGGAGAGGAGAGTGAAAAGGGCAGAGATTCGAGGACGAATCGAGCGTCGCCGCCGAATGGCTCTGGCAGAACGGCGAGCGGCAAAGGTACGAATGTGGACTGAATTGGAAGACGGTGAAGATCTGGGTGCTTTGTTGAATCGAGCGGACCATGGATTGACTGTCATTGATGAACCGGAAAATCCTGATGATTCTGCTCCGCTCGGCGTCTCTTACGTTAGAATCGACGAATCTAGGATAATCAAATTGAGGATTCCACTAAGCGTGCCCGAGAAGCAGGATGAAACTCCAACCAATCCACTTCCACAGATGCCAGAAGTGGGCGAGATGCCTCCAATGCCTCCTCCTTCAGGAGACTTACCACCTCCTCCTGGGATGCCGGGGATGCCTCCACCACCTCCGCCTCCTTCGCTGTGATATATTGAAGCGCGGGGTATGACTGGCCCCTCCATGAGCGAGGAAGTACTGCTGGTCGAGAATGTGCCAGTCGAGGGCTCAAGTCCAGCAGGTGGAGTGATTTCGGTCTGGACATTGAACAGACCGGAGAAACTCAATGCTCTGAATTCTGCATCGCACGATGCATTGAGGCAGGCTTGTGCTAATGCCGAGGCCGACGACGCTGTACGCGTCGTCGTCATCAAAGGCGCGGCGCCTCCGCCCGCGCCTGAAGGAAAGCGACAGAAACCGGCGGCATTCGCCGCCGGAGCAGACATCTCTGAATTTGTGGGAAAAGACTCGGACGATGTCCGACCATTCTTCGAGAATAACGCTTGGGAGAAGGTCTGGAATCTATCGAAGCCAACAATCGCCATGGTCGATGGCTTCGCTTTGGGTGGTGGCACAGAGCTGGCACTCTCTTGTGATCTACGAATCGCCAGCACCCGCGCAAAGTTTGGTACACCTGAGATTAATCTAGGACTGATTCCCGGAGGCGGAGGGACTCAGAGACTCGCTGGTATGCTAGGTTACGGCAAGGCGATGGAGATGGTGATGACCGGCGATATGGTCGGAGCGGATGAGGCACTGCGGCTCGGTTTGGCCAATGACGTGGTCGAGCCGGAAGAAATCGAGGCGCGAACGATGAAAATGGCTGAGAATATTGCCAAGAAGTCTCCATACACAATCAAGGTCGCCAAGCGGGCGGTTCGCGCTGCCCTCGATTTGCCACTCACTGAGGGAATTCTAGCTGAGCGTTCTGAATTCGTTGCCCTATTCGATACCGAGGACAAAGAGATCGGAGTCCAGGCCTTCCTCAATCGTGAAGACGCCGAATGGGTAGGCAACTAACCGTGCAAAATTCATATTCAATATAACATTGAATTTGTAAATAGGAATAGAGTCATTTTGGTGAATATTGATTCTAAAGCAACTCAACTTTGCTCATTGCCTTCACATTCACGCCCTGATATTGAATCTGAATTTTGACCGTGCAGGACTGATTGCAAATATCAATTCCATTTTCGTGAATTACGACGATTTGATTTAGTGACCAAGAGGATCCTGCCCCTTCGATGATACAAGGTGATTGAGCGATTAGGTTTGGATCTTCAAATGCTGGAAGAGAGGGTCCCGAAAGCCACCCTACAATCAACTGAATATGACGTGATTCGTCATCTTCGTTGTAGTAACTGATGAATTGTAGTTTGTAGGTGATATTTTCTTCTTGAATGACATACACTTGTTCCTTTGGATCAATTCGGTGCACACTGAAATCATAATCATACCAATCAAGCCTTTCAGAATCATCGAGGCTATACGCTCCATTTGGAGCACTTACAATCTGTGAAAATGATTGATTTGTCACAACCATGGCAGTTGCATTACTTCCTAGGAAGATATCGTTTTTTGAAAACTTTAGCGAATATGAGCCATTTGCTCTTTCCTTCATTGTCGACAAATCCAATTCTGCAAATGTTGACTCTGAAGTTGCATCGACTTTGATTGCAAAGGTGCTTCCATCAGCGCTCAAACTAGTCGCCACTTTGCTTCCATTCTGTTCAACTGAAGACAGACCAGTCAAGGAACATGGATATTGATTCCCATCGACTTCCAGAGAGATTCCTAATTGGTCCCATCCTAGGACATCTTCCCCGGAGGTGATTTCAATCGAGACGAGAGCATCATCGGATGAATTACTGACAGAGGATTCGGTATCATTTGCTTCAAATGTGTTTACAGTAGTTAATTCAGGATCATAAGATACGACGACCCAGGTCCACAGTAATCCTCCAACAATGAGAACAACAACAAGGCTAGCCGCAGTATTTCGAAAATTGATAGACATAATGCCCCACCTCAAGCCGTTTAATCAGCGTTGAATAGCCTTGATTTCAAGGAATTCTTCGAGTCCATGGATTCCGAGTTCGCGACCGTTACCTGATAGCTTGTAACCACCGAATGGTGCGCTGATGTTGAATGCACCACCGTTGATGCTAACCTGTCCTGTGCGCAGTGCACGAGCAACGCGCATAGCACGCTCTTCATCTCCTGACCAAACTCCACCAGACAGCCCATATTCTGAGTCGTTCGCCAGAGCAATCGCCTCTTCCTCGGTCTCGTAGGTGGTGATTGTGAGGACCGGGCCAAAGATTTCCTCACGGAAAATTGTCATTTCGGAAGTCACGTCAGCGAATACCGTTGGTTGGACGAAGAAACCACTCTCTAACCCCTCAGGCATGCCCTCGCCACCTGCCACCAAAGTTGCTCCTTCCGACAAACCGGATGCGATGTATCCGGCGACTGATTCCTGCTGTCGCGCCGATACCATCGGCCCGCAGCGCATCGATTCATCGTTTGGGTCGCCGACTGAATATCTCTGCATAGTGGCAGTGATTACTTCGACGACCTCATCTCTCGCACTAGCAGGTACGATGAGTCGACTCAGGCTGGAACATTCTTGCCCCGAATTGTTGAAGCAGGCGTAAACAGCCATCTTCGCAGCCTTCGCGATATCCGCGTCATCGAGAATGATATTCGCGCTTTTTCCACCGAGTTCGAGAGTGACTCTCTTCACGGTAGGTGCAGCAGCCTGCGACACGCTGACCCCTGCACCGGTTGAACCGGTGAAACTGACCATATCGACTTCAGGATGTGCGGCGAGTGTCTCGCCGATTTCGCGGCCGTGGCCTGAAACCAAATTGAACACGCCCGCAGGCAGTCCAATTTCATGCAATATATCTGCTAGAAGGAAGGCGTTGAGTGGAGCCTCTTTGGAGGGTTTGAGGACCATTGTGCAACCTGAAGCGAGGGCAGGGGCCACCTTACCGATTATTTGGTGAAGTGGAAAATTCCACGGAGTAATCATTGCTACGACCCCGATTGGCTCTTTGACAATCAAGGAGTTGCGGACCTCCTCTTCCCACTCGAATGAATCAAGCATTTTTGCGTACGAGCGCGAGACAACACGAGGTGTTCCAACCATCGCCATTCTGCTGTAATTGATCGGCGTACCAACTTCTGCCGTGATTAGTTGGGCGATTTCTTCGCCGCGTTCCTTGAACGCGGCCGAAATCGAATTCAAAATCGCGATTCTTTCTTCGATACTGCTCGCCGACCATGCGGGGAAAGCCGCGCGCGCTGCTGCAACTGCTGATTCGACGTCTGCAGCGCTTCCAACCGGCACAGAACCGATGCACTGCTCGGTTGTTGGATTAACGACTTCAATCGTTCCTTCACCGCTTGCTGCGACCCACTTTCCATCGATGTAGATGCTCTCGCGCGCGTTCATGGATGGGGCAAAGCGAGGTGACTTATCAGATTCATGCAGTTCAAAAGTAGAGTCGCGACTGGGCGTTCATGGGTATGGAAGTCACACGTCATGACGGAGGCGTTGCTGTGGTCACGCTATCTGAGGCTGCTGCTCGAAACGCCTTCTCACGTTCCTCTATACATGAGATTGCAGATGTGATGGGTGGCTTGTTGGACGATCCGTCCTGCAATGGGATTGTGCTTACTGGTACGGGTCGATTCTTCTGTACTGGTGCTGATATTGACGAGTTTGCTGATTCGATCGATGATGGTTCAATCGCAGATCTCGTCGGCGAATTAACTGGGGTTTTGCATCCACTTGAGTTGCGCCTTCGCCGCTCTCCAACCGTGTTTGTCGCTGCGATGAATGGCGCTGCAGCCGGTGGTGGGCTCGGCCTCGCCTTGTCTGCTGATTATCGAGTCTGCGTGCCCGAAGCCCGTCTCGCCGCCGCCTTCTTTTCACTCGGACTCTCTCCAGATGGCGGCTCGACCTGGATGCTCCCGCGTTTGGTTGGGAACCAGCGTGCTCGTCGCTTCTTCTTCGATAACGAGGTCTGGACAGGCGAGCAAGCTCTTGAATTTGGAGCAGTTGACGAGGTTGTTGAGGCTGATGATTTACTTGGGCGAGCCATTGAGGTTGCAGCTAAATGGGGGTCGTGGGCTCAAGCGAGCAGACAGGGAACCAAGCAATTGCTCGATGCCTCGACTACTACTTTCATGGAGACTCAACTTGAGTTTGAGAAGGCCTTGATTACTGCTGCGAGTCTAACACCAGATTTTGCTGAAGGCGTCTCGGCCTTTCTCGAAAAGCGAGCGCCCTCTTTCGGGCGCTCGGAAGAAGAATAATCTCCACTTAGTAGCGAGATTGAATTTGCGGCTTACCCTGAAGAACTCTCATTCGCCTTCGAGGGTTTGAGACCATCAAGCATGTATTTGCATCCATGAACCTCCAGCCAAGTCCTTGACTACTTCAATCAGTGTTTATCTCGACAAGGATTGATTCATCCGAAACATGTCTAATTTAGGCCCATTTATCCTTCACGACGCAGTCGCAGGACACCAACGATGATTGCAAGAATGCAGGACAGGGCTGCGATATTTGCGAAAATCATTGCCACAGACTCGATGACTATTCCATAAAATAGCCACATTGTCAAAGAGGCTGAAACCAGAGAGAAAGTCGGTAAAGAAATTCCCTCGTGCTTTCCCTCAACCCAAACTTTGCGAATCTGTGGGATCCATGCGATTACACCGAGAAATCCTGCAGCAACGCCAATCGCTTCAACCCAGAGTGGAATCATCGTCGCCAACTCCCGATGCCTCACAATGGTAAGTCATCACGCTCGGCCTTCTCGCCGTCAGACCAATCGTATAGACCACGAGCTGTTTTCTTTCCGAGACTACCCTCGGCGACAAGCGCCTCGAGCAGAGGATGAGGTCGATACGAATCATCATCAAAGGCTTCAGCCAAATTATTCAGAATGTCGCGCCGAACATCCAAGCCGACCAAGTCGCTAAGTTCGAGCGGTCCCATTGGATGCCGATATCCTAACTTCATTGCAGTGTCGATATCGCTGGCACTGGCAACACCATCAGCAAGCATCCGAATCGCTTCATTACCCAGAGTCACTCCGAGTCTGCTAGTTGCAAATCCAGGCACATCACGTACCAAAATCGTCTCTTTACCCATCGCAGAACCGATGGACTGAGCCGCTTCGACAGTCTGATCGGAGCAGCCATCATGGCGAACAA
>DAFD01000032.1:0-3481 GCA_002497895.1 Euryarchaeota archaeon UBA175
TATTGGAGAGTTACGAATAACACCCCATTATGTTGATGATGAGTTGATGTGGAGCGCATTTTTGGCCAGTTGGCCGGCCTTCATTATCTTCGGTATATCTCTTGAAGGCCTCTTGTACCGGTCTAAGGATGCGACTGCAACTCTGTGATTATCACAGACACAAAGCCCTCGAAAACACAGCCTGTATCTTTCACAGGAGATTGTGGGCGAGGATACCCCCGATGTAGAGCCCAGAGACCAAACCGAAACCAATCCACATTCCGACCCGGAAGGGCGGGTAATTTTGTTCCCAAATTGTCCGACTCTGCGCCAACCAGATGAGAATGACAGGCACGAACCAGACAAAGAATGCAATCTGCGGCAAGAAAGCCACGAGCATCCCGACCCAGATGCCGGCGATCATCTCAGCCTTACGACCGGAGCCGGCATCTGGGAAGAAAGCGAATTGCACTCCTGCCATCAGCGTCAGCAAGAAGGGCGCAAGCAACGAACCTTCGACGAGGTCAGGGTGCTCAACCAGATACGGCAGGACCGCGGCTGCGATTCCGAGGGCCAGCGGGCCAATCATCAGTGACATGGGCATGGACTCCCACTTCATGGCACTGCGGCAAAACTCCTACCAATGAAGGCTACTAAACCGACCACAAGGTTTTCTTTAGATTTCAAGACCTCATCATTTCATGGCGAAGGGTCAGATTGTCGCAGGATGCCTCGCACCGCACCCTCCTCACCTTGTTTACGCGGATAACCCGCCCCAAAACGAGGCGTACTCGGAAGGCGGTTGGGAAACTCTCCGATGGGGCTACCAACGCCTCGCACGCAAACTGAAAAACATCGAGTACGATGCTATTGTCATCTTCACTCCACATTGGCAAACCTACATCGGAACTCACTTTCTTGGCTTACCTCAATTCAAATCGAAGTCTGTCGATCCGGTATTCCCCAACCTATTCCGCTACAATTACGACCTCACAGTCGACGTCGACCTCGCCCAAGCGATGCACGACGAGGCTCATGCGCAGGGTATTATCACCAAGATGATGACCAACCCGGATTTCCGAGTCGACTATGGCACGATTACCAGTTGTCACCTACTTAATCCAGAATGGGACAAGCCAATCGTGACGATTTCCAGTAATCGAAACACGCATTATTACTCGCCAGAAGTCATGGTTGAGCAGGCGACCGCGCTTGGCCGCGCCTGTGCCAAAGCCATCGAAGAGAGCGGCAAGCGCGTCGTGCTCGTTGCGAGCCATTCACTTTCTCACAGACACTTCGTGGAGGAAGCACCCCTGCCCGAGGACATGAGCCGTGAACATATCTACAACCATAGTCAGTACGTTTGGGACATGAAAATTATCGATATGATGCGCGAGGGTAAGAGTCGCGAAGTCATCGATATCATGCCAGAATTCACCGAGCAAACAATGGCAGAAACCGAGGGCGGTGGCCTCATTTGGATGCTCGGAGCTATGGGTTATCCTAAATTCCCTGCTGAAATTTATGGCTATCAATCGGTCATCGGAACAGGCAATGTAGTCGCTTGCTGGGACCCGAATGACGAGACGCGGGAGCACGTCCTTTGAGGTGATCTGATGAGTGAGACAAACGAACCTGAGATTATCTTCGGCGTTTACTGCCCTCCACACCCTCAACCACTTCTTTCTCCGGATGCAAACGCCGGGTATGCCAAATTGAGAGCTGCTTTCGATGAATGCCGCCGCCGTATCGAAGAAAGCGATGCAGACATCATTCTGGTTTATTCTACAACTTGGGCGAGCATCATTGGGCATCAAATTCAGGCACTAGAGAATGCGGTTTGGACGCATGTTGACGATGATTTCCATTATCTAGGCAGTATGCCATACAATTTTGCGATTGATACTGAGTTCGCCCACGCGATGAAGGAGAATTCCGAGAAGCGTGGGCTGGAAGCACGAACCGTCGAATACGAAGGATTCCCCATCGATACCGGTTCAGTGGTCGCTTTGCAGTTGTTGAATCCGGATAATCGGATCCCTTCTTGCATTCTCTCAAGCAATATGTACTCAAATCGTGCTGAGACTATTGTTCTGGGTAAGGCGGTACGTGACACTCTAGCGCAACAGGGCAAGAAAGCAGTAGTCGTGGTAGTTTCGAGTCTGTCGAATCGGATGTTTACAGAGCATATCGATCCGGCCGAGGATCGAATTCATTCACAGAAGGATGATGATTGGAATCGCAAGATCCTCGAATTCTTCGGAGATGGTCGACTTGAAGATTTGAGCCAGTTGAGTCGAGATATTCATGGCCAGATTCGAGTTCAGAAAGTCGTTGCCTACAAACCGGCTTGGTGGCTAGCAGCAACGATGGGTCAGCACAATAATTACGACGGAGAAGTGCTGGCCTACGAAGCACTTCACGGAAGCGGAGGAGCGGTCATCACACTGACGCCGGCGAGCGGTTCGGTAGGTGACAAGGAATTCGATGAGGACGACGTGGAGTTTTACCGCGGCGACCGGAACGTGCTCGATAGAGGGATGTTGGAATGAGTAAGGGCGATGCCGATTCTACAGTCGATTCGGATGTTGATTCCGAGGATGATGGCTCGGCCTTCATGCACCGTCTTGAGATGATTCGTGACCTCATCGAGGCACCTGATGAAGCAATCGAAGCCCTCTACGATCAATATGGGAAATCGATGGTTTACACCGCAGGTGGAGCGATGGGTGCCGCCGCCGGAGTTGCTGTCGGTGGTCCCGTAGGCGGCCTAGTCGGCGGCGTTGTCGGCAAGAAGACGGCTGGAAAATTCACCAATCAGGACGGTCCTATTTTTTCCGAGAATGCTCCAAGTGCCGTGGGAGCATATCCACACGCTCACCGAGTTGGAAATCTGATTTTTGTTAGTGGAATCGGACCGCGTCAAGCGGTGACTGATGAAATTCCTGGCGGGCCGATTCGTGACGCGGATGGAAATCCACTGGATTATGACATCCGCGCTCAAACCCGAGCCGTCATCGAGAATATCAAGACAATTCTCGAAGATGCCGGAACATCTCTCGACAAGGTTGTCGATTGCCTCTCATTCCTTGTCGATATGGATCGTGATTTCGCGGGATATAACGAGGTCTACGCTGAGTATTTTTCAGACATCCAATGCGCCCGCACGACGGTAGCTGTGCGAGCCATGCCAACACCAATCGCTGTTGAGCTCAAGGTCATCGCCAAAATATGATGGCCACTCATTAGCGGCTCAGCCTAACGATTCCACGCGCTCAGCAGTACAACCTGGCGGCGCAGTGATGGGATTGCAAGCCACTGTACCACCCGGCACTTCGACCCAATAATCGATGCCATCGACAGGTGCCGGATAATCCGTCGAAATCGAATGGGCGCCAACAGCAAACGCAGCATCCCTCCGCGCCGTCTGATTATCATCAGCCTCTCCATCCTCGGCATTGTCCGCTCGAGACCTTACGATGTAACCCTCCTCAACCAGCCG
>DAFD01000032.1:3860-4624 GCA_002497895.1 Euryarchaeota archaeon UBA175
GTCTCACTAGCCTCATCATTCATTGTGAACATCAGTGAGCCATTCAGTCCTGGAAATGCCTCCGTGTAGGCATCTCTCACATCATCCTCTGCGAGCAGGATGAACATCGCTTTGCCACGAGATTCTTCCAAAAGAGGCCAGCCGATTGTGGTCACAGCCTCGCGTAACGTCGCAGCCTCACCACGAACATCGTCCGGTGCAATCGTCTTTTCTCGCGGCCACCATTCGGCTATTTCCTCCTCGATTTTTTCAAGCATTTCTTGCAACTCAAGGACTGCGTCACTATCGGTACTAGATCTCACCCATTCCTTTGGCTCCACCCAAATCATCAGAGGCACGTGTTCGGCATTTGCCTCCGACCAAGTGAGCAGGGTGGTCAGACATTCCTCAAAAGTGGCGCAATTACTACGGAAATCGTACTGATTATGGTAGACGTACAACTGCCCTCGCGGATCCCACCAGACATCCAACTCAAACTGCCTTACTCCGAAACTCTCGGCCTGAACATCCAATGGCTCATGAGTGTAATCATAGGCTCGAATGGTCGGCCCGAACGGTTTGATGTGGTAGGAATTGTGCGTGCCGAGGACTTGGACATGATTGATTCTGAGTGGTTCCGGCTCGCTTGAATTGTCACCACCACCGGGTAACATCTCGAAGCAGCCGGCGAGTGGTGTTGCCAGCATCAAGAAGCACAGGGCTAGTGCGGTCGACCTCATCCTCGCTCGTTCCAGCCGAGGCGATGGCGATGAATCGTTCGCAAG
>DAFD01000070.1:0-153 GCA_002497895.1 Euryarchaeota archaeon UBA175
GGAATTGTGGGCTGCCGCTAAAACCGTCTTAGGAGAGCGTAATTCGCAAGATTCTGAGGAACCTAATGCGGCCGTCGAATTGCTACTTGCCGATGTGACTTCTATCGAGTCCGGCGGAGTTGGCGAGCGTGTCTGTGTCGATCTTACTGAGCG
>DAFD01000070.1:485-22296 GCA_002497895.1 Euryarchaeota archaeon UBA175
CTCGCCCTCGGTGAGGGCATGCTCATCGGTTCCTCAGCTAATGCCCTCGTTCTGATTCATGGCGAGACGGTTCCTTCCGAATTTGTTCCCTCTCGTCCATTCCGCATCAATGCTGGAGCCGTCCATGCTTACTGCCTGATGGCGGACGGCTCAACTCGTTATCTCAGTGAACTCGAAGCGGGTGACGCGGTCGCCATCACAGATTCCAGCGGGGCTATTCGCCCCGCCTCTATCGGTCGTCTCAAAATTGAGCGTCGCCCATTTCTTCTCGTTCGTTTTGAAATCGATGAGAGATTGGGCCAAGTCCTTGCCCAACAGGCAGAGACAGTCCGATTCATCGATGAAAACGGCACACTAAGCGTCACCTCATTACAGGCTGGTGACCGGATTATGGTTCGCACAACGACCGGCATGCGACATGTCGGACGCAAGGTCGCAGGGGAGATGAACGAGCGATGAAGGTCCACGGTATCGGCCATGGCTGCGCCGGCATCAGTTTCCTCCACGCAGCTGGCTGTGGCACTGGTTGCGCAGTGCCAATTGAATTGGTAACGACAGTCATGTTGACTGATGTTCCTACACCGATTCCAGAAGATGAATCAAGACTCTTGGATCTTCTACTCGAGGGATGGAGTAGCCGTAACCTCTCACTTCCTCAAGGAAAGCTAGGTTGGGTAGTCAAGTCAGAGATCCCCATAGGGATGGGACTGAAGTCCAGTACAGCTCTCTTAGTCGCAGCCCAAAGGGCTCTTTGTGATGCGACTGAAACAGATATGAGTGCGGCGATGTGCAACAATCTTCTCTCATCAGTCCAACTTGCTGCTGGAGTAAGCATCACCGAAGCAATCGATGACATAACCGTCTCCTCGGATAGGTCAATTCCTTGGTTGGTCGCTGCGACTGATATCGTAGAACCGCTCTCAGAATCTGTCATTGTTCCTATGAAAGAGGTGTTTATCGTAATCCGTAATCAGCCCAAGGCTGAGGTCAATATTGCTGAGTTCCACGACCGTCGGGGCCACTTCGAAGATGTCGTTAGGATGCTCCGCACAGATAGGTCACTTGAGGCGTTCCGACTCAATGGTCAACTGGTGGCTGAGGTGTTGGGAGACGACGAGGCTACTCGTTTGTGTGAAGATATCGAGATTGAGACCGATTGTCCGGCTGCAATCACGGGTTCTGGGCCTGCAATCGTCGTTTTGGCTGATGCTAATCAGGCCGACAAATTATCACAATTTCTTGACATAAGAGAGTTGAATTGGATTCGAACTCGAATGTCGATCGATCAAAAGTTCGAGGTCGTGACTTAACCATGGGAATGCGACTCGGCGACTCGGTTCGTGTGACACTTTTCGGCGAAAGCCACGGTCGAGGTGTGGGGGCTCTCGTTGAGGGAATTCCTGCTGGAACTGAGATTGATATCGACGTATTGAGAGATGATATTGAGAGGCGTAAGCCGGGCCGAAAGGGATTGAGTACTCGTGCGGAGAGTGATGAATGTGAGATTATTTCTGGAGTTCACGAAGGTAAAGCGACCGGTTGGCCAATTCTACTTCTGACATGGAATTCCGATGCACGTTCAAAGGACTACAACTTCCTCCCTGACCAGCCACGCCCCGGACATGCGGATTTGACTGAACAGATCCGTTCAGGTGGTGCCTCTGATCTTCGTGGTGGCGGTTCACAGTCGGCCCGCCTGACCTATGGTTTGGTTTCTGCTGCCAGCCAGCTACGAGGTTTGCTGAGCGAGGCTGGCTGGAGAGTCGAGGCTCATCTGCATAGTGTCGGAGATCTTGTTGCAGCTCCACTATTCGGATTGGACCGCGATTCTGTATTACCCGAAGATTCGACGATGGCTCGACTCAACTGCCGAGATGAGGATACGAGTGAGATGTTCTCTTCACTCATCGAGGAAATTAGGTTAGATCAAGATTCAATTGGCTCAAGCGTCGAATGTATCATCGAAGGTTTGCCGCTTGGGCTAGGCGAGCCATGGTTCGATGGTCTTGAGCCTGCACTCGCACGAGGCATGATGGCGATTCCAGGTGCGCGCGCTGTTGAATTCTCGCGCGGGACAGAAGCATCTAGGATGCGCGGCTCTGAACACAATGATGCTTGGCATCTTAACGGAGATCAACCCGTTTTGAGTGGAGCGGAAGATGCCAGCGCAGATGGTGCTCTGGGCGGCCGTTCAACAGGCGCTCCAATGCGTATCATAGTCCATTTCAAGCCACCCAGTAGTATCGCTCGCGAGCAATCCACACTTCACCTTCCTAGCGGCGATCAGAGACCCCTGAAGGTCCCAGGACGCCATGACCCAGTGCTTGGTCCTCGAGCAGTGCCTGTAGTCGAGTCCATCGCAAGGCTCGTCCTTGCCGACCTCGGGATGATTGGTGGCTACCTCGGAGTAGAGCAGTCCGAGTAATCGATTCGCCTAGTTGTTGCGACTTTCTTGCATTTGCTGAATCCGCAGAGGCAGATTAATCGCGAAGGCCGCGGCGACTATTGTAAACACAAATGCGGTACCCATCGCGACACCGTAGACACTGGTCAGTTCAACAGATTCACTCAATCTAGCTGCCTGCACACTATCGAAGATACCAACAATTCCGGGAACGATGAGGTTGATGAGAAGGGTGAGCAGAGCTACCAAAGCCGCGACTATTGGAGTAATTGCCAGTGCTCGGTGATATTGACGAATGATTTTCCCTTCACCCATAACATAGACCTCACCGGTGCGAATCGAGGTGTCTAGCATAGAAAAGCGAATGATACCGCTTGTCAATTCGAAGTACATCACCAAGAAGACCGCGTATGCGATTAGCAGAATCTTCTGTAAAATTTCGCCTTCAGGTAGGAAGCTGAATCCGAATTCGACTTTGCTTCCTGCGAAGCGCAGAGTGACTACGAGCATGGCGACATAGGACACCAACAATGCTCTTTGATCACGCTGGAAAATTCCGTAGAATCCACCTATCGCGCCTACTACCATGATGAGTATGTGTATGATTCCGCCAATGATTGGGATCCCAATCAAATTGGCGATAGTGAACCAAGCTGTACCTGATACTGGGGTGAACGCAAGAGTGAGGAGAGATAGGGCGAAAAGTACCACAGCTGAAGACATCTGAAGCATCGAGACTGTGTTATTTGCAGGTAGGAACTTCGTCGTTGCGACAATTGGTCCTCCAAAGAATGATTCAATCCAGGATGGAACATGTATCTCTGGAATCGCATCACGAGGAATCTCGGTGCTGGACTTCAGACGTCCAGCCGCTTTCTTTCGACTTGGAGCCGATGAGCGGATGACCTTACTCTCGTAAAGATGCGAAGTGTCGCTGGCTCCTTCCGTCTTGATCTCGTCTGCCATTTCTCACACCTCCTCAGAATCCACGTGCTCCTGCAAGAGCGGTAACCAACATCATGTCAGGCTCCCAATCCATCACATTTGCACCAAGACCTCGTAGTTCACTGATTAGAATATCTCGCTCGGTCTTGAGCACCTCGTATCCGGTTCGATCGAGTCTGCGAGCATCGAATTCGAATTCGAGACTCGATGGTGAGAGAATTGTCACGTCGAAGTTTCGAGCCCTCAGGTCTCGTACCGCATCCATGACGGTGGGGTCGTCTTCGAGAGGGCTCAGAATGATGATTGGGCTGCCTCGATTGATATGCGGCAGAATTCGATTGGTGACAACCTTGAGCGGAGTGTTTCCTTTCGCCATCGCACCTGCGAGCTTGGTTAGAATCACGTAGAGCTGCTTCTTCCCTGTATCGCGGTCGATGGAGACGATTTCGTCACCATAAGTCACGAGGCCAACAGAGTCTCTTCGAGAGAGGAAATACTGAGCTAAACTAGCAGCCGCTCTCGTGCTGTAAACCAGTGAGTTTCTACTCACGGGACCGGTCTCGCTGACCGACCGACTGTCGATAATCAGAATGATATCGGAGACGGCATCGCGCTCGAATTCGTTGACCATCATTTTTCCAGAGCGAGCCCATGCCTTCCAGTTGACCTTCTTCATCGGGTCTCCTGGGATGTACTCGCGCAGGTTGTAGAAATTCGTTCCTTCACCTGGATTACGAATGTTGACCGCACCGGTGAAGATCTTTGGAACGCGACTCTTGATGAGTGCGTCCTTGATATCCTCCATCTTTGGGAAGACGAGGAAATCATCGTACAGGTGAATCTCACGCTCGTTGTGGAATAGGCCGAATGCATCCTGTACGCGTACGCAGACTGGTCCAATCGTGTAGAATCCACGGAGAGGGGCCTCGATAGTGTAGGAAATCTCGGTCTCTTTACGACCTCCGAGTTCCATCAAGACGTAATTTGCACCCTTCTTGATTCGCATGACTTCTGGCACCCTATCTCTCACTTCCAGAACCTTGGAGAGATTTGATCGGTTCTGGATTCTGAGAACAACGTCGATTTCGCCGTCTTCGAAAACTCTCGCTGATGAGAGTTTTCGCATAGCGACAATCGATTGTAACTGGATGCCTGCATCTGCTTCCGCATCTTCTAGACGCCTGCCGCTAGAAGCGACATCGGCGTGAGTAGTGCGGAAGGCCGCATAGGTCAGGAAAGAGAGTAGAACTACGGCAACGGTGACCAGTTGCTGATTTCTCAGCACCAGCCCGAGCAGGTACAACGCTATCGCCAGCGCTGCGAACATGGCTGATTTCCTGCTCCATGCCATTGGCTCTCACCTCCTTATGTTCAGTCAGTCCTTCAGTCTCACACCGTTGGCACTGGCACCTGGCGCAGGATGTCCGAGATGACTTCGTCATTCTCGAGTCCCTTGATTTGGTGCTCGGGCTTGAGGATCAATCGGTGAGCAACCGCGAGGGTTGCAATCGACTTCACATCGTCCGGTGTGACGAAGTCTCGTCCGCGCATTGCTGCTGCGGATCGGCTCGTCTTCAGTAGAGCCTGTGAACCACGTGGCGAGGAACCTACGAGGACACGTGGATCTTCACGGGTTCTCGAGACAATCTCGACCATGTACATGCGTACAGCGGGGTCGACGTAAACATCCTCGATGGCTTGCTGCATTGCTACCACACGGGCTGGGTCAGTGATGACCTCGACTTCGACTGCGTCCTTCTTTCGGGCGATACGTCGAGCGAGGATCTCGTCCTCATCCGCACGGTCTGGGTAACCAACGCTCATCTTGAACATGAATCGGTCAAGTTGAGCTTCTGGTAGTGGGTAGGTACCTTCCTGTTCGACAGGGTTCTGTGTCGCCATTGTAAGGAACGGTGCTGGGAGTTTGTGGGTGACGGTTCCGATGGTCACTTGGTACTCCTGCATGGCTTCGAGCAGAGCCGCTTGCGTCTTCGGTGGCGCACGGTTAATCTCGTCAGACAGGAGCAGGTTGCAGAATATCGGTCCAGGCTTGAAGGAGAATTCTCCCTTCTTCGCATCGTAGATATTCGTTCCAGTGATGTCCGCTGGCAACAAGTCAGGCGTGAATTGTACACGCTTGAAGTCGCAGCCGAGAGCATCGGCGAACGTATTCGTCATTAGGGTCTTTGCAAGGCCAGGGTAATCTTCGAACAGGAGGTTACCGTTGGACAGGATGTTGATCATCACATTGTCGATAACGTGGCTCTTTCCAATGATCACCTTCTGCACCTCGGTACCGATCGCTTGTCCGATCGCACCGACGGCAGCGAGCTTATCGCTCACCTTCTTTGTACCGCCTGCGGCCTTCTTCTTAGTCGCTGCTTTTTCTTCAGTCATTTTTCTCTCTCCATTGTTTTTTCTTCAGTTCTTACCCCAACGTCGAATCGCAACCATCAGCTGTCGCAATTCTTGGGGAGTGTATTTTCTGCTCTGACTATATGCCAGTTCGACGAGTCGGGGATCTCCAATCATCGTCTGGATTTCAGCTGGCGGTTTGATAGCCATCTGGTCTCTAGTTAGGTCGTAATGTACTCTGACCTTAGTGAATAGTGCTTGTTGCACGCGTTTTCGATAGGTGCTTGGGTCCAATTTCTGAGGGCGCTCCTTGAAACGCGTGAGGTCGAAGACATGCCTCCAGTTTTCCTTCTCTGGAACCACCATCATCGCTACGAGAAGTAAGAGACCTACATTGAGGACTACCAGCCACTTGAGGAAGGTATTCGAGGTCAGAAGCACAACTGTTCCCATGGCCTCGACGAATGGAGCGGAGATGATCCCAGTCACGTGTCGGCTCTCATCAAAGACGACTTGGAACTGTCCCTTGTCATCCCTGATGGACTTGGCGAGTTTCTTGTTATCATGCTCCATCATATCGTCGATCAAGAGCGAGAAGTAATTCTCATTCCCTTCCCAGTATGACTCGCGAGTGACATCGAGCCAGCAGTGATCTGTGTGCTGTTCACACGATGAACTCATTTGGTGTTCTAGAGCGACATCAAGGCTCCATAATCGGTTTGAGAATGCTTCCTCATCGGAGACGAATACGATACTTCCAGTCACCGCTAGCTCACGCGTATTACCTCCAACTAATCCTCCAGAACCTGAGGTGACTTGGTCGAAGGCGGTGATGTTAGGGTAATCGATACGGATGATGAGTGAGAGGTCACCTGGAGCTGGATTCTTGGGGTCATCTGCTCGTCCATTGTCCTGCACATCGATGAAGGCGGATGAAGAGGCTGTAGCGAGAATACTGACATCACGGTGATTTGGATGGGTGGTGTCCATCGGGAGCGGTTCATACTTCATTCCAGTAGGAGAGCGGAACATCACAGGTAGACGGCAATTGCGCCGGTTCTCATCAAGCACGTCTGTATCTACGCATCCCTGCCTGAGGTATGCTGGAGGCATTTCGTTGACATCTTCTGAGATGGCTGCCAGACCCCAGACGTTCAACCACGACCCACGAATCGCCTCCCCGTTCTCGTATTCGAGCCAGAACTGATTTTCATCGTTTAGAGGAGCGTCGAAGAATGTCACGCCGAATTTCTCGGCTAGGCGGTTAGCATTGGTTCCGTCTGCTGCGACGATCACCTTTCCTCCCTTCTCGGTCACGAAGTCGTAAATCGCGTCGGCTTCGGTCTCAGCGATTGGCTTCTCAGGACCGATGATCATCAGAGCTGTTCGGTGCGGATCTTTCCAGTCATTGACTAGCATAGGAGTCGACATTGTGTTGGCGATGAAGTAGCCCTCGTCGTCTGCCATCGATTCGCGCATATCGGTGACTTGAGCTAGAGCGCCCACTTCTCCACTTCCATCATCTGTATACGCTGAATAGTACGTAGCCTTGCCCGCTACGAAGATCATTGGGAGGATAAGAAGGAGGACGAGAGTAGTCGCTAGAGAGCCCACTACGATGTTGGTGAAATTCGCATCCTCGGAATTTTCACCAGCCATTGTAATTCCCTTCTTCACAACATTAGCGTACGCTGGGTACCCTACGCTTCGACGCCAACCTCATTTCACAGATATATGTTGTTGATTACAGGGCACCTTTAGAATGGGAAAACAGAGGGTCTCGATGCTTATTCTGCACCATCCCAGTGCGGTGAAAACATACCTCGGATACCGGTTCACTTAGCCATTTCAGAAGCGTCGTGAGGTGCGTGCGATTAACGCGCCGATTAGGATACTCAAAATAACGCTTAGACCAGGGGCAGGAAGGTTCGAAGTGACCACTTCGACAGGGTCATTCGAGTCTCCTGGTTCATCAGGATCATTATTCTGGGTCGGAGGTGGTTCGACATTGACTCTAGTGAAGTCTGTCGAGAGTTGTGCACCATCTGCTCCTTCTGAAGCAATTGTAACCTCGATACGACAATTCCGCTTCGGATGGCTTTCTGAAACCATCACCTCAAGGTCAGCCGTAGTCGAAGCACCCTTCTCGATGTTTCGGGAAAGAAGAACATCGAGTCCTTCGTTCGTGGTCAGCAGAGGGCAGTCATCGCTAATTTCAATCTCTCGAATTTTGTCACGGGCATTACCTCTGTTGGTAACAGTGACTCTCAGAACCGTATCGGTTCCTGCATTGATTGACCCCACTGCGTCAGCGATATCCACGTTAAGTTGGAAAATCTCTGGAATCTCAAGGTCGCCAGTTTTTTCTTGAGTCTCAGGAATCACAGCAGGAATTCCATTACGCTCTTCGAGGTTAGCAGTGATTGTGAATGAATCCTTGGTCATAGCATCGATCGAAAAGACATCGATGCCAGCAATCATCAATGAAATCGAGCTATTTGCACCTGGACCTATAGTCACTGATTCTGGTCCTGAGAATTGGGCATCCCAGGGAACTTCGTATTCGAAAGTCACTTTGATGTTGAACAGTCCATCATTGGCAACCCAGAAATTGATTATTGCATTCCCTCCATTACTGACAGTAAAGGGATTCGAATCATCTTCTTTTGGATAATCAATACCGAGTTCCCAGTTTCCAATGTTCGGCTGAGCAACAACGCTTGGGAGCCCCGGTAATAGCATCATGGCGATGACGCTTAGAACCATGATTCTCGACTTCATTCGCCTGACCTCAGCATCCCTGCACACGCCCTACGCGTTAGGACCTTCACCATCTTTCTCCTATAGGAAGGGGCGTACCACGTGTTTTGAACAGGTTTGACGGCTTTTCGAATTGCTTCGGCCATCGCATTGACGGATTCCTTTCCATTCCAGTCAGCCAAGGCCGATTCGGCTTCTTCCGTATGAAATCCAGGAATCGATTCGAGTCCTGTCGTTGCAACTCTGAGATCAGCAGGTTTTGACTCACCATTTCGCTTCCACAGCACCGCCACGCCTGCTTCTGGGAAATCCCAGGATTCGCGCTGCCTCAACTTCTGGTAATCACCTTGCCACTCACCTGAATCATCGGGTAGACTCAGGTGAGTGACCAACTCGCCGGGTTTCAGCACATTGCGGGTTATCCCGTCGAGTTGGAAAAATTCGCTTAGTGGCATCGAACGTTTTCCGTCCGGTGAAGCGAGGTGAATGGTTGCACCTAGGCACATCAGGACTGGTGCGAGGTCGGCTTGGTAGGTGGCGACGCAGAGTGTATTCTGGTTTGGTATGACGCGGCAGTCGGCCCCCGTCCCACAGTCGCATTTGTAGCACCAGTCAATCGATTCTCTCCACTGCTCGGTCTGGTTGAACCAATAGCATCGGGTGTCGAGGCAGATGTTGCCACCGACGGTTCCAGAGCGGCGGATGAGTACGCTGGCGATTGAGTCGGCGGCTTTGGCGAGAACTGGGTGTGTGTGTTCTGACTTGACTAGGTCATGTAGTCTGACCATTGCGCCGATATGGTTTGGATTGAGCTCGGTGAGTTCACTGACTTTGGCCAGAGAAATCACGTGTGGTTTGACGTTGATGTGCCACTTGTAATTGGGCAGCAGGTCAGTGCCGCCGGCGATCCAGTCGAAGTCTTGGCCAGCGTCGGCCAACTCACCTGCTGTGGTGAGAGCCTCTTCGAGGTTCTTGGGAGTGTGCAACTCGAATGGTGGTGTGCGCATCAGGCATCACCTCGATGTCGGCGCTCAGTGTGCTTCCAAGCGCTTCCGGCCAACCGTGGTTCCGTGAGGTATTCTTCAGATGGAATCACATTGACCGCCCAGCGCTCGTCTATCTCGTCTGGAGGAATTGTTGGGTCGAGGCCGAAGAGCGCTCCATTGTGGTAAGGCTGGCGGTCATCATCGAGCCTGCGAGTGAGATCTCGTTCAGCATGCTCGGCAGCGCGTGCGGCGAGAGTATCCTGCAGAGCAGAGTGCTCGAGCCGCGGTGCTTCAAGGTCGAGAGGCTCAGAGACTCCATCGGCCTTGCATTTCCTTTCGATTAATCTGTGCATGCGATCGGGCGTGATTGGTAATTCAGCAGTCCTCACGCCCACCGCATCATACACTGCATTACAGACAGCGGGCAGAATTGGTAGAAGTGGGCCTTCGCCCGCTTCCTTAGCCCCAAACGGCCCTTCTGGGTCGTTTGACTCAACAATAATCGGTACGACTTCTGGCATTTCGTGGACGCTAGGAATCTTGTAATCGAGAAGATCGGGATTCATCAGATGGCCACTGCGACCGTAACGCATTTCCTCGCTGAGAACTTGCCCCATTCCCATGTGACAGGAGCCGATGATTTGCCCCTTAACTGCGAGTGGGTTGAGAGCCTTTCCACAATCGTGGGCAGCCCAGACTTTCTCCACCTTTGTTTGCCCGGTTTCTACGTCTACGGATACCTCTGCAACGTAGGCTGAGAATGAGTAAGCCGGCGCTAAGCCGGCGGCAGCACCCTTGTGGGTTCGGCCCATTGGTGGCGTTCTGTATGCGCCCGATGCGATGAGTGCTCCTCGGTCTTCCTGCGCTTTGTGGAGCGCCTCAAGGTATGAGATTCCAACTGCCGGGTCGTTTTTGGCGAAGATTCGCCTATCTCCGATGACTAATTTCGCACGGTCGGCTCCTGTGATTTCTACGGTTGCGTCTAGCAGATCATCGCGTATTTGCATGGCTGCAGAAATCGCCGCGTTTGCATTCATGAAAGTAACGCGAGATGAGTAAGATCCGAGGTCGACGGGTGATGTGTCGGAGTCTCGGGATTTGATTCGAATCATGTCGAGAGGAAGTCCGAGGACTTCGGCAACGGACTGGGCAACGACGGTGTCGGAGCCTTGGCCAATTTCCGCTGCGCCTGTATGGACGGTGACACCACCATCCATGTCGATTTTCAGGTGCACCGTCGCATGTGGGAACTTGTTCGGATCCCAATGAATCGGCAGGCCTGAGCCGGAGATGAAGAATCCACAGCCAATGCCGATTCCTTTGCCCAGTGGCATCTTACGGAATTTTTCATCCCAGCCACTGGCTTCTTTCACTCGCTCAAGACATTCGCGCATACCGATACTGGTCACGCGGAAGCCGGTTATTGTCGCCGAGTGTGGTGGTAACAAGTTGGCCAACCTTAGGGTAATTGGATCGACGGCGAGTTTCTCGGATAGGTCATCCAACCCCGTCTCAACCGCGCAGCGCGAATTCACAGCTCCATGACCGCGCATTGCACCGCTTGCCGGTTTATTCGTCCAAACGCGAGCGCCTGTGTAATGGAACGCTCCAATTTCGTATGGCGCGGTGTGTAGCACCCCGTTGTAATAGGTTGTAACGTGACCAAATGAGGCGAACGCACCACCATCAATCAGAGCATCAGTTTCGATTCCACAAATTCTCCCCTCTGAATCAGCGTGTAGATTCATTTCGATACGTGAGGGGTGGCGACCGCGATTAATCCAGTAGACTTCTTCGCGGTCGAAGCAAATCCGCACCGGACGCCCAGATTTCCGCGCCAAAATAGCAGCACACATCTCATGTGGAAATGGGTCGGACTTGCCTCCAAACCCACCACCAACAAAGGTGCGGTGCACATTGATCTGATGCATAGGAATCTCAAGTACGTCTGCCAAAGCTCTGTGGACATAGTGAGGAACTTGTTGAGGTGTGTAGAGCGTCAATCGCCCCGATGGGTCCCAGTGAGCAACCACAGCATGAGGCTCAGTCGCAGCATGATTCACACCCGCAAACAACCAATTTTGCTTGTGACTAGCGACTGCACTCGAAGCCATTCCATCGATATCGCCGAACTCCTGGAAAACTCGCTTCTGAACATTGGCCTCCCCGATGTGATACTTTCCACGGTCGTGGATAGGATTTTCTGAATCATCGAGGCCGTGGCGCATATCGTGAATTGAATCGAGGATTTCGTATTCGACTTCGATTAAACGCTCGGCCTCGCGTGCAGTTGCTTCGTCCTCGGCTGCCACGCAAGCGACGAGATCACCAGCGTGGCGGACTTTCTCAACTGCCATGGCATGCTCGTCTTTGGTGACTGGCAGAACTCCGAATTTATTGGCGGCATCGGCTCCTGTAGCGATGGCTACGACGCCGGGCAATTCGAGCGCTTTTGAGCAATCGATGCTTAGCACTCGAGCATAATGATGCGGCGAGCGAATGATTCGTCCAATCAGCTCGCCAGCCAGGCGCACATCGTCTCCATAGTGAGCCTGCCCAGTTACCTTCCAGCGACTGTCCACAAGTGCAGTTGGCTTACCGATAATCTGGCCACTGACCAATTTATCGTGGCGATGTGACCCCCAAGGCTGGCTCTTTTTACCACCTTGAGACTTGGGAATCATCGCTGCATCAGTCGGCTGCGAGAACCGATTTTTACCACCAGAGCCAGGTTTCGAGAAAGGCAACTTTCCCGGCTGCTGCCGGTAGCCGACCATCTCATCCTCATTCTTGTCGCTGGATGGATTATCCTCTGATTCGGCCATCGAATCACTCTCCAGAAAATCCAGGATGAGGATCGCTCTTTGGCGAGGTTGAATCCTCGATATTCTTGCCTGAAGTCAGAATTTCAGATGCCGCTCGCACCGAATCTACAATCTGTTGGTAACCGGTGCAGCGGCAAAGATTTCCTTCGATTGCACACTTGATTTCATCGTCGCTAGGATTTGGATTATCTTCCAATAGCGCCGATGCAACAACCAAGAATCCCGGGGTGCAGAAGCCGCACTGCGACCCTCCACACTCGGTAAACATCTCTTGAATCGGATGTAGATGGTGCCCGTCAGCAAGCCCTTCAACAGTGGTAATGTCACAGCCATCTGCCTCAGCTGCAAGCGTCAAACAGGAGAGTCGAGGCTGCCCATCAATCAGTACCGAGCAGCATCCACAAGTTCCCATATCGCAGCCTCGCTTCGTGCCCAGACTCCCCGCCTGGTCACGTAGAACATCGAGCAGAATCGCATTCCCCTCGATGTTCAACTGCTTCTCAACACCATTCACCAAGGCTGCCCAAGGAACTTCCCCCGTCGAGGGAAGCATTGGAAGCCGGTGCTGCACCATGCGTCGAATCCACTGATGGTTGTCCTATTACGCTTCGGTCTGAGTCCTACGGACTCATTCAAGGTCGGAACCTGCCTTTCGCATTATGGCTCGTTCTGCTTCATGCAGGTGGCCGCCGAAAGTCGAGCGGGAAATTCCCATCTCATCTGCGAGCTCCTTAATCGTCAAATTCTTTCCATCCTCATAGTAGCCTCGTTCCGATGCAAATGACAAGACTTCTTGTTGCCTATTCGTCAGCATTTGGCTCCATCCATTGACCACTTCTCCTCGCATCGTAATGACGCTGACTTTGTCCGGGGGCAAGATGACTCTGAGGAGTGCGAGAAATCGTCGCATTGCCCCAGTTAAACCGGTTACTCGCATCTCCATACCGCGCTTTGAATCAATGCCGTAAGGTGGCTGGAGATGCAGGTTTGAGAGTTCAATTGCTGACTTCGCCAAACTGTGACTGCAAAGGATACTGGCGAGGATTCCATCTTCAGATTCCTCATGGATTTCCATCACTTGAAAACTATCGAGTTCGTTCAATTCGTGAATATCTCTTCCTTCTTTGACTTCGACCTCAGCCAATTGCACGATGCCGATCGGAGACACCCCAAGGTGGGCAAGTACTTCGAAGCGATCGAAGATTTTGAGGAGGCGAGAAAGATCTTTCGAAGCCTCGATGGTCGAGAGCCGCCACCTCAGCACCACCTTACGCATGGCACGAAATTGTGGCGGTAGTATTCAATTGACCGGGCTTAAAGTGTCGCTGTGAAGTGACGAGAGAAACCGAAGAATCTCGCCTATTTGGTTTATTTTTGTAAGAATATCAGGCTCTGAAGGACCAATAGGCTTCTCGCATCGCTTGGTTAGCCGCCATGCATTGAACTACGTCCGAGGGTCGATTTGGCATCTGTTCAGTGCCATTCAGATGTTTGATCATCGGTAGGACGTTCGACTCATTGACGACTCCCCAACCAACCTGTGTGCAGGGAGCGAGGGGTGAGATCGGCATTGTTCCAGATGTCGGGTCCCAAGTATTGGCACTTGGATACCACCCTGAGAGATTGAGGGCGTTGCGGATGTCCGTTTCGGTGGCCGAGTAATCTGTTCCGTTGACGATGAGGCCACTGCGCACTATAGGGTCGGCACCGCTTGAGTCATCGCCGAATTCCTCGCGCAGGTGTTGGAGAACTTTGGAGAGCAGGCCAGCGGTTCGCGGTGTTGCGAATGAGGTGCCGCTGGTCTGATGGTATCCATCGATATCGTCGTGGTTTGGAAGGACTTGGGTCCAATCCGCAGCAGCGTCTGGATAGGAGCCGCTCATGGTCTCTTTCTGATCGTCATCCTCCTCAGCATATCCTGAGATGCCTATGCTCCAAGGTGGGCCGGCTGTAGCGTCTTGCACCGCGGGTGAAGGTGAATTGTCGGCGGCTCCAGTGTGAATTTTCTTGTTATGGACCACTGCGACCTTAGTCGCTTGTTCGATACCGGTGACAGGTACCGATCCTATCGGCCCGAAACTGGTAGTAATGATGTCAACAAGCGGCTGGTTTGCTGCTGCTAGAACCGCTGCATCGGAGAAACCCTCGACGAAGAAAATCACAGCGTCTGGATTGGCGTTTAGGACCGCTCCTGTGACTGCCGTGCCGTGACCGTCTTGAGGGTCGTCAAGGATTGGAATATCTGTATCATCATCGGGTGTAGCGCCGATGATTCTGGTGCCGGGGAAGTAAACGATATCGGTAGCGTTGATGAGGTCCCAGCAAGTCGCTCTATCAGCCTCATAACGATCCTCCCAAGTACCCTCGAAGGTCAATTCACAAGTCATTGTCACGCCAAATTGTTCAAGCATCCAATCAGGGAGTGTTTCGTTAGTCCGAAAGTGGTCGTGGTAGACGTTGATTCCAGTGTCGATTGGGGCGACTACACTGAAGGCTCGAAAACCATCATCTTCGACTTCGGGTACGTTGGTTGTGACTTCATCATCCCAAATGCAACCGCTGAGCATCGCAGATGATAACATCAGTACGAGCGCGATTGCGGTTGGACGCATGATTCTGCGGCCCATCCGGACACCTTTCAGTTTTCGTCGTTCATGAGAGTGCCTTTCTCTAGTGCCATGATCTCGGCGCAGACGGCGATTGCAATTTCTTCAGGACTCTCTGCGCCGATGTCGATGCCGATTGGACAGCGAACAGAATCGATTGCTGTTTGGGTGATTCCGGCATCGATTAGAGCTTGACTGAAAGCCTTCCATTTCGAGCGCGAACCAATCGCTCCGATACGCGGTCGTAACTCTTCTCCACGGGCTCGAAGCATCCCGATTAGCAGGTCTTGGTCGACCGCCCAATCGTGGCCGAGCAGAAGAATATCTGAGAAGCGCAGAAAACCTTCATCTGCGAGGCTTGCTACAAAGCCGTCCACGTCTCCATCATGGTTCTCGACGGCGTTCGGATATAGGTCGCCTGCAGCATATTCCGAGCGAATGTCGTAGACGCTGTGAGACCATCCGAGATTATCGCAGGCGGCAGCTATCGCTTGCCCACAATGTCCACCGCCAGCAATCAGTATGTGTGGCATTGGTTCAAGCACCTCCAGAGAGACGGTCACGCGACCGCCGCAAAGGCTGTTGAGAGCGGTTACTTCTTGGCCCTTCGCATCTCTATGTAGCACGTATGTTTCGATTCGACTTGCATTCGATCCATTGACAAGCATTTGGTTGAGATGATTCTCCACCTTGAGTTCTAAACCCGCACCACCGACAGTGCCGTGCCTTCTACCGCGATTGGTCACAGCCATGCGCGCTCCTGGCTTGCCCGGAACACTACCACTTGCTTCGACGACAGAGGCGAGCGCAACCCGATCACCGCATCCGAGCCTCTCGAGGACCCAAGCGAGCGTGGCGCTGGTCATAGAGCGCGATACGCATGTCCGTTTTGGAGTTGTGTCCGATATCATTGCGATAATAGCGACGCCTTTCTCCTCACTAGTCAAGAGTTAGCCTCGGCTAACTTTGATATGGTTGATACCAACCGAGGCGCTCCGTGGCGTTCAACATCACCGTTGGTGAGGCGCTCGAAATTCTCGTCATTTCGATGCGAGACGCCTTTCTTGCAGTCACAGTTTTCGTAGCTGCGATGGTGCTTTTGTTCAGTTGGTTGCAATACATTACTGCGGGCCGTTTTGTTGAATGGATTCGCGACAATAAGCGCTGGCAACCGACCCTCGGTGCCTTCATGGGTCTGACTCCCGGTTGCGGTGGTGCAATCATCATCATGCCAATGTATACTCGTGGCTACGTCACTTATGGCACCGTGATCGCCACACTCATCGCCACTCTTGGCGATGCTGCTTTCGTTCTAATCGGCGCGGTCTTCCAAAATCCAGAATTTCTCGCGCCGGTCTTAATCGTCCACGCGACCTCATTCTTCGTAGGAGTCGCGTGGGGGTACGGGGCTGATGCAATCGGTGTCACTCCCTCTCGTCCACTGGGCCGATTCGGCCCAACCTTTGGCTCGAAGGAATCGCTGGGGGAAGAGGCCGCCAAGCAGTTGGAAGACGATGTTGGTTTAGATTTGCAAAGCAAGGATTCGGTGCTCGATGATCTTCCTAGAGAAGTACCAGATGGCTTGGGTTACCAGATTATTCACCAAGGTTATCGAGTTTGGTGGGCAGTCACAGCAGTTGGTTTAGTTCTCGCGATTATGCTACTCTTTTGGTATGCTCAAGACGCCGAATACGCGCCCGAACTCGCATGGGATCCGATGACTCGAGATGGTCTAATCACATGGGTGGGGTTGATTGGAACATCGCTTTCGATTATTCTCTATCTTTCATCGAAAAATTTCTTTTCTGATGATACAGAAGCGACGATTGGAGACAAGTTGCATTCGTTGGATGAAACCCTCGTTCACGCTGCTTCGGAAACCGCCTTCGTCACATTCTGGGTTCTCATCGCTTACCTTGCCTTCGCTTTCGGAATGATTGCTTTCGGTATGGATGATGGTGACTTCGCCGAGCATGGTGCTGGTGTCGGGGCGGTTTTCGTCGCAGCCGGTATTGGTCTGATCCCCGGTTGCGGACCTCAGATTATCGCCATCACCGCATATGTCGAGGGCATCATATCCTTCCCTGCACTGGTTGCTAATGCAATATCACAGGACGGCGATGCTCTGTTCCCACTTCTGGTCAGGCACAAGACCGCCTCGATTTGGGCAACAATTCACACTACACTACCTGCTCTTCTCATCGGTCTTGCTTTCCTCTGGGCAATGGGGGAATATCCCGAAATCGAGAGACTTCTCCAGCCCTGATTTCCCTCGATTTTCGTTGTGTTGAACTCAATGACGATGTTTTGTAGTTCAACATCGGTTGAGGCCTTTCAGCATCTTAGTAGATTCGGAGAAGTTCCTCAACATCTTCTTTGGTGTCGATATTGAGATGAAGATGAGGTGCATCTACCTCGATACGCTGCGGTTCTATGAGGTCATGTAGCGGCGTGTCTGGTGCGGCTTTGAGAACTCGTTCACAATCCGACGCTGAGAGTGCGATTGGATGTCCACCGCGCCCACCATAGACTGGGCAAGCGGTGGTGCCAGCCTCGAGCATGGCTTCGATGGTTTCGCTACCGAATCCAGGGCGGTCGACAGGTGCGATGAGAACCGGTCCGCTTCCTATGGCTCTCAACCCACATTGGATACTGCCAGTGCGCCCCGCCTCAGGGTCGCGATTGAGAACGATTTTCGCTCCCAATTCCTTGAGAATATGACCTATTGGTTGGACTAAGTTTTCCCGTGTTACGACGATTACTTCAAGCTGGTAAGAATGTAGTAGATTTGCCATGAATTCAACAAGTGTCAAGCCATTAGTCAACTGGACGAGGGCCTTGGGTTCACCCAAACGCTCGCTCGCTCCGGCGGCGAGGATGATTGCCTTGTCAATCGCCATCATCAACTGCGTCATCGTCACCGCTCATCATTGATTCGACGGCGGCATCCATCTCCTGATCATACTCTTCTTCATTGTCAAAGTAGCCCCTTTCACGCAGTTGAACTCCCGCGAAAGCGAGCACGCCCAGGAGCACGAGAACCAGTAATGCTAGTACACCGACAATCAGCCCCATCAGTGATCCAGCTCCACCACTCTCAGCCATCTTTTCTTCACCCATCACATGGATCCCAACGGCTAGATTGGTTGAAGACTCGTCACCAGAGATGGCGCGAACCAGAACCACTTGGTCACCTTCGACAGTGTTGTTTGGAAGGAAACGGAGCCGGTCCACTAACAGCCCGTGTGTAACCTCAAAAGTCTCGTCGCCAACAGAAAACTCAGCCAGATCCATCCAATTATCTCGCATATCCCAAGTGCGCCATTGTACTCGCTGAATTCCACCTTCCAAGTTGAATACAATCGAATCCCCTTGACCGATGTGCACTCGATTATCCATTCCATACTCGCTCTCAAGTGTCACATTCAGCGACATACTGAGTTCGTAGTGGTAATTCGCGGCCTCTTCGACTGAAGGTTGAGCGTTGACATGTCCGTGCCCGTATACGTTATTCTGACGATTCTTAGGAATCAGGTCCTCAGCGCAGGGTTCGTTTGCAAACATGTAGTGGCACTGTCTGTAAGTAGAAGTCTCCTGCATAATGTTACGAATATCGAATGGACTGAGATCTGGGTTCGCTTGGAACATCAAGACACCCACACCCGCTGCACCCGGAGTAGCCATACTAGTCCCTGACAGAGCGACGTAACCGTCCCCAGTATTCGCATCAGGAGCGTTTACACTGCTGCCTACAAATGCCAGATTTGGCTTAATCCGCCCTTCTTCAGTTGGTCCCTGACTGGAGTATACCGCAATTGCGGTATCCTTGTCCAATGCACCTACAGTAATCACGTCTTCAGCACTACCTGGTGTGCCGATAGTTGCACTTCCGGCGCTATTTCCTGCTGCTATGAAAAGAGCCACTCCTGATCTCATCATCTCATTTGCCATTCTATTGACAGATTCCTCTTCCGCGGAAGTCCACTCAATCGGGCCAGGGCCGCCAAGACTCATACTGGCAGCTCTGATATTGAACTCATGTCTCTTTTCGACGGTCCATTGCATGCCTGCCATAACTTGTGCAAAAGAGCCACTCCCACTCCCACTCAGAACTTTCACGCCTACTAAATTGGCATGTGGCGCAACACCAACGTGTTGGAATGTAGGTGCCCCAGTTCCTGCGGTTATTCCAGCGCAATGAGTTCCATGCCCATTATCGTCATAGGGGAAAATTTCGCTTCCATTGGTCGCCCCCGGATTATTGATCGCGTCGTAGAATGCTATTACTTTCGTATCGTTTGTACTATTGTCATCATCCAAATCATCCAAACCAGAGTGATTTCCATCGATTCCAGTATCGATTATGGCCATGGTCACTCCAGCGCCAGTGTAGCCGGTGTCTTGCCAAACTAGGTCGACTCCGTGAGCTGGGACGACATCTTCCATTTTGATTTCCAAAATCCCATCCAATTCGATGAAGACTACACCAGGCAACTCGAGCAGATTGTGTATGAGACTAAGCTCGACAGTTCCAGCAATGGAGTCAATCAACCAGTACCGGAACTGTGTCTGAAAGCCGACCTCCCATTCTAGCATGGCTTGGTCGGCCTCCGTCGGTGTATGGTCGAAATCAACGATTACGGAAATCCTTCCAGCATCATCGAGATACTCGTAGTGATTGTTCTGTGCGGCAATCCAAATCGCATCGTGAATGTAATCTCCATCGCGATCCATGCTGGTATCTTCCCACCACTCGCCAATTTGTTCAGCGTAAGTGTTGGAGATTTGCTGGGGGTTCGAGACTGCAGGGAGGGCCGCAGCAAGTGCTGGAACCAACATCATCCCGAGTATCGAGAATGCGATCAATCGGGTCCGAATAACGGCTGAATCTCCCATGGATATCTAACCCGGGGTCTCGCGACTCCGATTTCAAGGGCACGGTCTTGTGAGCAGGCAGCCCTTTGGGCTGTTCAGAGGCTGCGAGTCATCTCACGGCCGATGATCATACGCTGCACCTGGCTGCTTCCTTCGTAGATTTGCAGAACCTTTGCTGCGCGCATAAGTCGTGCCACTGGGTATTCTTCTGAGTAACCATAGCCTCCGAAAACTTGCACCGCATCGGTTGTTATCTCCATACAAGAATCAGCTGCGAAGCGCTTTGCGTGAGCGGCACTTTCGGTATTTTTGATTCCATTATCTGCTTCCCATGCGGTGCGCCAAGTTAGCATTCTACTGGCTTCGATTTTGGTCTTCATGTCAGCGAGCATGAACTGAATTGCTTGATGCTCGTGTAATTTCTTTCCGAAGGTCTTGCGTTCGTCAGCGTATTGTAGGGCATATTCGAATGCTGCTCTGGAACATCCAACTGCTTGAGCAGCGACGTTAGGACGAGATAGGTCGAAGGCCTTCATGGCGTTAAACCAGCCTTTTCCTTCGACGCCTCCGACAAGGTTCTCGACAGGTACATGGACGTCTTCGAAGATTACTGCTCGAGTGTCTGATGCTCTTTGCCCCATGTTGTTTTCTTTCTTTCCTAGAGATACTCCATCCCAAGAACTCTCAACAATGAATGCGCTCATCCCTTTGTATCCTGCAGATCTGTCAGTGTATGCTAGGACGAAGAACCAGTCGGCTTGCCCTGCGCCTGTAATCCACATTTTCTGACCGTTCAGAATGTAGTGATCGCCATCCCGTACTGCTGTGGTTTGGATGCCTGCGACATCACTTCCTGCACCCGGTTCGGTTACACAATAGGAAGCAATCTTTGGATCTTTTACCAATCGACCGAGATACTCCACTTTCTGCTCTTCTGTGCCTCCAGTAATGATGGGGCCAACTGTCAAACCATTGGAATATGCTGCTGTGCTAAAACCGGGATCTCCCCAAGAGAATTCCTCAGAGACCAATACTTCGTCGAGAATCCCCATACCCATGCCTCCGTATTCAGCAGGAATGTGAAGATTGGTCAGGCCAAGTGAATGGGCCTCAGTAATCGCTTCAATTGGGAACTCGGAATTAGTATCCCAGTGTTCAGCATGAGGTCTGACGGAATCCCTTGCGAACTCATGGGCGAGTTCGCGCAACATCTCCTGTTCCTCGGACAATGCGAAGTCTGCCATGAACCCGCCAGCGGTCCTTCCGCCTTAGCCGTTCGCACCGCTTATTCGGTAGTGGATGCACAGTGAAGACACCTAGAGTGCGTCTGATTTAGGGGGTGGGAGTTCGTGAAGCCGATGTTCAACCGAAGTACAGGAATGACATGTACGATAGGTAACCAACAACCATTGTAGCCCCGACACGCCTACCGATTTCACGATCATCAAGGAGCATCGCAGCAACCAATCCGGAAGTCAGGATAACCACCCAGATATCTCGTCCTGCGAATTCAGCAGCGATATCGATACCATCTCCAACTACCGAGGCGGTACCAAGGATTCCGAGGATGTTGATTACGTTCGAACCGAGGACATTACCGACGGCGACTCCTCCTTGATTCCGTAGCGCAGCAATCAGAGTTACAGCCAATTCAGGCAGAGATGTACCAAGAGCGACCATAGACAAACCGATGACCGTGTCAGGGATGCCATATGCCTCCGCCAATCCAGTTGCTCCATCGAGCAAGAGCACCGCTCCTTGCCAGATCATCATCCCGCCAGCGATGGTTGCCGCGATGGCGAGAATCATGTTGTCAGGTAACCATGTATCCTCTTCTTCCTCATCCTCACTCTTTCCTTTGGAATAAAGATAGGAATAGGCGTAGTAACTAACCAAAAGGAGCAGCATGATGATGCCGCCTTCATATGGGATTCGTCCTAGATAGACGAAGGCGGTCAACAGCACTGTCGCCACGATTACAGCCATTGCATCGCGGCGCAGTCCTGCGCCTGCATCACTACCTGAACCCAGCATGCAGGCGGTTCCAAGAACCAG
>DAFD01000051.1:0-7068 GCA_002497895.1 Euryarchaeota archaeon UBA175
GCGCAATACCAGGCTATGCGACCTCGGCTCGTGGTCGGCCGAACCGCGACCCTAACTTGAGTCTGACGCACCTTCATCTAGAACCGGTCTGTGACGTCTCTCTCTCTCCACTCACTCCGTAGTCGTTAAATCGGTCTCACAAGTGGCCCGCTCGCTGCCACTGTGGCTTAGGGGTATAGCATCCCATTGGTAATGGGAAGGTCGGGAGTTCAATTCTCCCCAGTGGCTCCACCAAAATGAAAGTTTTTCGTTGATTATGCGACTAAAAATCCAACTCACCTTTGCTGCATATTCTTACCTGTTCGTAGTAGTCAAAGAAAACCCCCCAATAACAGCAACCGTGAGTTCTATAATGTCATCAACTAACGTCGGGTGTATGCCCGCCAGCCGCCGTAGACTCGCAACCGCTCTTGTAATGCTCATGATTCTAGCACCTTTTGCCAGTGCAGGAATGGCATCATGGAACACTACGAACATGATTAACCCCGGTGGGGATGAGGTCACAGTAGTAGGATACAGGGTGCCCGGTAACGGCACTATCCTCGACGGTTGGGTCCACGTGACCAATAGCGATGTTTCCAGTGCATTGGATTCGACTTTAGTGCTCGAAGGAGCAGACCTATTGTCTGGCGGTTTTGACAATGTGGTCTACGATGAGGATCTTGAAGCGGTTATGATGATGGACGATGGAACACGTTCCAACATCAGTGATTTCGCAGCGGGCGATATCACAGCAACTCTGAGTAATCTGTACAAAAGCGGCCCTGGATTCACTCGAGTTTATACTTCTAATTCCGTCTCTAATTCTAGTGGCTGCAACAATAGTAGCGGAACCGAATTTGAGTACGGATTCGATGACAATTACAACAGTGCTCTTAACGAGAATGAAATTCAAGTGACTCTGTATTACTGCGATGTCCACACGTCATCGAATGGAACCAATATCACCTACTCAGCCCTCACTTCGACGTCGGTGGAATCCTTTGGTAGCAATTGTGAATTCGGAGGATTTCAGATCGATTCGGGAATCGACTGGGATGATGATCGTGCCTTGGATTCAAGTGAGATTGATGATACAATTTACATCTGTCACGGCCGCGCTATTTGGGGTCCTGCAATTCTTTCGACTATGAACGGAACGCTACAGGGTGCCAATCGTGTCACTAGCTACGGTACAATTCCTTCAACCGCTACCGAAGGTGCCGTTGCTGCCGGAACTCTTCCTGGTGAAGCGGTTCCAGCCGGAACTGATGCTTGGTTGATTGCCCCGAAATTCATCGTCCCAAGTGCGGCTCACACGAGTGGATACTGGATGACCTTCGACCATTGGTATCACGTTGACAGCACCGCGAACGGTGAAGGAGACGGAGTTTGGGTTGAATACAGAATCAAGAATGGTACGTGGACTTCTTGGTCATGGGTCGCTCCCGATGGAGGTTATCCGAGCACCCTATCCGAAGATGGTCCAGATGTAAACGGAGCTCCATCGTCAGGGGCACTCCCTGTGTTCGCATCACCAACATCTAGTGGTTGGGTCAACAGCAACGTATCTCTTTCTTCAATTCCCGAGATTCACAATGCTGATGAGATTCAATTCAGATTCCGTATCTGGACTTCACCTGACGCTACAGATGAGAGGCCTGGATGGTTCATCGACAATATCGAGTACAACAACGATGGTATCCAATTTGGTGTCTGGCATCACGGATGCATCGTAACCACCGGTTTTTGCAATTACGCAGCCTCGGCTTATGGAGGGCTCCAGGGCTCTCTTGATTTGTCTGGAACAGACGGTGATTCGTGGATAGAGATCGATATGGAATGGGATCTCGAAGGATCTTTACAAGACAATGCTTGTGTCGAACTCTCTCTGAATAACAATACTTGGACGGATATATCATCAGGCACAACGGCAACGACAACGAACTGTGAGGACCGAACCGGTGCGATTCCAGGATATGGTTACAGCGCTTCCAATGGAGTAACCTATTACGATCAGAGCAACGGTTACAGAACGATAAATCTCTCAATCCCCAGTTCTTACCAGAATCAAAGTAATGTAGAGATGAGATTCATTGTCGATACTGACACTTGGACAAATTACGGTGGCTCACAAGATTCCCGAGAAGGCTTGACGGTGAGGGACATTCGAGTCTACACCGACGATGATACGGTGGTTTTTGCAGATGATTTTTCCACCAGCACATCGATGTCGGATTATCTCGCGACTCAGCCGAGTGGAACTGCCGTAGCTAATGAGTGGGCACACTACATGTTTGCCACTGGTGATATTTACGAATCACTCGGCTTCGAGGATTCGGGTGCAAATTCACCAACAGTTAACGATGCTGATGGCTGGTCCCGCAACCCATCTTCAGGCAGCAATGCCAACAAGTGGTCCCTTGGACAATTGGGAAGTGCAGCAGGACCTTCCACGATGGAGCCATCATTCCCTTACGTTTACGGAGTAAATATGAACGGCAATTACGGTAACCAAGTCGATGCATATCTTACCAGCCCATCCTATGAGATTCCCGCAAACAGCTCAGCCACTCTAACTTTCGAGAAGTGGGTCTGTACGGAGAATTATTGGGACGCTATTGGTCTATACATCAAGGTGAACAACGGGGCATGGCAATACTTCGACCCTGGACTCACAGGTTGGTATGACGGCTCTGTCGGTTATTCTGGCAATGGGATGTACGGCAATGATGCTTGGATGAGCGGAGATTGCGCTCAGGATGAATTTGAGAACCGACAGGCTTCCCTCTCTCAATACGCTGGAGATACTGTAAAATTCCGATTCAGGATTTATACCGATTTCTCGGTCCAATACGAAGGTGGATACATCGATGATTTCGGAATACTAATCCCGAATTATTCCGCTGGAGGTGCATGGACCAGTCCACCAATTGATCTAACTTCAGTTGATGAATTCAATCTCGGATGGTTGGATATCGATGCACTGGTTCCAACCAACACCTCACTCACAGGTACTCTGATTGACACTTCAACCGGAGCGGTTGTGAATGGTTTGGAGGACGTAGCATTCCCGATATCACTAGCAGGAGTCGATTCCGCACTGCATGATAGCGTGAAGGTTGAGGTCAATCTTGACAGCCTGAATCCCGAGGTCTCGCCTCGAATCAAGAAAATCTCAGTAGGAGGTAAGAGATTCCTCAGCGCCGATTCTTTCGATACTAACGGCTGGGACATGAGTCCAAGTGTGGAGGTTGTCGACGGATTACTCAACGCAACAACAATCGCAGGCACAATTACATCGGATTATATCCATTCATCTCGCCCAATCAAGAGCATCGATGTATCGGGTAATACTTCGAGTGGAATTGCAATCACCGCCTATGATGAGAACGGCAACCAAATCGGTACGAGTGGATCGGGTGGAGTCGGATTCACCTATCCAGTCACTGGATTCTCGCTATCTATTGCTCTACCGTCCAATGGTTGGATTGACAGAATGGTTATGACCGCGGAATTCGCTGAACCCGCGAAGAATCCATCATTGGATGTACTCGATGACGGCTCAACAGAATGGTCATTCCCAATGGGTGATGACTACGGCCATTATGGATGGCAGTCTCTAATCAGTGGAGATTCTGAGGTAATGAGTTCCACTCTTGATTTAGATGGAACCAATCCCGCTTCGGTCACAGTGAGGGTCCCAACCTCTGCATCATTGTACGGTGGAATCATCACTGTTGCATCTCAATCTGCAGACGGCTTCGCGGCCGCAGTTAGCGTCTCCGTTGAAGGTGCAAGCCAATCCAGCGGCTCCGCAGATTACGTATTCTACAATACTTTGAACGTCGCTCAACTTGGTGCAATTGCTGCTCAAGGCACGAGCCACACGGACTCCGATACTGGTAGAGAGTGGCGCGATATCACCATCGAGGTTGATTCGAATAGTGCGCAGACGGTCAGTCTATCGAGACTCGGAATTGGCTACTTATTGTTTGAGAACGTATCTGGTCTAGGTCCATCTGTGGCTGCTTATCACGATGCTCAAACCACTGATGATCCGCCACCTGAATTGGTCAATATTCCAGTATCGATTTCTGCGGAAGCAGGAGTTATCACAGTCGATGGTGACTTGAGGTTCGATTATATCATCACAAACAGAGATTTCCAAGTTCCAAATACCTTCTACCCACGCGGAACTCCGTATTCGATTACAACGAAGCACCATCACTTGCATGATAATACACAACTCTCAGAAATTACCCTCCGAGGACAGGCGTCCGACGGACAAGTAATCGAATTCGTTGCCTACAATGGCGCCGATGGACTCTGGGGTGCTGGTGCAGATTCGGTGACGTTGAGTCAGGTGCGCGGAGATAGTGTTCTCGTGTTGAACACCTCCGCGACAACAATCACTGAAGCTGTTCACAACGATGGCTATACCGACATCGCCGTCAGTTGGGTCTTCGATATCTCATGGAATTGGGACGATGTCGAATCTATCCGCTGGGTGGCAAAGGCCTTGGATAGCGCTGGAGAAACTGTCTGGCCTGCCGTATCTAACAGTGGCCAGTCTGGAAGGAAGGCCGTAGAGAATGATCTTCAGGTCGAGACCTTCGAGATTCGAGATCAGTTCGGTAGATTGCTCTCGAATCAGTACTCTACATTCTATCCTTACCCAATCATCGAAGGAAGTCTCCTCAACATTACAGGTAAAGTAAGGTTCCAAGATTCCACCGATAACCGACCAATTGGGGATGACTTCCAAGTCCGATTGAACCTCTCAGGCAGCCTGATTATGATGGATTCTGCTGATGGCGGTGAGTTTAGTGGAATCGTCAACACACCTTCAAGCACTGGTGATGTTACAGCCTCTCCTGAACTATTCCGAGTAGGACCGTTGGGAGGAGCGATAGGAGCTCTTGATGTCTCAGGAGTTGCTACCGTGGTTACGATCCGTCAGGACTCAAACCCACCAATCGCTGGGCAAATAGAGGTCAACACCGCGACAGGTCTCACTCCCGCTAACGGCAAGGTATGGGACCCAACGGTGCCGTTGAGCATGTTCGTGACTATCCAAGAGGCTGAGGCTCGTGGTGAGACTCTGACTATGCACTACTGGCGCGCTGATGTCGATGACCTCAATGGAGATGGAATCGCCGACGTGGAAGAATATCTCTCGCAGACCCAACCACTTAGTTCTGGGATGACTGGAGAACAGCAAGTAAACTTCGCCGGTATCGATGTCTCCGGACAATCATTCAACAGTCCAGTTCATGTCTATCTTGAAGGAACTGATTGGGCTGGTTTGACCTACCAAGATGGAGGCACTGGAGGCGGCCCAGGTGCAGATGATGCATGGGCTACCATCACCATCGCTACCGATGAGCCTACAAATCTGGTAAACGGTGGATTCGCGCTGGACCATGAAACGGGATATCTGCTAGCAGGAGTCCCTCATACGTTTAGGATGCAGATTAACGAACCGAACGGTTTGCACACGTTGGACAATGTCAGCGTAATGCTTTGTGGAGACCGAATAGATAACCTCGGTAAGTT
The DNA here is from genome assembly GCA_002497895.1 of Euryarchaeota archaeon UBA175. GTDB lineage: Archaea > Thermoplasmatota > Poseidoniia > Poseidoniales > Thalassarchaeaceae > MGIIb-O1. Next base: position 5,539 of record DAFD01000051.1, read on the forward strand.
CACCTACAATCCAGCTAATGGAGATATCTGGACTGCTGACGATTCGATGGTATCACCGCTAACAGTTCAGACGCAGCAAATCACCTCGGCAGTGGTTGAATTGGCTATGATGTTCCAACTATCCTGGGAATTCCCATGGGAAGACGGTCAATATGGCTGCAAACCAAGTGTGAGCATCATGGATGACATAACCGAGGTTGCCTACCAGAACAATATCGGTGAGTTGACCTGGGAATTGGACAACAGTCTATCGGCTATTCCATCTCAAATGGTTGACATAACGCCACCCGTTGTCGAACCACAAGATTTGCATCTATATCTCAGACAAGGTGACGAATTAGAATTGAGTGGTGAAATCTACTATTCAGGATCCGGTATCGCGATGACTACGATTCCTGATGGTCTTGAGGTTGAGATGACGATTATTTACGGAACTCAACAAATCAACTCCATCGCCGAAGTGAATGAAGACGGAACTTGGGTGGCTTCAATGACGCTGCCAATGCGAGTTCCTCTCAATCCAACGATGGGGTTGACGACTTCGGTCCTCAACCCACCAGGTCAGGGAGCCTCTGCAATCAATGAGGATGCGCAGGTAACTGTAGACAGCATGAACCCAACCGTTCTCTTCGATCAGACAAATTATCCTGATTCATCTCTAACAACCTTGGAATCTGACCTTCTGGAGGAGGTCTTGGTAACAGTTACCATAATTGATGAAATTGGTATGTCTGCCGATGATCTCGAAGTTGCGTGGGTATTCCTACGAAATAATTTGCCAGTCGCTGGAACAGAGGACACTGGTGCCATTCCGTTGATTATCGAAGACGATGGCCGTGATATCTTCCAAGGCAAGTTGGACTTCACTCCAGCTCTCGAAGGATTCGATGTCACAAATGGTGACCGGATTCTCTTCTGGGTCACATCGACCGACCGTGCTGGAAATGAAATCCAAGGATTGGGTAGCGATGACACCCCGCGCACAGTCGCCCTAAGAATCATGCAATTCGTTCCATCACTGGACAATGTCGTGGTAACTCCAAAGGATCCATTCCCTGACACAACCGTTACAATCGAAACCTTCTGGAGCAATAGTGGAAAGCGCGATGGAACGATTGAGATTAACCTCTACGAATTGACTGGCGATGGCAAGTGGCGTTCTGAGAGTAACACGATCGACCTCGACCTTCCGGCTGAGACCTCATCCGTTTATGCTAGATTTGAGTGGATTGCTGGAGACCCCGGTCAGCCGGTTCTCTACATCATCGTAGACGATGATTTCGACAACCCAGCACACCCTATCAGTGGCCTATTAGTCCAGCAGGTGATTACCGATGAAGGTGGAGATGACGAGATGATGACCTGGGTCATTATCGGTGGAGTCTTCCTTGTTGCAGTGGCGATGGTCGGATTCTTCGTCAACCGTTCACGTACCGAGGATGACGAGTATTACTACGAGGATGACGAAGATTCGTATTACGAAGAAGATTGGGAGTACGAGGATGAAGAATCAGATGAGGAATCCGATGA
>DAFD01000051.1:7392-14231 GCA_002497895.1 Euryarchaeota archaeon UBA175
GAATCCGATGAGGAATCAGACGAGGACGATGAATCTGAGGATGAAGACGCCGATGAGGAATCAGACGACGACGATGACGACTCAGATGAAGAGTGAATATCAGATTCTCTAATTGTCTGTCTTCCGGCGCTCTTAGGCGAGTCGCCGAAACCTCCTCCGGCCGAGAGGCTGACCTATCGAGTTTATAGACCCCAGAAAGTGGAACCTATCGTTGAGGGAAGTCAATTCTCTCGCATGGGGATGGGGATATGAAAGAGCAGAGCAATGAGGTCACTGTAGAGGAATTGAAGGACGAGGTAGAAGATCTCAGAACGCTTGTTCACACCCTTCTGACGATAATTATGGAAGAGGCGGATGGTGTCCAATCGGGTGCCACTCCACAGATACCCAATCAGCCAAAACGCGGCTACTGTATGTGAGCAGCAAACCAATTTGCAGGCCCAATCGATCACTTAGTATTCGATGGGTTCGGGGTCAATCATTCTCCACATATACCATGATCCGAGGGTCCGGTAAGGCCTCCATTTCTCTGCAATAGTGTTCAGTTGTGACTTGCTCAGAGTCTCTCTAGAATTGTAAACTAGCTCCATACCTCTGATGACTCCGATGTCATCGATGGGGAATATATCGGGGCGTAGAAGTGAGAAAATCAAAATCATCTCTGCAGTCCAACGCCCTACTCCGCGAAGCGCGATGAGCTTCTCGAGAATATCTTCATCACTCATCGAGTCCCAATCAAGCGTATGCAATTCGTCTTTCCAAGCCTGGGCAATTCCAACGATATATTCGGCCTTACGATTGGAGAGGCCAACCGAGCGTAATTCCTCATGTGTATGCAGGAGAATAGAATCGTCGGTCATCGGGCCGACTAGGTCGCACAGTCTATCCCATACGGCGGCAGCGGCCTTAGTCGAAATTTGTTGACCGACAATCGATTTGACGAGTGTGGCGAAGAGATCGCCGCGTGAAGTGAGAGGGGGTTCTTCTCGGTCTGCGATGACCTTGGCGATGGCAGAGTCAGAGTTGCAAAGTTCGGTCTTCGCTTGTTCCCACCAATCCGGATAGGCGCCGGCCTCAACCATGACCGGTGCAGGATATCATTCATTATCGCTTGACCGGTGCGCCAGCATGATGGACGGAGCGCAGGCAATGCTGGCTGCAGGACTCCTGTTAACCATCGCGTTCGCAGGATACGTGATTCTTGACTCAGGCTCAACCACCGATGGACTGGCCGACTGGGAAGTTCTCGATGTTTGTCTTGACGACCACGATGGAGCAATTTCACACATTCACGCCACAATTTCTGTGACAATCAGCGGAAACCAAATCGCAGTGCCGAGTAATACTGGGATTCAAGATGAAATGTGTTCCAATGGTATGCGAGGGATCCACACGCATGATGACACAGGGCGCTTGCACATCGAGACTCCAGGTGCGATGGATGCTCCAGTCGGGGCTTTCTTCCAAATCTGGGGTGAGGATTTCGATGAGACTCACATCCTAAACAAAGAGGCGAACGATGTTAACGAAGTCGTGATGTTTGTCAATGGAGTACAGAACTATGATTACGAGAATTATGTCATGTATGATGGCGATGTAATCGAAATCGAGTATCGCGAGAAGTGAAACTCGACATGAGCCTAATCTAGGCGATTCATCCCTTGATTACAGCGAATGGCCGTAGACGCGCCACTGGCCTTGCGAGATTTGCTGAAGCGGTCAGGGCGATGACTTCGTCGACGTCCTTGTATGCATCCGGAGCTTCTTCCGCGAGAACATTCGGTGTCTTTGCGCGCACATGGACACCTGAGGCCTCGAGTTGTGCTCGTAGTTGGTCTGAATCGATTTGCTTACGGGCAGCCGTACGCGAGAGGCGGCGCCCGGCGCCGTGGCATGATGATGAGAATGCGTCATTAGCGCCTGATTTCGGCCCCGCGAGGACCCACGAGGCCGTCCCCATGTCGCCGGGTACGAGTACTGGTTGACCGACGGCGGAGAATCTGCTAGCTAGTTCGGGATGGTCTCCGCCGAGAGCTCTCGTCGCACCTTTGCGGTGGACGCAGCATTTGCAGGATTTTCCGTGGACGATGTGATCTTCGACTTTGGCGATATTGTGGCTCACATCGTAGACCACTTCGAGGCCACCATCGCGGCCAAGGTGAGTTCGTAGAACATTCCTCAGTCTTTGAGTAAGCGCCGAACGATTAGCGAACGCGTAATTGCCAGCCGCTCGCATTGCATCGAGATAGGCCCCTCCTTCTCGGCTGAATATCGGCGCAGCTGCTAGTTGGCGGTCGCGCAGTCGGTAATCCCACTCTGGTGCATACCAATGATCTCCGTCCCGCTGATATTTACTTTCGATTGCAGCGACGTGCTCGCTGCAAACTTGGTGACCTAGACCACGAGAACCTGTGTGAATCATCGCGGTAACTTGTCCTTCTCGCAGGCCATAAGCGGCTGCAGCGCTACCGTCCTCGACTCTATCGACAACTTGCAATTCGAGGAAGTGATTGCCACTACCTAGAGTACCTAGAGCCTTCATGCCACGCTTTTGAGCACGCTCACCGACATTTCGCTCCTCGCTCTCAAGCACGCCATTTGATTCGATGGCAGCGAGGTCTTGCACCTCTCCCCATCCCATTTCAACAGCCGCCGAAGCACCTTCTGAAAGCACGGCGGCCATACTTGTCTCATCCAAAATGACTCCACCTTTACTCGAAGCACCGGCCGGAATCTCCCGCGCCAGCGTACCAGCCAGCGTTTTTGCATCGATATCGCCGACCTCGACATCAAGCGCACAAAGTCGAACTCCGCAATTGATGTCGAATCCAACGCCACCAGGTGATATCGCTCCACCGAGCTCACCAGCATCAACATCGGTGGCAACCACGCCACCAATCGGGAATCCATAACCAAAATGCCAGTCAGCCATAGCCCAAGCTTCCCCTATGATTCCAGGTATTCCAGCAGTATTGCACAACTGCTCAGGCGAACGGTCGTCGGTATGTCCTGCCATGTGCTCAGCATCGGCTATCAATAGAGCATCAGTCAGCATCGAACCATGCTTCGCGATGCGCATCCGCCCCGGTCCATCGGGGCTCAGATGCTTCCTCCACTCAGCACTCATGGCTGATTCGGGGGGTGCCCTCGATTTCAACGCGCCGCAGCGTCACAGACAATCGCTTTCAAGACAGACCAGCCGATGGGGCGACTGTAGAGGGTCAATCGATGACGTTCGGAGAGACTAACATCCCGTTCTGGGAGGAGTCCGGACACGAGGTTCGCATTTGCAAGGTCACCGGCCTTCGCTTCTGGTCACGAGACCCTGCTCGTACGACCTCCGGCGACACGGTTGAGGATTCATACACCTTCATCGGGAACCCGATTATCGATGGCTTCCCGATGCGAGGAAAGGCACTGAAAGACGCGATGCGCGAGGCTTTCCTCGGATATTTCGAGCAGCGGGGCCATTCGCGTGTCGATCCTTACCCCGTGCTCGCACGATGGCGCGACGACATTCATCTAACGATAGCGTCGATAGCTGACTTCCAACCACATGTGACGAATGGGACAGTCCCTCCTCCGGCGAATCCTTTGGGAATTAGCCAACCCTGCATTCGTTTGACGGATGTGGCCGCAGTTGGCCGTTCTGGACGTCATTTAACGACATTTGAGATGATGGCGCACCACGCGTTCAATCGACCTCAGGATGGCGAGGTGATTTACTGGATTGACCAATGCGTCCGCTATTGCGACGATATGCTGGTCAACACCTTTGGTATTGCTCCTGCCGATATCACTTACATCGAAAATCCATGGTCTGGCGGCGGTAATGCCGGGCCCGCACTGGAAGTTATTGTTGGCGGTCTTGAACTTGCGACTCTGGTTTTCATGAGTTTAGAAGAGCACGAGGAAGGCGATGTCGAGATCAAAGGACTCCGATACCGCGACATGCCTCTACAAATCATCGATACGGGCTATGGGCTCGAGCGATTTTGCTGGGCTGCGGCTGGAACACCGACGATTTACGAAGCGATTTATCCCGAGTCGGTGGATTGGCTCAAGGGGCTTGCTGGATTCGATGAGATGGTTGTAGGGCTGGGGCTCAGCGTCGATACTGATGCTTTGCTAGCCGAGTTGTCTCAACTTGCTGGAATCCTCAATATCGATGTTGGGACAGATGTTGATTCTTTGTATCAACGACTCGCAGAGCGTTTGACCGATGGCGGAGTAAAGATTTCTGTTGGCGACCTAAAACGCGTGACTGAGCCGCTATCCTCAATTTACGCTATTCCCGACCACATGCATGCAATATGCAACATGTTGGGCGATGGGCTGGTTCCTAGTAATGCCAAGGCGGGTTATTTGGCTCGCATGATGGCAAGGCGAGTTTGTCGCATGAAGGGAGATTTGGGCATCGATGTGAGCCTTGCTCAATTAGGTGAGCACCACATGGATACTCACCTCGACATGACTCGATTTGTTCAGTCGCGCGAAGGAATCCTGACTATTCTCTCTCTGGAAGAAGCCCGTTATCACGAGATGCTACGCAAGGGTGAGGCGGCGGTCCGAACGGCTCTGCGCGATGTGGCAAAGGATGCCAGCGAAGCGCCAGATGAGACGCTTTTCCGACTAGCCGAAGAGCGTGGTCTCAATCCTGACATGGTAGTCTCGATAGCCCATGGGCTCGGTTGGCAGAACCTCTCAGTGCGAGTTGGATTCGCCGCCGATATGGCTGCACGCAATGCAGAGGGGACTAAGGCTGCAGCAAAAGGCAAGGCGAAGGGGGAAATTTTCCCGATCGGTCAGCCAATAACCATGCGCGATTATTACGAAGACACTAGTAAAACCGAGTTCCAGGCTACCGTTCTCCATTGCAGTCCAGTCAGCCAAGAGCAAATCGCTTCACTCAATCTGTCTGCAGAAGTAAGCATCACTCCAACCCATGCGGTAGTCCTCGATCGTACGCTATTCTATCCCGAAGGCGGAGGGCAACTTGGCGACCAAGGCACCCTTGGTGGAGCAAATGTAGCCGATACCCGCGTCGAGAATGGAGTCATCTTCCACCTTACCGACGCGGCCCTCTCCAATGGTGAAGTCGAAGGCCAAGTCGATTGGAGCCGACGACGCCAACTGATGGACCATCACACTGCTGTTCACCTCGTCGGTGGTAGTGCAAGAGCACTACTTGGCTCCCACATCTGGCAAGCCGGTTCGAACAAGGGCGAGCGATACGCCAGAATCGACCTCACTCATCACTCGCGCCTAACACGCGACGATCTGGACCAAATCGAAGACCACGCCAATGATATCATCGGTGCAAATCCAATCGTCGAAAAAATCGTATTACAGAGGGCCGAAGCCGACGCACGCTTCGGCTTCGAGTTATACCAAGGCGGACCACCCAAGCATAGCGAAATACGTGTAATCAAAATCGGCGACCATGATGTGCAAGCCTGTGGTGGAACGCATCACGACAATGTGGGTGAAGTTGGGGAGCTTCGCATCATTAGGGCGAGTCAAGTCCAAGACGGGGTCGAGCGTCTGCAAATCGTGGCAGGGGAGACGGCGCGTGAGCACGCGAGGGCTCAAGAGCGATTACTGAATGAGTCAAGTGAAGTCTTAGGAGTCTCGCCAGAAGACCTCCCTAACACAGTATCACGCTTCTTTGACGAATGGAAGTCGCAACAGAAGAAGATCGAGGCTCTTGAGGCTGAAATCGTTAGACTGAGGACTAGCGGAGGAGGAGATGGAGCAGTCGAAAAAGATGGAATCCGTTACGCTGTGATGGAAGTTGCTGGAGATATGAAAGCTGTAATGGCAATGCTTGGACAACTTACACGTGACCCTGAGAAGCCAACACTTGCAGTTCTCGGTACCAGAGATGGAGGCGGCAAACTCATCGTGGCTAGCACTGAGGGGTCTATTGTCTCCCAGAAGCACGATGCTACTGAAATTCTTGCAGCGATAGCCGGTCATATCGACGGCGGCGGCGGAGGTCGTCCCACAATGGCTCAAGGCGGCGGTTCCAATCCTGATGGAATCCCTGCCGCTCTCGATGCCGCTCGTGATTTACTCGGGTTGTGAGAGTAAATGGTCGAACAAGTTGATGTCTCTGAGCGCGCTGCTGCTATTGAGTATGCGATTAGAGATGTTGTAGTTCCAGCAGTCGAGTTGGAGAAGCAGGGGCATGAGATAATTCGGCTCAACATAGGTGATCCTCTTGCCTACGAGGGATTACCAACTCCAACTCATATGATTGATGCTTACAAACGAGCATTGGATTCACAGGATAACGGCTACGGTCCGTCTTACGGTTTGTCTGCACTACGCCTAGCGATTGCATCCGCCGAGACGGGCAAGGGATGGCCTTGCTCAGAAGACGACGTCTATGTCACTCACGGAGTGACCGAAGCTCTGCAAATCATCTTCGCTGCTTTCCTCGAAGAAGGCACGAAAGTTCTCGCCCCAGGACCTCACTACCCTCCTTACATGGCTTATCCGCAGATGTACGGGGCTACGACGGTCGAATACAGGATGGACCCGACAGACGGTTGGCGCATTGATTTGGAGGATATACGTCAAAAAATGGATGATAGTGTCCGCCTTTTGGTGCTAATCAATCCGAACAATCCAACTGGAAACGTCGCAACCAAGGCCGAGATAGACGCAGTTTTCACTATCGCCCGGGATTATCCCAATTGCACAATTATCGCCGACGAAATTTACGACGGGCTTGATTTCACAGGCTCGCTTGTATCACTTGCCTCCCGGTCAACCGATGTTCCCGTCATCACTCTCAATGGAGTCTCGAAGGTCTACTTCGCTCCCGGTTGGCG
>DAFD01000051.1:14557-21497 GCA_002497895.1 Euryarchaeota archaeon UBA175
ATTGGCTACATGGCTTGGCATGACCCTGAGGGAAGGCTTGCACTCGTTCGTGACGGGGTGGAGAGGCTTCTACGTAGCAGACTTTGCGCAAGTACACCAGCTCAGCACGGATTCCTTGCTGGACTTACCGAGGACAGGGGTTGGTTGGACGGTCACAAGGCACTTGTGAAGCAGCGCCTCGACTATTGTATGGAGCGGATTGAGGCTATCGATGGTATCGAGTGTGAGGCGCCAGGTGGCGCATTCTATCTCTTTGTGCGCATAACCGACGAGCGCGCCGCCTCAGACAAACAGTGGGTTCTCGACTTACTACACCAGCATCATGTCCTGGTCGTACATGGCTCCGGTTTCTCGCCAGAGTTCGGCGCCGGCCATTTCCGTATGGTCTGCTTGCCTGCGATCGATGTCCTCGCAACAGCATTCGACCGCATCGACCAATTCATCAACGGTTGATCACATGGGATTATTCGACTTTTTTAGAAAGAACTCGGGCACTGACAGCCCAGAGGAACTCATCACAAAGAGATGGGTGCCAAATTCAGATGGCACATACAGAGATGTTGTGCGCAAACATGACTCAGACGAATTGGCTGCTCGCTTCGGCGTTCGAGCATTCGAAACTTGGTTTCACCGACTCGAGCAGCGACTAGGTCAGAGCTTGGGTCGCAGATTAGCCCACGCCGCACTAGAACATGAGGAATACATGATTGGATTGGGAGGATTTCCAAAACCTTCCGGGCGAGATATTTCCAGATGGAATGGCACCGAACAGGATTGGCAAAGCCGAGGGATGGGAAATTACAGCATGTTGGAAGATGGCGCCGAGGCACGTATCCTAATCGAAAATCCGGCTTCGGCCTCACTCTGTTCAGGATTCATAACAGGTGCATGGGAAAACGCAACTGGCAAACGTCATCGATTCCTCTGGTCCCAAAATACAGAAGAAGGTCTCATAGTCACTTTGTCTTTGGATGATAAATCAATTCCTTCACCGAAGAGATCGGCTATTGGCTGGCCTGAACCCGCCTCTGTAATTTCGATGCCAGATGACATAGAGGAATCATGGGAGGATTTGAGAATTGATTCCTCTGGAGTTTGGTCAATCATGGGCGAGCGCAGAATGATGGTTCATCGCGACCTCATTCTGCGCTTCGAAGAATTCTGCCTTCCTTACCTACAATCAATTGAGGAAGGCAGGCAAGACATGCAATGGCCTCTTGAGGATGAACAGCAATCGATATGGTGGACTGCTGCTGCCGATTCGATGCGTGAGACTTTCTTTGAATCGGGTCGGCACATCCTCGTCTCAAAGCCAGAAGACTGGATTAGTATCGCACGCAGACATCTTTCAATCGAGGGTCTTGGAGCAGTGAAATCAGTCAAGTCCATTGACGCCCACGGAGGCGTTGAAATACAATTTTCTGGCTGTTTTCACCCCGCCCTCGCAGGCGGCGTTCTTCTAGCCTGTTGGGAGCGGGCCCACGGTCGTCGAGGAAGCCTCGAGTGCACTTTCAACAGCGGCGCAGTAAGTCTTTCTTTGAGCCCATCGGTAGCCATTGCGGAATGATGTCATAGATGCGATTTCGCTGAAACGTTATATTCATGTCATAGGTCATCGGTACGGCCCCTTATGGGGCCGGGTGATGAATTTGGCTTTGAACCACAATCAATACGCAGTCGCGGCGATAGCAGCGACACTCTGTCTAGCAGGATTCTATACCATCATCGACGCGGGACTTTCGACCACAGAATCAGGTGGATTTGACTCGGCCGGTTCCGACGTTATCATTTCAGGTCCAGAGGTTCAAGAAGGCGGTTCCGACTTCGATAATGATGGCCTTCCAGATAGGATGGAACAAACTCTCTACGGAACCGATTGGCGTAATAATGACACAGACGGTGACGGTCTCGAAGACGGTTGGGAAATTCAAAACGGCTTAGATCCACTCGACAGTGGAGAACCTAACGACGGAGATATCGAGAACGTCAATCCTGGTGAGGAAGAAGAAACTGGTGAACAGAACGAAACATTCCCTGATCCTGACAACGGACCCTTTGGTGATCCCGACCGCGATGGACTGACGAATGAGCAGGAAGCTGCAATCGGAACAAATCCAACTGTTCAAGACAGCGATGGAGACGGACTCAACGACCGTTGGGAGTCTCTCTACACTGAGGTTGTTCAGACACCTCAGGGCCCAGTCACTCTACTCGATCCACTAGAGCCGAACTGGGGTTGTTCTCTTCTTACACCACAGGTCGAGGCTGAGATGAAACTGATTATCGGCACCTCTACTTGGAACAATCTTCCAATTGGACCCAATGGAGACCACTCTTGCGACTCTGTTCTCGACATCGACCGGCAGGGCCCTGATTCGCTCCCTAATTACCTCGAAGAAATCTACGACACAAACCCCCTCGAAGAGGACAGCGACCTAGACCTAATTCCTGATCGCGTCGAGGTTGGCTACGGCAGTCAAGATCTGCAAGTCCACTGCGGTGTGCCTCAGTTTGGAACCATTCGTATTGACGCACCCTATACTGAATTGATGAGCGGTGTCGGCGACCTAACATGGTTCAATCAAGACATGGATGGCGACGGTCGCCTCAATGGCCCCGGAGACTGGGATACCGATGGCGACGGAATGCCTGACGGATTCGAATATTGCTACAACACTCTCCTCAACCCTGCCAACTCTACCGATGCTTACGGCGACGGTGATGAGGATGGCCTGAACAATGTCGAGGAGTATGAGGTCGCCTATACTTGGGGGCCAGTCAATTTCACCAGCCCTCTCGTCGCTGATACAGACTTCGATGGCATGCCTGATGGTTGGGAATATCACAGTGGAATCCACCCTAACGACGGCAGCAATGCGGAGGAGGACCCTGACTTCGACGGCTACGATGCAGATGGTGATGGAGGCGTTCGATACACCGATCTCGTAGGCATCTCAACCGTCAACAACATAGTTGTCGAGGTTGGAGATTTCGTTCAGGTCAATAGCACCGTGATGTGGGTACGAACAGTTCAGGACAGTCAATATGTCAACATTGTAGTGAAGGCTCCGACGGCTGGTTACATCTACTCAATCAATGTCAATGTCGGCGATGAAGTCACTAGCCGTCTGCAAGATCTCGCTACAATCGTCGAGGAGCATGAGCGATTCACCAACCTCGATGAGTATAACGCTCGTGACCGAGATGGTGACGGCATCGTCGACGGTCGGTCTACTAACCCACTAGTCGCAGACACCGATAATGATGGTCTCATCGATGGAATCGAAGTGATCGGGTGGACTATTCGAGTTGTCGATATGGGTGTGCGCGACGTTATAGTGCGTTCCGACCCGGGTGTCTACGATACAGATCGTGACGGCCTCTCCGACGCGACAGAATACTACGAAACCTTCACCAACGCGACCGATAGAGATACCGATTCCGATGGCCTCGAAGATTTCACCGAGGCTATGGATGGATTCGTTTGGAACGGAACCACTTACTACACCAACGCCTCGATGTTCGATACCGATAACGATGGTCTTGACGATGGTGAAGAAGTCATAGACGGTGCCGATCAGTATATCACTCACGCAAATAATGCTGACACCGATAATGACGGCCTGAGCGATGGTGGAGAAGTCCTCCACATCCCTCGTCCGTGGCAAACCGCCACCAGTCCTTTGGACAATGATACCGATGATGACGGGCAACCTGATGGCTGGGAGATGCAAGTCTTTTCAGTCCAGCAAAATACCAATTCTCACAGCCTGTGGATTAGTACTCAGAACTGGCTTCCTCTCGGATGCGATAGCATGCAAGAGTGCGGCAAGGGTCCTGGTGGCTGGGTTTGGGATAGCTATCTGAAGGGCTTCCAAACCTCTGGTGACCGCAACGGCGACGGTGTCCTCGATCCGAAGTATTTCATCTACGAAATGAATCTGACTGGATTCCCTATTCCGGCAAATGGCCGCTGGGCTCTCGACCCATCGTTCGGTTCAATGCCGGACTCCAACTTCGATATCGATAACGACACCTTACTGAACGCTCTAGAAGCTCCTGACCGTTGGGATACAAACCCGGTTGCCGACGATACCGACGGCGACATGCTTGCAGATGGATGGGAGGTCTCTGCCTCCGAGCGTGCAATCAACCTCGGTCTCGTCGACAATAACTCACTCGATGCATTGGGTGCTCGAGGTCCGATGGACCCGAGAATGCCTGATTCGGACCTCGACGGAATAGACGATGGTGCGGAAGATTTCGATGGTGATGGACTGAATAGATCGCACTTGCTCAATCGTTATTGTCCAGGATGGGATAACCCACAGAATGCCGAGTGCCACATCGACCCAACGACATCTAATGGAGGTAATTTCTACGACGATCTAGAGAATTACACGAATTACGAAGAATTCCAAAATGGCACCGATGCAGTCCTAGCCGATACCGATGGAGATGGATGGGCCGACGGTTCTGAAGTCTATCACCAAGATCATGATGGCGATGGAATGTGGTCTGGATGGGAATTCTACTTCGACTTTGATCCATTCGATCCAGCTGATGCATACATCGATTCCGACGGTGATGGTTACATGAATAAGTGCGAGAATAAATGGAATACGAATCCAAAGGATCCCACGAGCTTCCCAAGTCAGGGCGAACTCTGTACCAACAATTGATGCCCGCATCTCCCTCAGGTTTCATCCCCTGAACGGTCCTCGGGTGGCTTGGTGATACGATGTCTTGGTGGATAATGCCGACAACTGCGGACATCGGCTTCCGCGCATTTTCCAGTAACCCTAGTGACCTTCTGAGGGAGGCTGCGCTGGCCTTGCAAGGCATTCAGATGTCGGAGCGTGGTGCTGCGCTACTCAATGGACACCTCCGCCACGTCGGCGAATGGGCTGTAACGATCCCGACAGGTGACTTAGAGAGGGGCTTGGTTCGATGGCTCGAAGAGATCCTCTATCAGGGATCTGTAGAAGATAGATGGTTGGTAGAATCTGACCTTGTAATCGAGGAGGATTGCTTACGCGCGCAGGTGCTTTGGGTCGATGCGCGCGATGTCGAACTCGAGGTTGAAGTGAAAGCAATCACTCTGCACGACCTCGCAGTTCGTGAAGTGGCTGAAGGTGAGATTGTCGAAGGAGTCGAAGGCGTTCCATCCTTCGAAGGTCCTGGCTGGATGGCGCAAGTTGTATTGGACATCTGATGCAAATCAACCGATTGCTTCCCAGATGTAGAATACTCCACTGGCAACAATTCCAATCATTACACCATTATGAATCCAAGACGTTTTCAATGATTTTAACCATCTCTTTCCTACTCTAACTCCAATAATAGCTGAGATCACTAAGACAGCGGTGATGTCTGAATGAGCGAGGATTTCTTCTGGTCTAAAAATCAGATAAATCGGAATTCTTGAGAGATCAACGCATAGGGCAAGTATGCTAGCAGTCGCTGCATAAGCCATTTTATCTGGCAATCTACGGGTTAGGAACATTGCACGTAGTGCACCTTGGTGTCCCGATAACCCTCCCATAAATCCGGAACCGAATCCACCAATTCGGTCATTAGCCTCTGGTATTCGATATCCAGTCCAATTCTCAGAAAGAGTTAGTATTGGCAAGAATATCAAGAAAATTCCGATTATTAGTAGCAGAGGTTCCTGAGGCACCTCATTTTGTAAAATAGCTCCCAGGATTGCACCCACGACTAACCAAACTCCATAGTGCCGAAAAGCGGTTAGATCCACCGATTCCCACATACTCCAGCACTTTGCTCCGTTGTGGGCTCCGTGAACTACCGCAACCACGGCCACTGCCTCATGAGGTGGCATTAGAAGTAGGACAAATGGTGTCAGCATGGTCGACAAACCGAACCCTGCAGGTACGGTTAATGCAGCAGCAAAGAATGCTCCAATTGCTGCAATAAGTAGGATGTCCATGATGTTCTGTCGCGGATTGACATTGTAGGTTTTTTCCCAATATAAATCTTAGAGTTCGTACTATTCTTCTACATTGAATCTTTGATAGACTTCATTTGTAGTTTGAGTCACGCGAATGAAGGTAGTACACTTAGGCAAATCCTTGATCCTTCGCGCACCAACATAGGAACAAGCCGACCGAACCCCACCAAGGATTGCCTGAACGGTAATTTCAACCGGACCGCGATAGGGCACGCGAACTTCCTTCCCCTCTGGAGCACGGTGCTTTGCCACCTCTCCATAATGAGTCTCCATCGCCTTAGCACTTGACATTCCATAGAATGACATGTATTGCTTTCCATTTGTGTCGGTCACTAACTCTCCGCCTGATTCATCGTGACCAGCAAACATACCACCCAGCATCACGAAATCAGCCCCGGCAGCAAAGGCCTTGGATACATCTCCAGGGCTTGAACAGCCACCGTCAGCCATTACGTGACCAGCAAGCCCATGAGCCGCATCAGCACACTCAGCAATAGCCGAAAGCTGAGGATAACCTACACCCGCAACCTTGCGCGTTGTACAAACCGAGCCAGGGCCGATTCCGACCTTGACAATATCAGCACCCGCGAGAATCAAAGCTTCAGTCATCTCTCGCGTAGCAACATTGCCAGCGATAACGATCGCTGAAGGAAATTCACTACGAACCCTCTTGACGAATTGAAGGAAAACTTCTCGGTAGCCATTTGCAACATCGATGCAGATCATTTTGGTGCCCGCGTGTGTAGCCATTTTCCTCTTGAGTAAATCAAACGAATTCTCTGTCGATCCGCACGTGATAGCGACAAACTCGGGGTCAACTCCGTCTTCCCAAGCCTGTGCATAATCTCGAGTTGAGTAGAATTTCTGCATACATGTCAGCATCTTATGCTTCTGCAATTCAGCCGCGATACTGAACAAACCGGTCGTGTCCATATTTGCTGCTACAATCGGCACCCCTGACCAAGTAGT
>DAFD01000051.1:21891-36240 GCA_002497895.1 Euryarchaeota archaeon UBA175
CTGCGCTTCGGTCTAATCAATACATCATCAAAAGTAAGCTTCACATCGTGCTCTACACGCATCAGAACCTTACTACTGCAACGAAGGTGCCCTTAAGACGGTTCTGACCGGTAAATACAGTATTTCAGGAGTCCTCAGTCGTACTGATAATTGGTCCGGGGTTATCCCAGAAAAAGTGCAATTGGCGACCATTTTCTTCAGTGAAGGAGTTGAAGTAGAGTTTCTTACCAACACTAGTCAAGGAGAGCGGCCAACTGCTGTTCTCTCCGACATTAACGTCAACTGCAACAGAGGTGCCATCTGTGGTACCATCACTCCTGCACAACTCGACTCCATGTACTCCATCATCGCAAGCGAAGAACATCTCCCCTGCGTTGATTTTGAATAGCGTGCCAGTTACGAATCCTTCAACCCAGTAGTAGCTGCTATTATTTCCAGGATTAATGTCCTTGACCAGATAGGTTCCCGTTTCGGTACCATCACTTCTCCACAATTCTCGGCCATGTTCTTCAGTCTCTGCCATGAAGTAGAGAATGCCGTCTAATACATGCAATTGGTAAGGGTCTCCAGAGCCATTTGCATGTATGTCCTTGACCATGAATGTACCAGTCTCAGTCCTATCCGAAATCCACAATTCACGACCGTTAGTACCGTCGTCAGCGGTGAAGAATATCTTATCTCCTAACTTTGTGAAGAAGAGTGGCTCGCTGCTGTTTGTACCGGGATTGATATCTTTGATGATTCCAGTAGTGAATGCATCGCCACGGCTATGGTATAACTCGCGACCAGTCGATTCCTCAAGGGCTGAGAAGTATACTCCATCACTTCCGGACGTCATATACATTGGATTACTGCTCTCCTCTCCCTCCACTAGATCTTCAACGAGAAATAGTCCTCCACCTACGGCGGCCAGGCCATATCTATACAATTCCCTGCCATATTCTGCAGTATTTGCGCTGAACCAAATTGTATTGCCCTTCTTCAACAAGTCCCTTGGCTCTCCCCCTTGGAAGTCTGCACAACAATAGGTGGTTCCACTATACACCCACTCCTCATCTTCTGGTTGGAGATTTGCAAGCATAGTGGTTCCAGATTCAGTTCCATCTGTAATCCATAATTCTCTTCCTGTAGGTGGGTGGCAATCATCACATTCTCCTCCTAACACTTCTACAGCGGTGTAAACTACCCTATCTGGGACAAATTGACTAGACGGAATTGCAATCAACTGATTGACTCCCGCCACGTCTTCTCCCCAACCCTCATCTGAAGAATAACTAGGATCCCACCGCCAGTGGAAATGTGCTATTTCGGTTCCTGATTCGGTGCCATCACTGACAAATAGGGTGGTGGAAGATCGTTGTCCGTATCCATCACTATCGATCCAAGTGAAGAATCCAGTGAAGAATAATTTCTCGTTGCCAGCTACCATTTCTGGATAGAAGCAGTTGTTATTGAGGACAGCCCCCCAACATACTACAATTAGACTGCCATAATTTTCACAATCTTCTCCTCCCTCTCCATTGTCCCAGCAAGACTCCTCACGGACATCTTTGACGAGATATGTTCCTGCGAGGGTGCCATCACTACGCCATGGTTCCCATCCGTGTATTCCATCATCGGCTGAGAAGTAGAGGATCCCACCCATCTCAACTAACAATCCAGGGCCAAATCCATCTGAGTTATTCTGGAAAGACTCGACCATCGAATGGTCGCCGGGGCATTCACCCACTTGGTATTCGACCTCTTCATCGTGGAGTTCCCCATCATCCGGAACGCCCCCCCCAGAACCATCATCGTAGCCGACGACCATCTGGAGACCGGGGTTGTCTTGAGGGCAATTGGCAATCATATCTCGGATTTGGTAGGTCAGACTACCGATTGTACTCTGCAAGGCGGTATTCGTTGCTTCGAGAGAAGCAACTTGATTCTCCTTCTCGATTAATTCGCCCTCGAGGTTGGTGATTTGCGAGTCGGCATCAGAGATTTGCGAATCCAGATCCGCGATTTCTGCTTGGAGTGAAGTGATGAGCTCATCATTCTCTGTTTGATTCAATTGGTCCATGACGTCTGAGAGTGAGTTGGAAAGATTGGCACGGTGCCATTCGGCAGTGGATAGTTGGGCGGAGATGTTCGCGAGGTCTTCATTGGCTAATTCGAGCGCTACCTGAGCCTCTTCTAGAGTGGATTGTAATGCTGCAACATTCTCAGCATTTTCTGCATTCTCAGAGGTAAGATTCGCCACTTCCAATTCAAGAGAGGCGATTTGCTCATCTTTCTCGGTATCATCCCCGCTCCCAGCACATCCTGCTAAGGCAGAAGTTAGCATAACAAGTGTGAGCAGTACGGCGGTGGTTCGCATACCTCACCTTAGATTGAGAGGCATAAAAATCGTTCTCCGGCTACAAATTGGTTTCAAAATGGTGCTCGTGCCGGGATTTGAACCCGGGTCGACGGATCGAGAGTCCGTCATGATGGACCGAACTACACTACACGAGCGAGTAGCCCGGCGACCGAGGCTCGGTATTTCAAAACGATGGATGAAGCCTCATTCAAGCGCTTCACATTCACTTTTACTTTCACTTTCCTCTCTGTTCCAGTTCTTGATATGCTGACCGAGCAACATCAGGCCATGAACCGAAGCCTGAACCCCAATAGCCAACGAATCTACAGGAAGCGAGCCGACCCTGTTCGTGTAGTCTCCTTCGCCGCCCTAAACAAGACCGCTGCAAGCCGACGAAGACCTCAACCAGAGGCACTTGTCAATTCCTCAAACGGGAGGGCTGACGATGGACTCTGGCAGCCTATGCCACGACGTGCAATCGAAGTTAGCGTGAGTCCATCGAGCTGGTCTGGATTGCACTCGCGTGTGATGGCCTCTCGCCAGATTCCAATGGAGGCGATCTGATGTCCCGCACACGACGCCTACGAGAAGCGGTTCTAGTATTCCTTGAAGAGAAGGGGAATGCGAACACTGTCGAGGTTTTCGATTACCTCAATGAGAGATTCCGCTGGGGAGCTACGATGAACCAGGTGGGTAACATTCTCGCCAAGGATACTCGCTTTGCCAAGGTAGGGCATCAGCGCGGTCAATTCCGCGGCAGTGTCTACACTGTCTGCGTTTGGGCGCTGTCCGCTGAACCATTGATTGCAACGGCGTGAATCGTGCAAGCAATCAAGACGCGCACGCCCTCGTCGGAGGCGTGGGTCGAATCGCTGATTGGGTCCTGCTCTTCCGAGCAGGCAATTGTATCAGTGGATTTGTTGGAGTATTCCTCGGCGCAGTTCTCGCTCTTGGCGAATTCCCTTCCGATGATAATCTACACATCACCACATTACTTGCCCTGTCGGTCTACTCCTTCATGGCCTCTTGGAATGCTCTGAATGATTACCTCGACCTCGAAATTGACAGGGTGAATCGTCCAGATAGGCCATTACCTTCCGGGCGTATAAGCAAGAGAACTGCTCTAATCTCAATCATTCTAACTGGATTGATTTCATTCATTTCTTTATTCATCGCCGCCGTCACCGCGAACTCAATCGGCGAATTCGATGAGTGGAAGTACACAATTCTGATCTGGGTTATGGCCCTAGCTCTCTTGCTAAATTATGAGGACGATCGATGGCTTCTCGGCCTCAAGAATAGAGGATTACCTGGAAATATGGCAATTTCACTTTCGGTCGGGTTAGTAGTACTCTACGGAGCTGCTGGTGTATTCGACCCACTGAACTCCCGTGCTCTTTCCCTATTCTTCGTTGGAACGCTGTATAATTTCGCGCGCGAGATCATCAAGGATGTCGAAGACATGGAAGGCGACGAAGGGCGCAATACCTACGCAATGCGAGTTGGAGCTGACAAGGCTCGAACATTTGCCTGGGCAGTTTTACTTCTAACCCTAATTGCCCTGTTGACACCATTTGCTATGGGTGTATTCGACCTACTTCACTTACTTCTCGTCGCGCCCGCTCTATTCACTTTGATGCAGGTCAAGAAGCATATTGTACTAACCGAAGATACGGCTGCTTCTCGTCTGATTAAGCGTTCAATGGTTCTAGCGATGGTTGGAATACTCATCGCTTCGCTTCTCTGAATCGATTACCCACCAAAGTAAGCTTTGGCAAGTTCAGAGCTCGCGATAAGCCTGCCATGCGTCGTTATTGCATAGGTAAGTCAGTAGTGACATCTGTGCCCACATACGATTCTCAGCCTGATCAAGGACGATACTATTCCTCGAATCTATCACACCGTCGGTGACTTCCTCTCCGCGGTGTGCGGGTAAACAGTGCATGAAGACGTAGTCCGGGCGAGCGTGTGCGACGAGTTCTTCGTTTACCTGAAAACCCTCGAATGCATCCATTTTGTCTTCCATGTGTTCCTCGCCCATAGAGACGAAGATATCGGTGTAGATTACGCCAGCATCGGTGACGGCTTCGACTGGGTCATTCGTGCCGGTGATACTTGCGCCGGTCTTGGCAGCAATCTCCTGACACCGTGCTAGAACGCCAGCGTCAGGTTCCATCCCGACCGGCGTGGCATACTTCACATCGTATCCGAGTGTTAATCCAGCAAGTGCCAAATCATGGAAGACATTGTTTCCATCTCCAACCCAAGCGATGTGACCATCGGAGTTGGCGAATTCACGAATCGCCATCAGGTCGGCAGCAGATTGGCAAGGGTGGTGCATATCGGAGAGGGCATTGATTACCGGAACCGTTGCAGTGCGAGCTAATTCAGCAACGTCAGCATGCCCGAAGCAGCGGTAGGTTATACCATCAAGAAAGCGCGATAGAACTGCCGCTGTATCTCCAATCGACTCCGATTTTCCGAGTTGAATATCATTGGCCAGAAGAGTCAGAGGTTGCCCGCCGAGACGGCTGACACCGACCTCGAATGATACTCGTGTTCGCGTCGAGGGCTTTTCGTAAATCGAACCGATCGACATGCCGTCGAGCGGCTTGAAATCCTGATGTATCTCAACATCATGCTTGTAGCGAATAGCCCAATCGATAATCTCTTCAAAATCATCTACCAAATCGTCGATTGCAAGCAGATCCATCTTCTCATTGTCGCTCATGTTCGATATCTCCTGCAAATCCATCTCTCATGTCGGCCATGCCGCCGAACACAGTCTGAGCAAATGTCAGCATGTCAGCCAGCCCTTCCTCTTCCTCACTAGACAAAGGCACAAGCCCTGGCTGGATGGCCGCATGTTGCATCATGCGTAATTGACCAATTGCGAATTCTGCCCTCGAAGTCCCAGAGTGATGATCCCTTGACTCGGCTGCAGACTCCTCATACAAGGCCGCCTCCAAAGTATCGAGATTATCTCCCCACTCAAGAATTCTTGAAAGGACCTCGGGTTCAAGCAAATCAGCCTTCGAAAGGAAGTTAGCAGTTGGCAGACCCAAGCGGAAGTGAACAATTGATGAAAGAAGCATCTGAGATACGAATCCGCTTGGTGTCTGAGATAGCATCGGATCGAACAAGAAAGCCAAGCATGCGCGACCTTGACCGAGCACCTCAACCAAGTGACTGCTCGCCTCTCTGAAAGCAAACAATTCAACCTGTCCTGGCGTATCAATCACCAAAATATCCCCTGACAATCCTTCGATCTCATCAAACACATCCAGTGCTTGAGCTGCAACCAAGTCAGCAGCCAAGATTTGGGCGCCATTGGGGCCGAGATCGTACTCGTCCATTACGTCGGCTAAAGAGACCAAATCGCGAACATCGAATTCAGGGTCGTAATGGACTCGTTCGGCTCCCGGATCGAGATTGATACACAGCACATCCACCTGTAGGAATCTAGCCCAGCGTTGGAAGGCGGTGACCAGTGTGCTCTTTCCAGCACCAGCAGTACCGACCACAAAGATGACCGGAGGAGTGGTTCCGTCTTGATTGCTCATGGCTTCCTGCCGGCATGAGGGGTAATTCAAACATTCGTGAATCGAATCAGTCCGTAGGACTGCGTGCGAGCAATGATTAAACCAATCGAATGCGCGTCCATACTTACCTTCGAGGCTGCTTCCACCATGTCCGATACCCCTCCCCCTCCTCCCCCGGGCATGCCTCCGCTCCCGCCTCCTCCACCCCCGCCTGGTTTCGATGCGAATGACGAAGAGGACGAGTTTAGCGAAATGATAGAACAGGAGTCGACTGAGGAGGAAGTTGAGGTAAACGAAGAATCTCCATTTGCGACACCTCCTCCCATTCCACCAGGCTTCGACATACCTCCACCAGCTCCACCGGGTCTCGATTTACCACCGCCAGCACCACCTATGGAACTCGACGCACCACCACTTCCTCCCGGAATGGAAGGCATCGCACCTCCTCCACCCCCTGGATTTGAGACGGCCGCTGAGGAAATTTCTGAGGCTGCGGCCGACGACGAGGATTGGCTAGCCGAAGAATACGATATCGAATCCTTCGATGATTCTCTAGCGGCGCTCGATGGGCTACTCGAGGAAGATAATAATGAGGAACAAGCTGAAATCGGCGACCTCAATGCAGCACTGGATACAGCCTTAGCATCGGAATCGAGCGCGGCAGTAGATAGTCCACAGGTGGATGACCCATTCGGAGCTCCTCCGCCTGCTGACCCCTTCGCATCTGCCTTTGAGGAAGCGATCGAAGAAGCCTCTCCTCCGAAAGAACCGGCGCCGGCACTTTCGAGCAATCTCAGACCAGCTGCCGAAGTCGACGCGATTCCCGGAGACAAATTACACGTCACTTTGAGAGAAAAGGAGGAATCAGTCCTCAATCCAGATGGTACGGTCCGCCAGCAATCAATAGACGGCGAACTCATTCTCCGTAACTCAAGTCGCAAGGACCGCGCATGGGACATCGAGGTTCTCTTACAGAATACAGGAGCAACCGATATCGGTGGCGGCGCAATCACCGTCCGCGAACTTGATGCTACTCAGACCACGAATCTCCCTTACACCGCCTCCGGTCCGCGGATGATGATTCTCCGGGAACACATCGACACCGAGCCGGAGCGGCCACAAGAGGCTAGTCTCTCGATGGTTTACTCAGAGCATTCTCAGGAGATTATCGTTCGCCTCAGCGTCGAGAATATCGCGCCAGTCGCGCTAATGGACGTCGTTGTGCGACGCGCCCTTCCTGAAAATTTTGAACTCTCAGAAGGACCGGAATATGATATCAAAGATAGCGAACTCATCTGGCGTATCGGGAGACTCTCGGTCGGTGAGAGCGCAACTCTCGAAATTGCACCAAGAGTCACCACTCGAACCATACAGCGCTTCGCAACAGGTACGGTAAGCGGCGCTTATTCGTGCGAAGCGACGGTTTCCCGAGCCCAGTTCGATGCTGTCACATCTCGGGCTCGACAATTCGGCTACGTATCTCCAAAGGAAGACGATCGGCCTGATGTTTTCCATTGCAAACTTGTTGTTGAAAATCGG
The DNA here is from genome assembly GCA_002497895.1 of Euryarchaeota archaeon UBA175. Classification (GTDB taxonomy): domain Archaea; phylum Thermoplasmatota; class Poseidoniia; order Poseidoniales; family Thalassarchaeaceae; genus MGIIb-O1. The sequence continues at coordinate 29,314 of DAFD01000051.1, forward strand.
TCGTCATTCGTTGTTAGCTTATCCGGTGCCACAGTGTGGTTGGCAGGCCGCAGTGATCCATTTTTGGAGATGGAAGACATCCGAGAAGACATTCCTCCAGAAGGACTCTGGGACTCTCTTGAAAAGCGGATTGAAGCAATCGACAAACCAAATTTCACTCATGAAATCAATTACTCGATTTTGCCTCGTGCGAACGTCGAATCGACAGGTGTCCTTGAACTGAAGGAGAGGAGTATCAAGGTCCTCGACGCCGAGGTCAACAAGCAGTACAGCATCTCGCGTATCCGCTCTTATGTCCCCTCTGATCTTGAATGCATTACAGTCGTGGAAAACACTGGTTCAGCCCCGATAAATGTCATGCGCTTGCTTGACGACATCCCAGGAATCTTCAACATACCATCTTCAGATCAAGTCCGTATTGAAATCGAAGGGACGGACTTGAATCAAGATCAATATCGAATCGAGGTAGTTGACGGAACTCAACTCGAAGAGCAACTAATATCTCCCGATTCTCAGGGCCACGCGCTTCGAATCACCGTTGGAACCTCGGCTCCACTTGGCTTGCAGCCAGGCAAATCTCTGACGATTAGTTACCCACTACACGCCGAGGATCCGTCGCCACAGAATGACAAATTGGCGGCACCGATTCGGGCCGATTTCAGTATGGAAAGGTTCGGCCCGGTGGCAACACGATTCTGTAACCGTGTTCCTATGATCAGAGTCGTTCACCGCCGAAGGCGATTCTCTACTGGTAAGGAAGTATTCCCGGCTGCCGGTTCGGGTCGTTATGAGATTCTATTGATGTTCCAAAACGACTCCGATAGCGCACTAGAGGATCTATCGCTGCACGATGTCGTGCCTGGCACTTTCAATATTGAGAAATCAACCGTGAGATCGAACCAATCTGGAGAACGCGTTATCGATTTCAGCAAGGAATCGGCCAGAGAGGGAACTCACGTCAGCTGGCCGATTGGCCGTATAGAGAAGAACGAGAGGATCGAAGTTGTCTTCGAGATTCAGGGAGATTCCGAGAGCGAATACAAGGTGGCCGACGCACAGGATTACCATGGCGCCACCTTTGGTGATGAAGTCGATGAAGAACCGAATCTACCCGATTGGGTCGATGAGGCGACACGCTCCATGCCCGAGCCTCCTGTCCATGAGCCAGAACCTGAGGCAGAGGAAGTCGAGGAGGCTATCGATGAGGTTGCAGAAGAACCTGTAGCGGCTGAAGCAGAATCCGCTGATGATGAGTCTGTCGACTTCTCAAAGCCACAGGTGCAATCCATCGAGCCAGAGCGGGATGAGGTTGAACAAGAGGTCACTGAGGACTCAGAAGAGGCAGATGAAGACCAATCAGATACTCCAGCTATTCCAACTCCTGACGTCTGTCCAGTATGCGGAACCGAGGCTGCTGTTGGCTCATCTTCTTGCGAGACTTGCAGTTTCCAATTCAGTTGAGTGCAACAGAAGATGGCTCACATTTCATGTGAGCCCAGCCGAATGCTTCAATTGAGTCCGATGAAGCGAGAGAACCATGGCAGCACAGGCTGGGCAGGGTGGCGCTCAGAACCAAGCCATGGCTGGCATGATGACTCCGATGCTCGTCATTCTCGGATTCATGATTCTTCTTTCGATCAATCCATCATTACGTATCGGTCTTTCAGATCTGGCTGGAACTGTGATCGAACCGGCACTTCCGTTCCATTCTGAATTCTTCGTGCCGACCGTGGCAATCATTGGTTCCTCGATCATGATTGTGAACACAATAATTCGAGGATTATTCATGGATCCTATTACTCAAGTTCACACGGCTCACCGGAACAAGCAGATTCAGAAGCAATTGCGAGAAGCTCAGGCCGAGAGAGATACGGCTCGTGTTGACAAGATGCGACGATTACAGATGGAGATGATGCCGGACCAAATGGCGATGCAATCGGCCATGATGAAGCCGATGATGTTCACAATTGTCTTCATCATTGCAATATTCAGCTGGATGGCTGAGGCAGCTACCGGCTTCCGTGTAGATTACGTCAGTCTGCCATGGCAGCCGATGTGGGGAATGATGGATAGAGTGATGTGGATTTTCCCAGCATGGGTTGTGACTTACATTGCGATGAGTGCACCACTAGGAAGAATCGTCGACCGTCACATCAAGATCATCAGATTCGGTCGCCACCCTCTCATTCTCAAAGGCGATCCGATCCCTGAGCCTTTGCTCCATCTCCTCAAAGAGCAGACAAAGAAGGCTCCAGCCACGACTCGTCGAGGTCAGCGCAGGAGTCGAGATGGACCTCGCAAGCGAGGGCAGGAATCTGAAACTAAGCGTAGTGGAAATGTCCACGCTGCTCCACCTAAGGCCGGAACATCTTGTCCGGATTGTAACTCGTTGTCTGTAAGCAGGACCAGTTCAGGGCGAATACGCTGTGATGTATGCCGCAATGAGTGGAGGTGAGCGGATGGTACACATCACCATCAGTGGCGCACCAGGAAGCGGAACTTCGACTCTTGTATCCAAGATTCGCGAGTCGACAGGTTGGGAATCACTCAACGGCGGTGAGGTGTTCCGTGCAGAAGCCACCCGCCGAGGTCTACCAGTAGTCGAATTCAGTGAATTGTGCAAGACTGACCTCGATGTCGATCGTTCGTTAGATACACTTCTGCGCGATGCAATGACTCGCGAAAACGGCCCTCAAATCATTGAGAGTCGCCTTTCAGGATGGTGGGCGCACGAACTCGAGATTGATTGCCACAGGGTATGGATTGCAACCTCCGATGAGGAACGCGCCCGCCGTGTGCAGAACCGTGAGGGCGGTAGCTTCGAAGAGCGTCTCGCGGAATCAAGCGCTCGTCAAAGTGCTGACAAAGAACGTTACCGAATCCTCTATGGAATCGACCTCGACGACATGACTCCATACAACCTCGTCGTCGATGCAAATGATTTGAGCGCTGACGATGTCTTCACAATAGTCAGCGCAGCAATTCAAGGAGAGTGAATATATGATAATCCTCGATGAGAAGGCCACTACAGACTCCAAAAACGGCTGTAAACCATCAGAAAGAACCCTTGAGCAATTGCTCGATGCAGGCGTCATTCTTGTTGACAAGCCGCGAGGGCCATCCAGTCATCAACTCACGGCTTGGGCACGTGAAATGCTTGGAATCCAGCGATTAGGTCACGGAGGAACCCTCGATCCATTCGCTACAGGACTCCTAACCATGCTCTGTGGTAAGTCAACTAGACTGACCGAAATGGTCCTCACTGGAGACAAGCGCTACATCGCAGTGCTTCGTTTTGCCCGTGAAGTCACACAAGAAGAATTAGCAAATCTTCTCGAATCACTCCAAGGTGAAATCTACAATGTTCCACCTCTAGAATCTGCAGTCAAGGTCCGTGTCCGAACTCGAATTCTCCATGATATACGAATTATCGACGCGGACGATGAATCCCGTACAACCGCAGTAACAATCACCTGCAACGCTGGTACCTACATCCGAACTCTTGCCCGAGATTTCGGACTAATGCTCGATACCGGTTGCGAACTCCTAGAACTTCATCGTGACCAAACCGGTTCGTTCGATCAATCAAATGCATGCACAATGCAGCAATTGACCGATGCAGTATTCCTCTGGCGTGAGCACGAGGATGATCGCGCCTTGCGTCAGCTCATAGCGCCAGTAGAAGCGATTCTTGGTCACCTTCCACGCATTGTCGTCAAAGACGGCGCAGCCGCAGCGATTTCACACGGAGCAGCCCTAGCACGGCCCGGTGTAGTAAGTCTAAGTGAAGGTATTGAAAGAGGTGATTTAGTGGTTCTTGAGAGTCTCAAAGGAGAGGCAGTCGCACTCGCTGAAACAAATTCCGCAGCATCGAAAATAGCATCGATGCAACACGGAGAAGTAGCCCGACCGAAGGTCGTTTTGATGCAAGTGGGAGTCTATCCGCAGACCTGGTCGAAGGAATGAGATCACTGCGTCTCATGCTCTTCGTAGATCCACTCATCAGTCTCAATACGGACCTTTAGCTTCATCATCGCAAACACACACCACCGGCTCGTTGGACGAGCGCGGTAAGCCATTTTGGCGGTTGATTCAGGTATAACCATTACCCGATTTTCAACGTTTATCGGCCGGACGGATGGTTTGTAGGGCTAAACTCTGGGTTTTCCATCTTGATGATGAAATCGAGCTCATTTCTTCCGGAATGGTTTGCGTACTCGACCAGGTCCCATCTGCAATGCAGCGATTGAGATGGCTATCACACCAATCGAGGCTACAATGATTGCAGGGCCGCGATCGACATCGCTTGAGCCGCCACCTGCGTTATCTCGGGCCTCTGAATCGATCGAGATACTCAATTCGTTATTCTCCTCGTTCGACTCTTCTATCGATGCGGTGCCGTCGGCCATTGCTCTGATTACGACCGTGCCTGAATTTGTGACCTGTGTATCACAGTTAGCAATCGCTAGGCCCCCTGGTGCGATGCTGTCAATCATTGTTGATCCGACAAGTAAACCATCGACCCAGCATCGTACATCTATAGCATCGCCAACTCCCCAACCTTCGTTGCGTACATACACCTTGAGTTGGACAACATCTCCCTCATCGACGCCTGCGACCGAGATCCCACCCCTCCAAATCTCAATATTCTCAATTGTGAGGTCCGGTTGTGCTGTGACAATGACTTCTATACTCTGAACCTCGGTGTATGTTCCATCAGTCACTGTGAGTTCCACTGTGTGAGTTCCAGGCTCGACTGGAGTTAGAATGAGGTCGCCGGCCGAATCAACGTTAGCCCAAGACCTCGATGTAGAAATCGTCAGTTCGGTGGTGTCAGGGTCGGTGATTTCGAGGTCGATTACACGAGTTTGACCCAGATCGATGTATGTTGAGACAGGTAGCCCTTCGATTGTAGGAGAATCTTCGACACCAGCGATATCCACATTGAATGCACCTTCCCAGGAATTTCCTGAGGCGTCGAGAACTTGTACGCTAATTCGAGCCTCACCGCTCGCATCGGCGTGTGGTTGAACTCGGATATCGCCACCTTGTGCAGATACATCGAGGATATCGTTCGAATCTGTCCAGGCCCGCACCTCAAGGTCTTCCCATTCAGTTCGGTCATCCTCACACCTGCTTGCCATTGGGATTAGAGAGCCACCGCCATCCTCTACCAATTCGATGTTGGATGGGGCTGAGCAAGTTACATCGAGATCCCATTCCAAGTGGTAACCTCCGACTATCGACATTGACTCGATATGGACTACAGTGGTCTCAGCGAGTCCGTTAGACGACCATTGGAAGCGAGCAGCCACACCGACTTCGAGTGCTTCACTAGATCCTGGTAAAGCGTGTCCAATCGGCACCTGAAACGCGAATTCTCCTAATGAAATCTCAACTTGGCTCACAAGTGTGTTTCCGATGGCAAAGCGTACGGTACTGTATCCTGGAGCGAGGCCATCGACCGCTCCTGCGACAGAACCGTAGACCTCAAGATACGGGTCATTGACATCGACGCGAGCCATCTCAATACAACCGTCATAGATTGTAATTCTAACCGAATTTGTTACATCGCGTTCGGCCAGTAAATCTCCGTTATCATAGGTCTGAAAGTTTTCCATTGATGTGTGTCCTTGTGGCATTGCTTCAATGGTGAAATTACCTTCGCCAAAAACATGGATTCTCCCCAATTCTTGGTCATAAGGAACTTCTACCTCGAAATCCCAAGTTCCTTGAGTGCCACTATCCGGAGTTAATCCACAATTCTCAACAGAAAGGCCAGAATGTGTTCCATCATAAGGCCCGAAATCGAGTACAGGTAGGCTCTGCCCGGACTTCTCGTGAATTGCCTTGACTGTCTCAAATGAATACCATGGTTGGTGATACTTGACACGGATGCCCACTGCATCAACACGAACCTCTGAATCGTCTGGAGCACCGTCTGAGACATAATCTACGACGATTGTCGAATCTGCCAAATCACTCCATGTCCATTCCTGTAGATTATCGATATTCTCGACAATCGGTGTGGTCATCCGATTTACCGGACCAAAGGTCCGAGCTATTGTACGTACAAGCCTCTCAGGACCATTTGCTTCAATCGTTATACGAATCTCATCCGATGGAAGTGCGTCTGGTATGGAGATGTGTAGAATCATAGAAACATTCGCGATCTCACGCGTGTGTAGCCCCTCGAAGTCATAGCCAGAGAGGGCGATGTCTGGGCCTTTTGACCAGGTGTAGGATCCATCAGGCTCTCCCAGTGTTGAATTGGAGTCAGTGGGACTGTATGTTGCCCAAGCGGTGTGACTTTGGAAATTGTCAGGCCTGTCATGTGTAAATGACAACTCACCATCCGCAATCATTCCGGTACTGTGCTCGGCAGAATCTTCAGAGAAGGCCTTCATAGTAGTGAGATCCCAAGCATTCGTATCGTCGAAAGCACCCGCTTCCAGTAATTCGATTCTCTCGGACTCGATAACGGTGTCAGCACTCGCCAGTGGAGCAAGAATTGCTAGTAATGCTAGCAGTGCCAGAGTCGTGCTGGCAATGACGGCTCGCCCCATCGACTTGCAACGGCCGAGAGCAGCGCTTGAATCCGTTGGTCACCAGCGTCTCGCCTTCATCACGCGGAACGCTTGAAATACGGTCTGTCGGTGGCCCGCTTGCATACGGCTGTGGTAGTGTAGCGGTTAGCACGGTGGGTTGTGGTCCCGCCGGCCCGGGTTCAAGTCCCGGCCACGGCCCCATTTTCTCTTCTATTCGATTGTAGAAAATGGACTTGTAAATTCAACTATGAGTGATATTCAAACGGTAATCGATGTGCATAAAGCCACCTAAATCTTTATTTTCAGAAAGCCGCCTAGATTAGGTATGGAATCAACCGATGGACTGACAGAAGCCGCTGAGAAAGAATGGCTCGAAATT
>DAFD01000020.1 GCA_002497895.1 Euryarchaeota archaeon UBA175
GCGCTCAGCCTCACAACGGTTGCATTTGTCGCGGAATGAGAAATTGTTGTTATTGCACTTCGGACAATCCCACTCGCCACCGCGATTTCCCCCTCGATTGTTCCCTCGGTCATTACTTCGGCCGTCACGACGCTGGAATCCCCCACCATCTCGGCCTCGGCTATTGTCGCGGCGGTCGTAGCCACCACGGCCTCGGTCGGAGCGCTCGCGACGCTCGCGCGGAGCGATTTCAACAGGAGAACCGACAGCGCTCGAGGCCTCGATTCCTTCTGCCAAAGGATGAATGTGAATGAGAGCGCGATCGACGGCACCAATGACAGTATTCACGCGCCCAATCGGCTTCCCACCAATGACGCGAAGTGTTGCACCAAGACGCGGTGCCCGACCCTCGAATGCGACCATCAGGCCGCCCTCATAGGACTCCTTCTCGACCGTACCGGAGAAGCTCATGGCCTCAGGCGCGTCGGCCCGAGTATATGAGTGCGGCAGATGCTGCGAGAATCAGCCCAGGCAATCCCATCGCAGGCAATCTAGAGGATGTTTCGCTTGGCGCATCTGGTTCAGGCTCAGGTTCGACGAATAGGTGCGAGTTATCCACCACTCGCTGTTGGCTGGTGCACATACCTGAGACATCACAACCAGTCACTTCGACCGTGTGAGTTCCTTCAGCCCAGACCGAGAAGTCGATAGTCGGAGTAGACCAGGTATTTCCATTGACAGCGATGTTTCCAACAGATGATCCATCTATCATCAAAGTAAACGTCACCTCCTCTCCATCGGGGTCTGAGAATTGTCCGCTCATCATCCATGAGTCGCTGTCCCATCCCTCACTATTCACAGTCATTACTGGGGCTCTGCTAGCCTTTTCTATTCCAAGATCATAAATTGCTTCCATAGTGTAAACACCATCTCCTGTCACTCGAATCGCAACATAGGCTGGACCTGGAACGGTGCTGGTTGCAGCGACATCTGCGGTGATTTCGGACATGTATAGAGAGTAAGGTCCAGAGTAAGTTCCGGCCTTATCATGCTCGGACGTGAATCCGACCTCTACGTTCAGAGCAGGCCACCCTGAAGTAGGGCTGAGTGTGATTGGATGAGGGTCGGCTAGATCCATAGATGAGCTAGAAATCTGGAACGGAACACCGACACTCCATGTCCTATTACCTGAGGACTGGCCGGATCGGTCTATTCCTTCGCAAGTCACTTCGCCGGCTTCACCACGAGGGACATCCATCGAAATCTCTCGATCCTCGTAGGTTATCATGAGCCCCTCGTCGCCTCGGCAACTGACCTCAAGCGAGGCGGTTCCGGCCTCATCGACGAACCAATTTTGGATATCATTCCAGTTGGCTATGACCTGTGCTCCCCCGCTCGCGCGTGGGAACCATGATTCATCGTCAGGAGCATCATCAGTCCATTGTGGGGGATTATCCACTGGAATAGGTGCCGTGGTGAAATCGGCGAACAAATCCTCACCAGACGGCCATTGCGGCATATGGGGGTAGAAGGAATAGGTCAGGCTACCATCATCATTCTCGACTAAGTCATAGGTGCTCGAGCCATCACCGACGCAACTCCCGCGAAGTGGTGCAATACCGGCATAATCACCAGTCTCCACCTCGACATCTCGCCCCTCGCATTCTTCCCACATATCGAGGCGGAGCCCCTCAGTCACAGGGAATTTGATGTGGTATTCGACATTAGACATGTTAGAGGCGTTGAAAGCCAATGTGAATTCACTGGGGTCATCAATATTCGAGATTGTGAGTGTAGCATTGAGCCAAAGCATCATTCGGCATTCGTCAACGTTAGCAGATGCATCGACATCTTCGTCACAATCACGATCGCTGTCTGGAGCGACAGGAACCTCGACGCAGTCGCTGCTACTTCCGAATCCTGTACAATCTCTGATTTCTGAATGTCGTAGAGGCACCAAATTCCACTCCTCAACCAGAACATCATTTTCAGTCCATGAGATGTTCTTCCAGTCGGTTCCATCTCCTCCACGGTGTGGACTACCGTCGCGCATTCCCATTCGTGTCAGCGTGTGTTCAACACACTCAGAGGCGATTGCTCGAACCCCCTCTCTCTCGTCTGTGGAGATCCATCCATCGTCCCCACTGGGATATACCGCTGCTACATACGTGTCCAAACTCGCTCTTACATCGTCGGCAAGGCTTCCATTAACCCAAGCAACTGCTGTCACTTGGGCAGAATTCCAATCGCTTGCAACCTCTATGTCGAAAATTCCCCTCGAATATTCGAACATATCTTCGAATGTGATTGAGCTACATTGTTCTTCGAGCGTCGGTCCATCTCCACCGAGTTGTTCTCTCCGCTCTTCAAATTGCTCTAATTGGTCACTAGGCACACTCATTGGAATCCACGAGGTAACCATGGCGAACATCGCAATGAGCGCCGCGATTCGTAGTACTCCGTCACGAGTCATTGCGCCTACGCGGGGGTTCTCGCACGATATGGGTATCGGCTACAAGTCAGAAGTCATTTTTGTATAAGAGTAGGCTCACAGTGTGCCGTAACGTTCGAGATTTAGGGCTCCCTAAATTATATATACAAATGGTCATTCGCCGGCTCGACGAGAAATTCGTCGAACCATTGGAAGTGAATAGAATGAAATTGAAAACGATGTTGAATGCTTTACTAGTAACTCTCATTTTGAGCGCGAGTATGGCTGGTTGCCTTGAATCAGAAGAAGACGAGAAGGTAATCCGAATTGCCTTCAAGACGCAGGATGATTACGATAATCCATCTGCGAACCCTCAGAATCTCGCTGACTTCATCGCCGCTCAGTCAGGATACGCGGTCGAACTCTATCCTATTAACTCGGATATCGCAGCCATCGAAGCTCTCCGCTTCGGTCATGCAGATATCGCATTCCTTGACGGGGGTGCAGCTTGGATTGCTTGGCAACAGCACGACTTCTCTGCCATTCTTGCCGACCAGAAGAGCGATGGAACCACATCCTATACAGCACAGGCATGGGTCCTCGCTGACTCTGACATACAGTCTCTCGAAGACCTCGAGGGCAAGGACTCCTGCCACACTGGATGGCTCAAATCGGCTGGAATGTTGATGCCGATGGGATATATGATCAACAATGGCATCGTCGATGTTAG
>DAFD01000102.1:0-652 GCA_002497895.1 Euryarchaeota archaeon UBA175
CATGTCTTCAAGGCGCTCGTAAGGGTACATCACGGTCACTGGGCGCTCAAGGAATGGAAGCAGATCAGTAGACTCGCGGTCAGCCGAATACGTGTGTCCCTCGGAGAGGTGGTCGTCACCGATTCGAGAGAGGGTGAAATCATCCTTCAGATTGACCTGTTTACCGTGATAATTGTTCTTCAGAATACCGAGGCGACCGAGGAATGGTACGGTTCGAAGCGCCGTCTTCATCGTAATCCACATTGGCCTGATAATCAGGTTACGGAAGTTCGGGATCGCGTGAGGGTGGCCGGTGTTGTATTCTTGTTCATCGTTCATTTGTTCACCTCCTGATTACTCCCTGTGCGTCCCAGGGCTAGCCTTTTCCAGAGTCTGAGTGTGGTACATTCTCCGATTGAGTTCGAGGGCTTCTTGGTCCTCGTCAATTGCGAGAACAATGAATGCGATTACGAAGGCTCCGAAAAGGACGGGAGCAGTCCAAATTGGCCAGCCGCCGGCTGATGTGCTATTCCAGACTTCTAGTCGCAGGAAGATGGCGACTGCGAGATTGACAATTGATGCTGGAAGGAGCCAGCGCCATCCGAATTCAAGGATTTGGTCCGTGCGAACTCTGTGGAGTGAGGCACGGACCCAGACGAAGAAGGCGAACATT
>DAFD01000102.1:961-17272 GCA_002497895.1 Euryarchaeota archaeon UBA175
GAAGGCGAACATTAGGTAGGCCTTGGCGAGTAGAATTGCAATTCCGGGAGTTGCTGTTGCCAGTAAGTCGAAGGCACCGCCAACGAATGGTAGGCCAATCAGAGTATCCTCGAATGGGAGTTGCCAGCCTCCGAGGAAGAAGAGCGCGAAGAGGATGCAAGCCGCATACGCGCGCATCATCTCGACAGCGAACATGAGACCCCAACGAATTCCACCATACTCGGTCCACCAGCCCTCGACGAGTTCGGCTTCGGCCTCTGGCATATCGAATGGGATTCGCTCAACCTCAGCGATCATCGTAATGAGGAAAAGGGCTGCTCCAAGTGGCATGATGAAGATGTTCCAAGTGTTGCTTGTCTCTATTTGGAAGTCGACTATTTCGAGGATGTTGAACGAGCCTGAGATGACTGCTATTGCGAGGACGCTGACCAGCAGCGGAATCTCGTAAGCGGTCAACTGCGCGGCTGAGCGCATTCCACCGATGAGTGTGTACTTGTTGTTGGAAGCCCAACCTGCGAAGAAAACACCGAGCGGAGCGACGCCGAATACGGCCATCATGAAGACGAGTGAAAGTTCGGGGTTAGCAGCCCAGATATGGGGGCCGAATGGAACGAAAGCGTAGACCATGACTGTGGTCGCGATGATGATGACCGGGGCTGTCTCGAAAACTACACGATCTGCCTTAGCTGGGACTATGTGCTCCTTGGTAGCGAACTTGAGGAAGTCCGCAAGGGCTTGGAAGAATCCAGGGAAAAGGAACCAGATTCCGTGATAGCCACGATTGTGGACACGGTCGACTGCAATGTGCTTCGACTCATTGCCGGCTACGGAGTTGAGTGTCTTGACAACCCAGCCAACGATGGCTCCGATACCGAATGGCAGTTGATTCCACCATTGTCCAGCTGTTGTGTGGCCTTCTCCAATCCATAGGCTGCGAAGTGTTGTTGTGGCTCCGAGTCGGTCCATCAAGCGCGCGATGAATTTGCGCTCGATGTATGGCACGACCATCAGCGTGATCATCATCGTGCCGAAGACAACAGTACACATGATTGTCGTGAAGATGAATGTCTCAAGTGCGCCCTGAACGCTACCAAACTCATTCTGGATATTCAGCGTTCCAAGTCGGCCCAAGCCGATATCATTCGAAGGGAGGATGTCGTGGACCAAGTCCATTGACCAACCGACAATCGACTCGGTCCAGCCGCGAATATCTAACCAATCACTGCTAGCCATGCTCTCACCTCACCTGTCTGTCTCCCCGATGCATGGGTCGAATGAACCCATGATCGCTGGGATATCCGCGACCTTGTAGCCAATCATACACTTGGCCGCGTATGGAATTGTGATGAACATCGGCGAGCGGATTGAGACACGGTATGGCATCTTACCGCGGCCCTCGCCGCCACCGGCGAGGTAGAACATCGACTCGCCGCGGCTATCCTCGAAGTGATGGCTTCCCGTAGCGCCTTCCGGAGCACGGGATGGAGCCTTGGCGAGGATTTTCGGGTCGCCCGGCTCGTGGTAAGTCTCGGCTCCACCGGGCATCTTATCGAGAGCCTGGAGGACCATTGATGCACTCATGCGCATTTCTTCGACGCGGATACGGTAACGGTCGTAGCAATCCGCACCCTTGATCGAAGAGCGCTCGACGGATGGCTGCCAGTCGAGTTCGCTGTAGACGGAGTAAGGGTGAGCCCAGCGAACGTCGTAATCGACTCCGGCGGCACGGATATTCGGTCCGCTGACGCCGTGATTGATCATCTCCTCAGGCTTTGCATAGCCAACTCCTTGACTGCGCACTAGGAAGACGGTGCTCTCGTCGAATAGAGACTCATATTCCTGAATTCTGTTGAGGAATAGTTTGAGTTTGGCGCGAGCGCGCTGGGCGAAGCCGTGAGGCAGGTCACGCTTGACACCGCCGACTCGCGGGAAATTGTAGTGCATTCGCGAGCCGCCAAGTTCCTGAAGCAGATCCATCATCATCTCGCGCTCGCGCAGGCACCAGACCATGATTGACAGATTACCGATGTCAGGTCCATAGGCGCCCAGCCACATCAGGTGGCTGGCGATGCGCTGAATTTCGACCGCAACGAGGCGGATGTACTCTGCACGCTCGGGCACCTCGACGCCTAGGAGGTCCTCGGCGGCGTAGATGTAAGAGTGTGACCAAGTGTTTGCGCTAGCGTAGCACAACCTATCGCAATAGGTAGTAATTTGTGTGAAGTCGCGAGCCTCGCAAATCTTTTCGACACCACGGTGGATATATCCCAAATCCGGCTCAGTGTCAACGACGGTCTCGCCGTCAACCTTGATTTTGAGGGTCCAAAGACCGTGAGTCATAGGGTGCTGAGGACCCATCGAAATCCACATCTCTGCCATTCGAAACCCCTCCTCACTTCAGCTTGCCAGCATCAGCTGGCTTCCTCAGGTATCCCTGAACATCGTCGTACATTTCCTCGAAGCCGTGGTAGCGTAACTTGTGCTGCTTCTGCAACGGATGGTATCCGACTGGAGTCTCGTGTGGATTGAGTACTCGGCGCATACCCTCGTGGCCATCGAAATCGATGCCGACGAGATCCCAAGTCTCCTTCTCATTCCAATCCGCTCCAACCCAGATGTCCTGTACCGAGGCGACAGCGGGCTCACGAGTATCTGGAAGAGCGATACTAATCTGAATCTCGAGAGGAACATCTGCTCCCTCGACATTGTTTGCATCAGTAATGTTCGGTTGGATGACGCCTTGAATCGACGCTGGGTCCCTGACACAGGTGCGCATCAGATGGTAGACAACCTCCCAGGTCTTGTCGGCCGCGTCGGGCCAGTGAATTCCGGTAATCATGGAACAATAGTCGACGCCTTGCTCAGCAGCGAGATTCTCAGCCAGTGCGCGCCATGATTCAGGAGTACTGGTGGCGCTGACGGTATGGCGGTCCTGTGTGCCGCTGGTGCGGGTGTCAACAGTGGCGTTGACACCATCGATCGAGGACATTACCTCGGCGAGAGACTCGGCGGCCTTCTGCTGGGCCGCCGCTGTGACCTTCTTGCCCATCTCGAATCCTCCTTCACTCGTCTCCGACGATAAGCGGTGCCTCACTCATCGGCCTGACTTCGCTTGGTACCGCACCGATGCGAATGATCTTCTCACGCAACTTGCCGAAACCGTCGATTAGCGCTTCAGGCCGAGGTGGGCATCCCGGGATGTAGACATCAACGGGAATTACCGTATCGACGCCTTCGAGGATGTTGTAAGATTGGAAGTAAGGCCCTCCAGAGATAGCGCACTCGCCCATGGCTATGCACCACTTTGGCTCAGGCATCTGCTCCCAAAGGCGAACTATGGGGTCAGCGAACTTCTTCGAAATTGGACCATTGACCAGTAAAACATCACATTGGCGCGGGCTGGAGCGGAAGAAAACGCCGAAGCGCTCAGCATCGAAGCGACTCGCACCTGCCGCAGCCATCTCAAGAGCACAGCACTTGATTCCAAGGTGAAGAGGAAATAGCGACTTGCGCTGACCCCAGTTGAAGAGGCGTCCTCCAAGGACACCGATAATCTCCTTCATGCGACTTGCCTTCAGGGCCTCATCGGTGATGTCACCGACGGTATCGACTAGGATTCTGCTGTTGAAAACAGAGAAATTAGAGGTTTCATCGCTCATTCAATCACCTCAGATGTAGATCCTTCCTCGCTTGCGGAAGACGTGCCATACGCCCAGACTCATCAGCACCATGAACACGGTGAGAGTCATCATCGCAGACCAGACATCAATGTCGCCACCGGCCTCTTCGATTGCGACGATCCCGCCAAACGCGAGGAACATGAATGCGATATCGAAGACGAGGAAGATGATTGCATACCAGTAGTACTGGAAGTGGAAATTGATGTGAGCGTCACCAACAGGTTCGGATCCACACTCATACGTGCTATCTCGCCGGACGTACAAGCTCTGATCAGTCTCGTAACCCGGTAAGAGAATCGAGCGCAATTTGTTGCCGTCATTAGCGCTCGGCATCGGCCTTAGGAAGCGGGAAGCGACGAAGCTCATGACTGGAAATCCGATGCCAACGAGAGTCATGATTGCCAATGCGAGATAGGCTTCTGGTACCGTCGACATCGCTGACACCTGACGGTCCCGTAGGGACCGGCAGAGTTGCCCACCTGAAATTCGGTCATAAGCATAACCGTGCGCTCGTTGAGATTGGTCGAGCACGGAGAAAGCAGGAGCCGTGAGAAGACATTCATTGGTCCGAGTTGTGAGCCCGCGACTCAGTCGCTCGATTCGTGCTCGAGCGCCTCGATGATACGACGGTTCTCTGTGCGCGAGCGGAAGAAGAGAATGACGACGAGCAGAGCCCCAATGCCTGTCAATCCGTAAACCAGAATCTGCTCGTTCTGCTCGCTCAGCCAGTTGAGTCCAGGGGAGACCTCAGCAGTTACTTCGAGATCGAGGGGTTCGCCCGCTACGGGCATGCCCTTGGGCTGGACTGTGATGGTGAATCTATAGGTGTCATCTTGGATCATCCCCGCCGGAGGAGTCACCCTCACTGTGATGGTTCGAGAGTTCCCAGGTGAGAGTTGGAATTCGTCAGGGATGACATTGACCGTCCATCCACGGAGAGAATCGCTTGTTAGGATCTGGACTGTCTCGACGATGTTTCCATGATTAGTCACATACAAAATGAACTCAACACTGGTTTTCTCGTCCGTCGTCGCATCCTCTTCGCCTTCGAGTGTGAATTGCAAATCATGGATTGTCCTGACCTCGAAGGCGAGATCAACTGAGGTGCTCTCAGCAGCATTCTTCTCGGAGGAAGCGCTGATCTTTATCACGCCAGTAGTTCCACTTCCCACACCTTCCAGTACCTCGAGTTGAATCGTAATGAGAACGCGATCACCAGATGGAACTGGGATGTTATCATTGACGACCACGCCATCGATCAGAACACTCCTCAGAACCGATGATTCCATTCCCGCCATCGATATGACGGCTTTATCTCCGCCGGGGAAATTACCTGTATTCTCGAGCCAGAAATTGATTTCTGTGACTCCACCTGGTGGTAGAACAACGTCGAGCTGCCCGGCTATCGGACCCGGCATTTCGGGCGAGATTGCCATGCCGTAATCGTAGTTTGATACGATCACGCTAATCGTATGCTCGACCTTCTCGCTGGTTCCAAATATCGCCACGCGTGAGAGAATTGTGACTGAATCCGCGTCTTCCTCACCCTCGACGGTAACATCGAGGAAGACTCGCTTAGACTCGCTAGGATCAAGAATCAACTGCGAAATTGAATTTCCATTTGTGTCAGAATAAGACGCAGCCCACATCGGAGGATTGCATCCTGTCTGGTCACTCGGATCGCAGACTTGGAGTTTGAACGTATCACGGATGTTCCCGGTGTTCGTGATATCTATCGGGAACTGGACGACCTGCCCTGAGCGACCCGTCTGCTGAGTTGAGAGCATATCAGCTGTCAGGTCGTGCCTTGCCGCGACCGATACCGTCAGAACCTTGCTGGCTAGAATAGTCGTCGAACCACTAACAGTCACGCCGAATTCAATCGTGTTATCGCCCGCGAGAGCATCTGCAGGGACATTGATTGTGGCGGTCAGAGAAACCTTGTTGTTAGAATCATGACGACTGTTGACGGTGACCGAAGATTGAGAGAATGAAATTTGCCAACCTTCAGGGAGGTCAATCGTAGTCAGAGAAAAGGTATCGAGCCCATTACCGCGATTCTCCACCGTCAAAGTGACTGAATCTGAACTCCCCGGTTCTACATTGGAAAGTTTCGATGTACTGAGGGTCAATTTCGCATCATGAACTTGACCGATTGTGACTGTGAGAATCTGTTCGCAGCCGACGCCTTGGTTCGAACGTCCTTGAATCTTGATTTCAATCTGAGAGCCGGCTTCGGCTGAATCATCAGGAGTCACTGAGAATGTGAAGGTGTGGCTATCGTCGGAATTACCGGGTTTGGCGAGTAATTTTGTCTTCGGGCTATCAAACTCAACCCAACCCGTGATATCGGTTCCCGGCGATTGGGCTTGCATCTGAACAGTCCACTCGGTATTTCCCGTATTTTCGACTTCAAAGCTATTCTCCGCTGTCTCAAATGGATCGAGACTGTGAGATGTGGTTGAAAGAGATCCGTCGCACTCCTTGACTTCTGGAATATTGAGACTGAGAGTTAGATTGTCTCCGGCTCGGTCGGCTTGATTGGGGTCGTTGGTGACTTCAGCCCTCAATAGGAAACAGTGCTGACCAGCCTCGGTGGAACTACCGTCGGGAATTTCGACTGTCACGTCGACTGTTTCCTTGTCACCGGATTCAAGCTGTACTACCGCTGGATCGACGGTTGCTGTGAGATCGTCTGACTCGCAATCATCCTCACTAGTCATCTCGAGTTGGACATTCGCCTGCTGTTCACCAGTATTCTCCACCTCGACCTCCCAAACGATATCGTCGTCTCCATCATAATCGACACTCGGTTCATCGGTCGAGAGTTTGACTGCATAGAGTCCACCGCCGTCTCCGGCGGTGGTGGTGACTGTGATATCGGCATTCTTCGGAGTACCTGGCGCTCCATCAGCGACTTGTGCAGTCGCTTGGACGGTTGTCTCACACTCACCATTGGCTTGATCGTTAACGGTCACTGTGAGTGTGACAGTCTCAGATTCACCAGAACCTATGGTACCCGAGACCTGTTCGATTGAGGAACTGAATCCATTGCAATCCGATGCGTCTTGCGAAGTGCTCAGAGATACGGCCATATCATCGTCGCCATCGTTGTGAACGGTGATATCGTACTCAGCTGGTTCATCTGCGTCGGCTTCCTGAGCCATCGGACTCGCTGTCAAACGTGGATCAACCTCAGCCTGAACCATAGGAGAGAGCATCGTGACAAGAAGCAGAACCGTCAGCAAACGGGCCAAAGCAGCACGATTCATCGCTCTGCCGAGAATCGGGCCCCTCTAAGGGCTTCGGGCCACGCGAGCCCGTAGGGTCGCAGTTCAAGCCTCGACGAGCTCGCTCGAATCTGCGTTACAGTGCAAACAGCGGCCAACGGAGAGGATATCGCATCCTCGAATCTGTCCGGCTTGGTGATAGCGGGCTCCACAATTGCCACAAGCGTGAGCTTTACCCTCGAATATATCACGACTACAAACCCAACATTCGATACCAGATCCGCTCTCTTCTTCACTAAGTTTCAGCGACTCGGAAATCTTGCTCACAGCCTCTTTTGAGATGATGGAATCGAGTTTGCCTCCGCGCTGCTTGAAGACATAGAATCCGGCCCCACCGATGATTGCGATAATGAGGATGAAGAAGATTGGAATGAGTGTTGAACCAAGGCTGCTATCACCGCCCTTACCGGGCATCACATCGACATCGAAGGAGAAGGTTGACCCCTGAATGTCCTCGCCATAGCGAAGTGACATCTCGATGATTCCATCGCTGCCAGCATTGGGGGTGAATTCAATGACGATCGAACGTGATTCGCCGGGACTCAGAATGACTAGGACCTCGTCATTGATGAAGACGTTCCAGCCAGATGGTGCTGTGACATCTAAGCGATGATTCACTTGCGCATTACCAACGTTCTGAATATCCACAGTCATCTGGATAGGGTAGCCCTCGTGTGCCTGGGCTTGGGTTCGCAGATTCCAAGTCACCGCGGAGACAGAGTCTACGCGTAGCGAGATCGAATTCTCGATCTCGATACCTTCGCCTTCCATCCTGAGAGTGACGTATGGTTCACTCCCGGCCTCAGCCGATAGTGGAATCGTCACGGTGCACCAAATGATGCTACTCGCGCCGGGAGCGAGAGAGGATGGTGTAGTTGGGCAAGTCCCCAACCAATCACCTTCAGGGATGATGATACTCGTGGTCGGCTTCCAAGTTGAGGTACCTTCATTCTCGACCTCCCAAGCCAAATCGAAGCCTGTTCCGACGGGATGGGCTCCGACTCCTAGTGGTGTGTCAGCAGATGTGCCGTCGCCAAGAACGACTTGGTGGAAAGTCAGAGCGGGTATCGCGGCTGAGAGGACATCGATGGTTCTGTTCCAGTCGATAGCGAAGCCGTCATCAGTGGCGAAGCGGAGCTTGAAGTCGCCGCTGGTCGCCCTGCCATTGCCTTGCAGAGTCACCGACCAACTAGTCGTTGAGCCGGTAGGTGCGAAGAGTGTGTCAAGACCTCCTACTACAGTCCAACCCGATGGGATACCTCGCGAATACGGGGTCATCGTCAGGTCTCGATTACCGTTGTTGAGGAAATCGATATCGAGCACGAGAGTCGAATCGGGCGAGACTTCGTGCTCAATGCCATCACTGATTGGTGTGGTCGAAAGTTGGTCGATGATGATGACCTCGAGAGGAATCGGTACCGACCAAGAATCACTACTGACGCGAGAATGGATCGTCAAGCCGGCGTCGAATACCGAGCCGGCTGGGATCATCGCGCCGGGTGGATTCACCGTGATGTCAATTGTCCGGCGCTCGCCGACGAAGAGAGTTCCAGTCGAGCCGTGTGAGGAACCTGCGAAGGCTCCGAGCACGTCGAGGCCGAGGTGCCAGCCCGCAGGAGAGCTGAGTTCGACATCGTAGGTCTGAGGGCCATTGCCCACATTGGTTACGAAGACCTGAATTTGAGTCTTAGAAATTGGACTGACTTGGACTTGGCCTGATGTGATTTCAACATCGGCGGCTGCAAGAATGGGCACCTCGAAGTAGATGTCGAGCATCGATTCAATCTCATTCTCGACATCAGTTCCTGTAATCGTCATGACATAGGTTCCAGGCTGCGGAGGAGCTGGATGGATCAGAGTGAATCCAATCTCAACAGATTCCGCTTCCAGCAGGTTGAACGTATTCGATGTGAAAGAGTAGAACCAATCGAATTCGAGGCCATCGCTCTGTCGAATAGGAGAGGAGGCTTCGATTGTTGCATTGGTCTCGAAGAGGGCGGTATTCGTCAGAGTAAGTGACCAAGTGGTTGAGCTGTCGTCAGCCTCCCCAAGAGTCATGAATGGTTCATCCGAAGTCACTCGAACTCCGGGTGCACTGATGATTACTGTGTGTGTGAGTAGGTTATTTCCTTCGTTGGATTCGTCGACAAGTTCGTTTGGATCAATGTGGAATGACAGATCTATCAGTCCCTCGCTTGTCGGTGTCCAATTCCAAGTCATTCCGACCGATTCACCCGGAGTCATAGAGATGGTTTGGGTCGAGATGTGAGACCCATCTGCACGCGCCATTACTTCGAGATCTGAGACAGATCCTGCTCCTAGATTCTCGAGAGTGATTCCAATCTGAACCGAGTCTCCAATCTGAGGAATGGTTGGAGTAACCGATACATCAGGAGCAAAAGTTGGGTCTGGTGAGAGATCGTTGACGTTCACTCCACGAACCGCGAGAGCGAATGGCTGCCAGGTGCGGCTGCCGCCGTGATAATCGTCCTTGACACGGACAGTCCATGTCCCGACAGCGGCATTATCGACTAGAACAACCTCGACATTATTCTTTGAATCGAAGGAGCCACCAGCGATTGAACGCCCTGAATTGAAGACATTTCCTTTGTAGGTAGTTCCACCGCTCGGATGAATCACTTCAAGATTCAAATCGTTACGTAATTGATTGCTTGAAGATGATGAACCAGGATAGTCCGACCAAGCGAGGACCACCTTCAGAGGCTCACCAGCGCGAGTGATTTCGAAGGTGTATTCTTGGGTCTCGCCACTTCGAATTCTACTACGATCATCGACGAAGATACCTTCGTCGCTATCGGGGATGAGTGAATTAATCAGATTGACTCTTCCCCAGCCCTCGTCATTATTCGGAATGTTACGATTTCCCATGTCCTCGGCGCCAAGAATCAGGAGTGCCTTGACCAAAGCACCCTGTGGAGCCGGTCGATTTGCCACTTCCATCAGATACTCGCGCACGAGGGCGGCGGCTCCGGCAGCGGCTGGAGTCGACATGGAAGTGCCGCTGTACTCGATGTACCAGTTGTTTGACCATCCTGAATCTGCATCCTGAGCCTCTTGAGCGAGGCAAGATCGAACACCGTCTCCCGGTCCTACAAGGTCGGGCTTGAGACGGCCATCGTCAGTTGGACCGCGGCTACTCCAGTAATACATCTCGTCAGGAGAGCCACTGTAGCGATTCTTGTGGCCACCAACTGTGATGACATTCTTCGCAGTACCAGGTGGTGAAACTCCGTCATTACGCTCGTTGCCAGCCGCGAAGAGCACAGTCATACCCTCGTGACTCCAGTATTGATCCCAAGTCGAGGTGCGGTCGTCCGCATCCTCGGACTGGGTCGAATATGATCCGTGTCCACTGCCCGCTCCCCAGCTATTGGTGTGCAGGCGGGCACCAGCATTGTAAGCAGAATTCAACATGCTGTTAATGCCGTAACTGTAGAGAGCACCTGTGTCATCATCCTCCATTGCTTGGAAGTAGAGGCTAGCACCGGGAGCGACGCCGTTGTAAGTCCCGCTGCTGCGCATTCCGGAACCCAGTACTGTGCAAGCCACGTGGGTTCCGTGACCATCCGATGGATCAGCGGTCGAGGAATCTCCAGGGGTGACAGAAGTTCGACCGACGATTCGGTTGTTGAAATCCCCATGATCATGGTCAATACCCGAATCGCCGACGGCAACAGTTTGACCGGAGCCATCTAGATCAGTGACGAAGAAGGAGTCGACCGTATCGATTCCCATGTGGGTTCGAGCATTGTCATTTTTGGTTTCTAGCACCGGTAGCGGCGCAACCCAAGCGACTGAGGGGTGCTGTAGGACACTGCCGATATCGGAGATATCAACGACGCCCCATACACGCCCCTCTTCTGGGCTCCATGAATCGGTCAACCAAAGTTCTGCAACTGCTTCTAACGAATCTTCCAGACCGAGGCCTGGCTCGGCGTGGCGTTGTAATTCGTCATCCTTCCAGCCGAGCAACTCGACCATCATCGGGCCTTCTTCGACCAGCCGCAGAAGCGGATGGGCGAGCAGGCCGGACGAGACAGAGTGGACTGCGACTACTATCGATTCCTCAGCGAGCAATGAAATCTGCTTTTCATCACCCTGCACGAGGAATCCCGATGGAGGAATTGTCGAGCGAATCTCAACATCAGCCGCTTCCTCGACAGCAATACGAGCATCCCAGATGCCAACATCTCCATCGACGATAACCATCGCCAAGTCGCTTCGAGGCTCAGCTAGAGCTCGTGGCAAGTGAACCGATGGAATGAGGCCGAGTTCGGTGTAAACGCCGATTGTAGAGTCGGCCGTATTCTCACGAGTCCTCTCGAGACCCTCAAGGACTCGTGGTGAACCAAGATCTTGGATTGAATCTGGATCAGGTGCAATCCCAATACGATTCACAACTGGGTCCAGTATTTCCTCCGAATCCCCAGTTGACTCAACATGAACCCCACCAGCCGGAGCGAGAGATAGGAGGAAAATCCCGAGTATCGCAACCGCGATGCGTTTGGTCATGAGTCGCTGCCCCATTGAGTCGCCTTTCAGCATTCGGGTTGGATGGATGGTCTTGAATCACGACCGTAGGTCGTGTCAGAAGAAGTGAATCGGGGCATTGTAAGTGAACATCTCCATCTGCCACCCACCGACATTGTAGGTCCAGCGTTCGTGATAATCATCGCCTCCATATGTGTAATCGAGAATGATTTCAATCGTGTAATTCTCCCAGACTGAAGCGCCGGCGATGAGCAATTCCAAGTCGTCTCCAGCAATCGAAGTATGGGCGGCGATTTCACCAGCTTGGAAGTTAGATCTACCGATTTCGAGACTTGCATCATCGAGGAATCGAATGTCAAGATTAACGTCGGTTATTGAGCGAGATCCTTTGTTGTCTAATTCGACCAAAACAACGTGACCAGAGCCCCCTTGAATGTATACCACATCTACGCTCGTCCGGTCGTATGGGACTAACCAAGTTCCAATGATGAACATCCCGCTGACAATCAACAGAACGGCGACCGAGGCGAATATCACTCGACTCGGTCGAACTTGCTCGACACGCTCGCCAACGATTTGCAGAATTTCGTGAGCGCGCTCAGTGGCCTCGTCTATATCCTCTCGAGTCTCTTCCTCGGCATTGCGCATCTTCTCTAACAAGCCCATATTAGTCACCTCCCAGGAATGTAGCGCAGAATGTTAGCACACCGGATGAGAGAGGCTCCGGGACAATTATGTGATGGGTGGAGCCTTCAAATCCAGGGATTAGATTCAGCAGCGAGAGATCGGAAGCGAGACCGTTTACCCCAAGACTGGTTCCAGTCGGTACTCCTCCGGTGGTCTGAGCGTCGAGTAGAACGCCACGCAAATCAAAGGTCATACCAATGGCTTCGACTTCAGCCGTCGCGCGCGCGGATGCAACGATTCGTCCACCTTGTACATCTTCTATCTCAATGACGCTGTATGGGCCGACTATCTCAATGACATGAATCGTCGCGCTTCGCAAATTCTCGCCAAGCGCCTCCATTTCTTCGAGGACAACAGGAGGAGTTGTCGGCATATTGGAGGCGCGCAAATAGATTCGATCGACTCCATCGCCTCCACTGCGAATCGCGAGACCATAATCCTCAGTCGGTTTGATGACCATTCGATCGGTCATGCCCTCGGCGAGGAGGATGATTTCGCCTCGACTGTTGATAGCGCGGCCGTTGGCTTCGATGTAGAGTGACATTCCATCAGCCGAGGCGGAGAAGTCGAGTACAGGAGTCCCTTGGAATGCGAGACTTTTGGTGATGTCAAAATCGAGATCTGGCTCTGTCGTGAGATTAATCGCGTCAGGGACGTCGGTCAGGAAAATCGTAGCCGGCCACCAAGAACCGTCCATCCATTGCATCTGTTGCATCATCATCGAGTCCACGGCAGGACCGGCTCGACGATATGCATCTGGCACGGTCATATCCAGCGATATGGACGTGCCTAGACTGGCGCGCAAATCGATGGATTCGGGAATGTCATTGATCAGCATCTCCGTCCGTGCGCCGGCCTCTCGATTGATTAGAAGAGCATGAATCCAATCGAGCCTATTCGACATCACGAAGTGAGTCGTTGTTGTTACTTCGGTAATCCCACCACTTGTTTCTCGGATCAAGAATTCCGAATCGAGTCCTAGTGCAGTTGATTCACCAACGGTCAAGCCTTGCAGTGTCATCATCAGGTCCTGACCGTTGATACCGCGCGAGTTCAGCATGAATTCACTGCGCGCGGGCAACCATCCATCCAAACCCATGGCGATTGCCCATTCTTCACCGTTTGAAGTCGGAGTACGACTGACCGAGATATCGATTATCGGAGGTAAATCAGGAATCCATCCACGGATATGGAAGCCATCCGAGATTCCTGAAGGAGCTGCGTTCAGCGCGATTCCGTGTACCCAAGGTGGGGCATCCGCAGTGCCATTTCCATGGCTGGCTTCGAAAATCAGGTCAAAATTACTGTCTGCATCGAGCTGAAGACCGTAAGAGAATGAACCATTGCCACCATCGGATCCTGTCGAAATTTCACTTGTCACACCAGCGAGGACCGTGTTCACAGAGCGACCGAGATCGGCAAAACCGCCAAGGAAGAAAGCCACGCCAGCGACACCTTGAGTCGTGTTCAATTCGGGGAAGACGAGGCTGTTTCCTGCATCGGCTCCCGTTGGAATATCGACCGAGATAGTGGATGGAAGTGGATCGATGAGAACGAGCGCCGACAAGCCCCCCTCATCCTGAGTCGGCGCATGATCGACATTGATGCTCATCGTGCGGTCGCCGGCAGCGGTCATGAAAGCGGTGCCACGACCAATTGCTCCACTGGCACCTGGTTCGGCTGGTGCTCGCCAGCCAACCTCTTGCAATCCCGAAATACGAGTTGAGATAGTCGAGCTACCATCGGACGGCTCGTGATGGAAAAGGAAGTGATCGCCGCCCATCGTCACAGGATTTGTAGAATCTGTGAGTTGGGCATGAATGGAAGAAATCGGCGATGAAGCGCTCCAAGTAGTCACATCGCCAAATTCAATCTCAAACTCGGCAGGCAAATCGAGAACGTGAGTCGCCTGCCGTTGGTCACCATCAATACCAGTGTAACTGATACTATCGATAGAAGAACTAGCTTGGTATGTTGCGAGTTGGGGTGTGAGTTCGGCGGAGAGATTGTCCGGAATATCGGATATTCGGACGCCTTGATGGGCTGCGCCGCTGAGATCATTCGGTTTGTGATCGATGTAAAGGAATGAGAACTGTTTTTCCGACGAAGTCAGGAGTGAAACCTGTTGGGATTCCGACTCGAGATCATCGATAAGAGTGAACTGGCTCAGACCACTGAAACGTAAACTCGCAGCCACTACCACCATCGGCACCACCGGACCCTGACGCCCTTGAACTGTCTCCAACTGTCTGTCTTTTGCGAGGATCAGATGATCGCCAGGCATCGTAGGATGCGAGCTTGAACCGATCTGCAGGCCGATTTCTGAGATTGACCTAGCCTGTCGATCGGCTCTCCAATGATCATTCATCAATAGGTGAAGAGTCTGTCCTGTTAGGCCACCCGAACCGCCGACTCCACCGCTGATGACGTCGACTGTGGCAGATGGAATGTCGTTCAGAATAGTGCCGATATCGAGGAAGAGGTCGACTATGTTGATCAGGACAACATCGAAGATTCTCGACATAAAATCAAGATTTTGTGCCGAATCGAGACTTGTGTCTGCCTCTTCAGTCCCACCTAACTCAAATGAGCCAAAGAGCACGACGGCGGTCGGTAAGTCTTGAGCAGTAATTTCGATCCGCCGATGGTCGGTGGCCGCGCCACCACGTTTCATCCAAGAATGATAATCCACCTCCTCAAGCGATTGGACTGACCTTACCAGAACGAGAGTCTTTGGCGGGTATGCTGGATTGACTGGGAGAGAGGGGTCGTCGACGTTCTGCGATGTATCGCGGGTGAAATTCTTGACACCGATGATGAGGCCGAGTTGATTCGGTTGGCCACCAGGTAGTTGAGGCTCGGACTTTGAACCGAGCATGGTGAAAGTGCGATCGATCTCCTCTGTGGTGAGGCTGCCTGCAGGCATTCCGCGCAGCCAGCCGATGGAGTCGGTTGAGTTACCATAAGTTCCATCGGCATTCTCGGGTGGAACCTCTGAGCGGTTCTCGTGGAAGTGTATGTGGAGGTCTGCGCGCTCATCGGCCCAGTACTCGACGGTTGTCAGGCCATTTTCACCAGCACTGCCCGTGCCGTCGGCCATCGTGCTATCAGTTCGGATTGTGAGATCAAGCTGTTCAGGGAGGGTGGTGGAGAGACGATTAGGGTGAATTGCGGCTTCAATGTAGGCCACCTCCCAGACATCTCGTTCATCTTCGATATTTGGAGGAGAATAGTGGACGTAACCGAAGCCTGCTGTGACTCCACAGGAGATTTGACTGGATGGAAGAGTTGTGAGTTCAATCGGCGAGTAGCGATCTGGACATTCGGTCTGGCCGGAATTGTCTATTGATATCTGGTATGGAGCGGCGATTGAAGCGATTGTAATTCCAGATTCATCACCACCGTTGAACACGCCGAAGGATAGCGCATTGAAAATCGATAGGAGGAAATCGGCCCCCGCTTCTGAGAGATCGAAGTAGAATCGTTCGAGACCAACTCCGAGGGTGAAATCGTAAGGTGTATGAGTGAATTTTGAATCAATAACCCAAACGTATGATTCACCCTCGGTAAGGATTCCATCGGAATACGCGAATGCTTTGAGAAGACTCACTTCTAGAGTTTCTAGATTTTCCCAATCGGAATCAGTCATGCTTGAGGGCAGCACACTGACCTTGTAATCGAGTTGAGGCGCGACTGAAAGTGTGGTTCCATCGAGTTCGGGGTCACTGATCTCGATGCTGAGACCAACCTGAATGTCGTCATCACCATCCTGATCGATGTCGACCTGATGAAGCAAAAATTCGGTCTCAGAGTCGAAAAGAGATAGGAGAGATGTGAGGAAGGTTATGGTCTCAGATTGCTCGACGACATTACCCTCATCGTCTACATATCGTGTCCAAATGACGTAATCTGTGAGATTGAAAAGAGTCGACCAAATGGTTCTAACTTCGCCAGGGGGGCGGCTATTTTCGTCAGTCAGAATGATATAAGGTTCGGGATGAATGACTTGTGGTGCAGCGGTTTCGACCATTGATACCTCGTCGAGAGCCTCGTCGATATCGTGGAGTGGATCAGCGACTGAAGTTTCCTGTACACCGACCCTAACTTGATCGAGTAAGGGTCCAGCAAGTTTGCTCACAGTA
>DAFD01000097.1:0-1974 GCA_002497895.1 Euryarchaeota archaeon UBA175
CTTTCCGCCGCCGGTAGAGAACCCATCACCGTGCAATTTCATCGAACGCACAGTGACATTCAGCACCACGCAATCGGGCACCTTTCCGGCCGCCTGGGCCTTGATCTGCAAAGCCTTCTCAGCGCCCATATCGGCCCCGAATCCAGCCTCAGTAACCACATAATCTGCGCAGGACAAAGCAAGCGCATCAGCGATAATCGAAGAGTTCCCGT
Organism: Euryarchaeota archaeon UBA175; assembly: GCA_002497895.1. Classification (GTDB taxonomy): domain Archaea; phylum Thermoplasmatota; class Poseidoniia; order Poseidoniales; family Thalassarchaeaceae; genus MGIIb-O1. The sequence goes on from DAFD01000097.1 coordinate 213, forward strand.
GCGCGATATTAGCAAAGGGGCCACCGTGAATGAAGGCTGGATCGCCCTCAAGAGTCTGAACTAGATTCGGCAACAATGCATTGCGCAACAGTAGAGCCATGGCGCCAGCACAACCGAGGTCATCGGCAGTTACGAGGTTCCCTGAAGTCGAAACTCCGATGGCAATCCGCCCTAACCTTGCGCGCAAGTCAGCATAATCCTTCGACAAAACGAGAATCGCCATGACCTCGCTGGCCGCGGTAATATCGAACCGATCAGTTCGAACAATCCCATTCGCCTTCCCACCAAGACCGATCGTAACCTCTCGAAGGCTTCGATCATTCATATCGATGACTCGCGGCCAAAGTATCCGCTTCAAATCAAGAGCCAAATTATTGCCCCTGTGGAGGTGGTTATCGAGCATGGCCGAACAGAGGTTGTGTGCCATTGTAACAGCGTGAAGGTCACCTGTGAAGTGGAGGTTAATCTCCTCCATCGGCAGAACCTGTGAGTAGCCACCACCAGCAGCACCTCCCTTGATTCCAAACACTGGACCCATCGACGGCTCACGAATCACGCAAGTGGCATTGTGCCCGCGTCGATTCAAACCCTGATTCAATCCGATTGTCGTCACAGTCTTTCCTTCACCGAATGGCGTAGGATTGACGCTGGTGACTAGAATTAGGAATCCTTGCTTTCCATCGTTGGCTTTGTTCAGTCTATCCCAGGAAATTTTTGCGATTGAAGGACCTTGCAGAATCAAGTCACTGCGAGCAAGTCCGAGCTTGTCCGCCACCTCTTCGACTGGGCGAATCGTGGCTCGTCGGGCGATATCGAGGTCGCTGTCCATCACCTTTGGCGCCGTCGCAACCGACTTGAAACCTTCATTGCGGAGAATTCGGAGCGATGCATAGTGTCTGGTCCGGCTTACTGGGGAATCGCAGGATACCCAATCGCACATTCGCTGACCCCTCGCCTGTTCACACTCGTGGGTGAGAAACTGGGGATTGATGCTCAGTGTATTTTCGTCGAGGCTGACTCGATGAGCGAATTTGAGGCCAATATCGAACAGCTCGAGGGTGACCTCTGGCTGAGTTGTACCGCGCCGCTGAAACACTCTCCGCAGGCGCGGCTCGGAGTTAGTGGGCCAGAAGGCGTGAATGCGATTAATCAGTTGAAGCGGGTTGATGGAAAATGGGCTGGAATCAGCACCGACGGTGTGGGCTTTGTTGCCGCCTGTCGACACATTGGTATCGAACCAAATGGAAGCACTTTACGAATGCGCGGCGGCGGATCTGCAGCACGTGCAATTGCCGCCGCATGGGCTGCTGAAGGCGGCCGAATCATCCCAAGTGAAGGCCGACGAGCATTGCTCAGCGGTCCTTGGGATGAAGCGATTATTGACGATGGTGAAGCCGATCTTGCTATCGATTTAGATGCCACCGCTGGCGGAGGTGATTCTGTCGACTTGAGAGCCAAGCAGCAGGTCTCGATCTCATACGGTGAAGGTGCAACTTCAGACGAGTTCGCCGTGATTATGGTGGCAGCCCAGCACCTTGAGGCTTGGAAACTACTCTTCGCTTCTGAGCAAGCCGGAGAATTACCATCCCTGACAGAAGTTCTCAAACAATTATGATCAAAGTGGAATGTTGCCGTGCTTCTTCGGCGGTACCCATTCCCGCTTACTGCGAAGCGGCCTGAGCGCCTGAATCAATTTGCGTCGCGTCTCACTCGGCTCGATTACATCATCCAACCAGCCGTTGCGCGCCGCAACGTAAGGATC
>DAFD01000097.1:2299-8121 GCA_002497895.1 Euryarchaeota archaeon UBA175
CCAAACTTGCGACGATACTCATCCACCAATTCAACGTGAATCGAGGCCGGATCCTCGGCCTCGGCCAATTCGCGTCGATGAATGATATTCACAGCACCTTCAGCCCCCATCACTGCCAATTCCCCTGTCGGCCAGGCAATGTTGTAGTCAGAGCGTAGATGTTTGCAGGACATTGCGAGGTAAGCCCCTCCGTAGGCCTTGCGAGTGACGACGGTTAGTTTGGGCACAGTAGCCTCAGCGTAAGCGTAGAGCAATTTAGCGCCATGACGAATGATGCCACCCCACTCCTGGACGGTCCCTGGCAAGAAACCTGGGACGTCGACAAAGGTCACAACAGGGATGTTGAAAATATCGCATGTGCGGATGAATCGGGCTGCCTTGACTGAGGCATCGATGTCTAGGCAGCCCGCCAAAACCTTCGGTTGATTGGCTACGATTCCAACCGATTGGCCGTCGAGGCGAGAGAATCCGATGACGATGTTCTCTGCATAGGATGAGAATAATTCGAGGAACCTCCCCTCATCGGCGATTTCTTCGATGACTTTTCTGATGTCGTATGGTCGGTTCGAGTCTGCTGGAACAATGTCAGTGAGGTTGTCGCAGACTCGGTTAGCCGGGTCACTGCTCGGAAGGTTGGCGGCTTCCGCGAGCGTGTGGTCCGGCAAGTATGCGAGGATTTCACAGGCTGTTAGTATCGCATCCTCTTCGTCTTCTGCTACCATGCATGCTACGCCTGAGCGGGAAGCATGTGCTTCTGCTCCGCCCAAGCTCTGTTGATCTAATTCTCCACTAGCGATTTCAGGAATGAAATAAGGCGAGCGCATGAACATCTGACCGTGATCATCGGAGAGGATGACGAAGTCGGAAAGACCAGCAGCAAGGGCGCTGACCCCTGCTACGGTTCCGAGGATAATCGAGAAGGTCGGGATGCGCCCCGAGCAGGCGACGAGGATGTCGAGCAATTCTCCTGTAGCGCCTAGGGCTGGAACCCCATCCTGAACTCGCTGGCCGTCGCCGTCCCAGATTCCGATAAGAGGAAGTTGGGCTTTCTCCGCGAACTCGGCAACCTTGGCTATCTTTTGCGCGTGCATCTCACCCATACTGCCATCGAATACTGCGTAATCCTGCGCGAAGCATACTACTCGACGACCATCGATCTTGCCATGTCCGGCTACGACGCCGTCGCCGAGAGGTCGGTGGAGATGCATGTTGAAGTCGCCAGAGCGGTGCTGGACGAAGCTGCCAACTTCGACAAACGAATCAGCATCCAGTAGCATGGTGATGCGTTCTCGAGCAGTTTGGCGACCGGATTTTCGCAATTCTTCCATACTTATCCGGTCGGCTGAATTGAGGGCTTCTCGGCGCATCGCATCCAAGTCATCGGAGTGCGATGCGCCAGCCATGATACGCTCCAAACCGCTCGCGGTCTTTCATCGAAGCGGCTGAATATACTCAGAGTGTATTTGTGGGAACTTCCCCGTAATCGTTAGGATGAGGTTGTCCATCTTGTACCAAAAATACCAACAAAATGATGAATCCAACACATGGAACTAGCCCTATGAAATACCACCATCCAGATCGTCCTGAGTCATGCAACCTGCGAACCATCACAGAAATTCCAGGAAGCAAAAATCCCAGCCCGGTGAGTACGTAGAATGGGCCGTAGCTGATACCAGCGCCCGCGTCAATGAGCACGATTCCAGTCAGCCCGTCGAGAATCATTGCAGGAATGGCTATACAAATACCGAACAATAGACACCACCAGTATTCGGAGCGAGAGGCTCGGCCGTTGAAGTTCGCATAGTTGTGAATCACTGCCTTTTTTACCGCATCAACGAATCCAATCTGTTCTGTTGGTCTGCCAGTCATCTGAGGGGTTCCTTCTACTTCCATACTGGAGAAGTGACTCACTCCGGTGATAAAGATTGAGCCGGCATTAGTGATTCATTATCAATCAGACAACAAAACCTTGCCACGCACGCATGTAATCTACAAACCTCGGACTAAGGCCCTGAGATTCAAGATACTCCGGAGTGAACGGCGGGCGCTGAGGGTCGTAATCTGCATCACCCATATGACTCGCCCAATCCGCATGGCCGATTGCAGATCTTGCTACGGCGACGAAGTCCGCACCCTGTTCCATTACCGCCTGCGCCTGTGCTGTTGACCAGACCGAACCGCACGAAATTAGAGGCAGTCGCCTAGCAAGACGCTCGGCGAAAATCTCGGTGAGCATGCGAGGATCGTCGGAGTGCGCAGATGGAACGAAGCAATCCCAACACGAGATGTGAAGGAAGTCAATCCCTGACTCTGCAATCATATCGGTAAGGTCGAGAGAATCTTCCAGAGTCACACCAATCTTGCGATATTCGGGCGAGATTCGAACTCCCACGAGGAAGCCCTCTCCCGTCTTATCTCGTACGCGCTCGATGATTTTCATCAGAAAGCGCGCGCGATTCGACAACGAACCGCCCCAATGATCAGTTCGCCGGTTCGTTCCGGTGCCAAGGAATTGACAGATGAGGTAACCGTGGGCACCGTGAATCTCAACACCATCGAAGCCTGCCTTCTCGCAGCGCGCAGCGGCATCCGCAAAGGCCTCGACGAGTGCCGACACCTCAGCATCTTCCAACTCGCGGGTAGTGCCCGAATCCGAGTCGCTTGTTTCATTCGCACTCGCAGAAACCGGCTGCACCCCAGTCAGGCGTTGTGGGCAGCGCATGCCACCGTGGAATATCTGCGCCAGAGAAAGCGCACCATGAGCCTGAATCCCGGCAGCCATTCGCCGCAGACCAGGCAATTGGTGGTCTCCCCAAACGCCCATCTCGCCGTCCCAACCTTGGCCCTCGCGTACCACATGCGAAGCAGCCGTGGTGACGATTCCGAAACCGCCTTCGGCACGCCTGCGCAACCACTCGATTTCGGCATCGGAAAGTGACCCATCTTCGTGACTCTGCTTGTTAGTCATAGCCGCTACAATCGCACGGTTGCGGACCTCGGAATCCGTACGTGAAAATCGAAACACATCGTTAGGCCCGGCCATCGGAACCCTCCAATTACTCCATTGAGTCGTTCGGATTCTCGCCGCAGATATCCTGAATCCAACCAGAGGCGACAGCCTCACGGCCATCGCCACGGCTCAGCAGATGATGCAACTTCACTAGAGCAGAACCCGGAGGACACAGCGAGCCGTGACCAATGATTCCCATCTCCTGTTGTTCGCGCCCCTTGGCATAGACATTCATGTTCATCGCACCATGAATCGTTTGTGCAACTACGACCACGACGCCATCATTCGCACAGTAATCTTCGAGCATCAGTCGAAGTATCGTATTCTCCTGAGAATCTTCCTGTGGATCGGCAATAGGTAGGTGACCGAGCCCGGTTCCATGGAAGAGCAGTGCATCGAAGTCTCCCTCGATTCCTGCCTTCACGAGGTCTGGTTGGAGATGAGCATCTGCGATGAATTGGGCGATTCGAACATCCTCATCGAAAAGCATCGGTGCAATCGCCTCAACGCGAGCATCGGCTGGTTCATGCTCAGCCATCTCGATGCTCGGTCCTGAACCATCATTATTCACCCAAGCCAGTGGACCCTGATTGATCGGCTTGAACGCGTCACGTCGCGAGGAGTGGTACTTACGGCAAGCAACGCCGGGCAGAACAGCACAGCGCCCATCCGAGGATTCAGCGTGTAGAATAACCACACTCGAATCCCGATAGCCGTTAGGTTCAGGCCCATGAGCCGCCCAATGAACAGCAGCCACTAGATTCTCAGCCGCATCGCTTGAACCGCGGTCAGGTGACCGCTGTGACCCTGTCACGACGATTCGACCCGGTGGTCGTCCACCATTCCCAGCCCAACCATAGGCCATGGCCGCCGCACTGAGATGCAAAGTGTCGGTTCCATGAGTAATCACAACGCCAACAGCACCCTCTGCAAAGGCCTCATCAGTAGCCTGTAACATCCGATTCCAATGCCTCGGACGAATATCATCAGACCACATATTGCCCAGCTTGACCACCCTAAGGCGAGCCACTGAGCGTAATTCAGGTACCGAATCGAGAAGCTCGTGTGGCTCGAACCTAGCACTTACAGCTCCAGTTGCATAATCCACCTTGCTAGCGATGGTTCCACCAGTGTGGATTAGGTGAACGAGAGGGAGGGAATCGTCCTGAGGTTCGTGGGTGACCTCTTCTGCGACCGCAATCTGCACATCATCGAGCACTTCGACCGATTCGACGTAAGACTCGGGATAGCTCACATTGTAGCCATTTGCAAGCTTCAACGTCACCAATTTCGGGCCCGCCGGTGGTAATGCCAGGCCTTCGTGTTCGACCATCCCTGACCAAGTCTTGACGACCACCTTAACCGGCGTCGACGGGCTGGGCCAGTCTCCCATGAAGCGACAGGATGTGATTCACTCCATGAATGCGACGCACAGTGAAGCCGTTAATCAGGGCAGGATTGGAGATTAGGATGTGCGTCGAAGAGTTTTCTCAAATTCGGATATTTTGAGAAGCACATTGATGGAGGTTCAGCCTGCGCTGAGTCATCAATGAGTGATGACAAGCTGGCGAAGCGCAATGTCATCGTGCTATTCTACGCTCAAGCGATACTCGGTAGTCAAGGATCGGTCAACATAATCCTCGGAGGACTTGCTGGCTTCGCTCTGGCTGGTGCGAAAGCACTGGCAACATTACCAATTACAGTCACAATGGTGACCTCGATGTTGTTTGCCGGACCGGTTTCTCTGTTTATGGGAAGATTTGGGAGACGAAGCGGATTTCTGCTTGGCGCGGGCGCGGGATTACTTGGAGGTGGCTTCAGCGCCCTCGCCCTATATCTCGGACGGTTCGATGTACTGCTCCTCGGTTCGGCATTCACTGGAGTCTTCAGATCAACACATGGATACTACCGATTCGCAGCAGCAGATACAGCCTCTGAAGAGTTCCAGCCAAAGGCAATTTCACTGGTTTTGGCTGGAGGATTAGTCAGTGCTTTCATCGGCCCTGAAATCGTTCGACAGACGGCCGATGCAATCGGATCTACACCCTATGCAGGAGCTTACCTTACAGTGATGGTGATCAATGTCGTGGGCTCACTAGGATTGCTTTTCCTCGATATTCCGAAACCCCCACAGAAAGAGGAAGGCGGTGATACAGGTAGACCACTGAAGCATATTTTCCGGCAACCAACGACCGTCGTAGCTGTAATCTGTGCAATGGTTTCCTACGCCTTGATGACGCTCGTCATGACTTCGACTACCCTAGCCATGTCCCAGAATGACTTCTCAACGGCAATCGCTGCTGACGTGGTTCGATGGCACATTGTAGCGATGTTCGCTCCGAGTTTCTTCACCGGTTCAATCATCGCGCGGATTGGTCATGTGCGGGTGATAAGTATCGGATTGGTGATTATTGCTTTGGCTGGTGCGATCGCGGCGAACGGTGCAGAAATCGAGAATTTCTATCTGGCTCTAATCGCGCTTGGTTTGGGATGGAATTTCGGGTTCATCGGGGCGACGAGTCTGTTGACTACCACGCACACTGATGAGGAGCGTGCGAAGGTGCAAGGTCTGAACGATTTCTTTGTGTCTGGCTTGTTAGCAGTGGCTTCCTTCGGCTCAGGCGCAATACTACACGCCTACGGTTGGGAATATGTGCAATATGCGATGATACCCGCTTTGCTAATTGCTGGTGCTTCGGTTCTCTGGTTGGTGATGACAAAACGAAGTGCGCTGAACTCGAATAATGGCATAGCCCAAAGTTGAGTGTTACCACTGGAATCGATTGAGATTTTGGTGCCGGGAGCGGGACTT
>DAFD01000010.1:0-581 GCA_002497895.1 Euryarchaeota archaeon UBA175
CTTTCTGAGAGAGTCATCCCGTGAAGCCAGTAGTAGAGGGCCGCGAAGATTGCCACATTGATGCAGCCAACAGCACAATACATCGCGTACTCAAGAAGCAACTTTGACCAAGGATAATCATCGCTGACCAGCAATTGATTCCCTCAGACGATTTCTGCATCGAGGGTCGCACCAGTGTGCGACCTCGTCTCCCCATAATCATCCACGAAAGTGGCTGGCAATTTATCTCCAGCTTGGACGATGTATGGGTCCTCGCCACCGGGAAGAGTTTCGATTGATACTTCCGCGCCCTCAGGGACATTTCTGTAGAGCGGGCGCGGCTCAAGTCTGTAATTTCCAGATAGAATTGCTAGAAGCCAGAAATCATCGGTCGTCGGAACCATGCGATTGACGAGGATGTAGCGGTTGAGACCGATGAACAGTCCTGCCGTTACACCCCAGAAAAGCAGAATGATCGAGATTCCGTTAGCGTTGGACGGATCCCAGGGGTTTTCGACATTGACGAGCATGTCGCCAAAGTAGGAGAGGATGAGGACGCTGAACATTAGTGGGAATCCGAGATACATGATGTAATCCCACCA
>DAFD01000010.1:911-6349 GCA_002497895.1 Euryarchaeota archaeon UBA175
TCCAATCCACCAATCATTGTCTCCGGTATTGATGAAATCGTCGCGGAATGAGGACACTCCATGATCGAGGTAATCGCGGAAATCAAAGCCTTCGATATCATTCTCTTCTTGCCAAACTCGGTAGCGGTTCCATCCGTACTTCCAAATCGAGTAAGCGATGAACAGTCCGCTGAACATTAGGCCATAGCCCCAGATGTGATCCTGCACCTCGAGGAATTGAGGGAATACCACACCGGTCGAATCGTCAACCAATATCCACAACCCTGCACTTGGTAGACCGAAGAGGAAAATTGCGATGGAAGTGAAGCCGACCGCCTTTGGGCGGTCGATTCCGTGATCGACGAAGTTGCGAACACATAGTTCGACGGTGGAAATCATCGATGTGAGGGCAGCGAAGGAAAGTGCGAGGAAGAACATCGTCACCATCGTCAACTGAACGAATGGACCGCCTGGTGCTTGTGCGAACACTTCAGGGAGCACGAGGAAGGTGATTGCACTGGAGCCTCCGCTTACCGCTGCAAGGGGGTCGTCGACCACAGCGAAAACTGCCATCATAACGGTGAGGCCAGCGATGATGGAGATGCTATTGTTGGCAAGGCACATCGTCGCCGCGTTCAGAGTAGTATCCTCGTCCTTACGCATATAGACAGAGTAAGTAATCGCCATACCCATTCCGGCCGAACAGGACCATGCTGATTGCGAGAGGCCGTTAATCCAAGTCTCCGGCTGCATGAGATATTCTGGTTGGATGCTGAACATGTAGACGAAGCCGTCGAGGCTACCGTCATCTAAGTCCATCACGAAGGCGAGGAAGAGGGCAGCGAAGAGGAGAACGAAGAGCGAAATCATCAGGCCGACGTTGACCTTCTCGATGGCCTTCGCACCCTTCCAGATGGCGAGCATTGTGATGGCAACAGCGATCGCTTGGAAGAAGACGACTTCGAGGGGATTGTTGAGGAAGGAATTCCAGACTTCGACGGTATCGACCTCTGAGCCGAGACCACCACGGATAGCGGTCTGGAAGTAATTGATACACCAGCCTGTCACGACCGCGTAATAGAATCCAATAGCGGTCGAAATCCAGGCTGTCCAAAGCCCCATCCAAGCGAAGCGATTGCCTGCGAAGATACGGAATGTTCCAACAGTTCCAGTGCGACTTCGCTTTCCGAGTGCGAACTCGGCGATAATCAGCGGCACCGACCAAAGAAAGAGGAAGATGACCCACGGAACTAGGAAGGAACCGCCACCGTTGGCACCGACCATCCTTGGAAAGCGCCAGATGTTACCGGTGCCGATAGCGGCACCGATGGTAGCGAAAATCAGCCCAAGGCGTCCACTAAATTCGTCGGATCCACCCTCGGACATCAGGAGTCCTCCTCGTCGACGAGGTGGCTATGATCCTCAGGTAATCCGAGCACTCCGCCTTCATCATCGAACATAGCGCGTAGTGTGAAACCCAGTCCACCCCAGACCATCGTCGCGATGAAGGCGAACATTAGTAGAGCAAAGACTCCCGAGCCGAATGGTGCACGATAAGGAATCGACAATTCGTAATAATTCGCGGTATCCGAATCAGGATATGTGAAGGGGAAAGCCCCGTTTATAGTACCTAATTTTGCTTTGTACTGAATTTTACCGACAGATGTGTCAGGTAGTGGAATGTAGCTCTCAAGCCTAGTCCCATTGGAACCATCGAGCAGTATACACTGCTCTCCTGGCTCCATGAATGCCGACATACTCCATGGCACATCGATCCACTCAGTTGGACCGTAGTCATTCTGCTGTCTATTCGGCTCGACGAATCTCCACATTAGATGTGTACGATTGATATCTGGAGTGAAGGGGAAGGCCTTGTCTAGACACATTGAGATTGGTATGTCGCCATTGGATGGAACTGTGACATTGCTTGGTTCCTCAAGCCATTGTGTCGAGGTGGTATTCTCTATCCCTACTATGGCTCGATATCTTGGATCATCTGCAATCTCAATCATATAGAACGGAACGCCGAGGTTTCTGACGGCGATGTGAGCAATATCCTCGGGGTATTCGTGGAAGGCATTGCCGATTTCGATTGTATAGCAGTAGGAGTTGTGTACGCCGTAGTGCCAATCGCAGAAATCGCCTGTCGTTGGGTAGAGATCGGATGACTGCATTGGTGCGTATTCAGTCATGTCTCCCATCATGTATCCATGGTATTCGAGATATTCTTGGTCAGGATTGTCACAATTCGTGCAGTGCCCCCATGGCCACAAGACAAGTTCTGAGAAGGAATGCCATGTAAGTGTGGACTTGAAGTCGGAAGCTCCGTCTCCGTCGTCGTCGTTCATCTCAGTCAGATCTTGGATGAACTTGGTCTCAGGCTCACTATTGCCACCCATCCAATCTTCGTCAGTCTGACCATCAGCATCGTCGTCCTTGCCGTCGACGTGATCCTCATTGACTAGACCATCTCCATCGTTATCTTCGTAATTGACCGGACCATTGTAGACGTCGTTGTTTGCTCCGGCTTCTCCAGCATAACACATTCCAGGGAATAGAGGTCCGGTCGCTCCGAGTGGTGCTCCCCACTCAAACTGATAATTGCGGTTCAAATCGACTCCATCGCAGGATGGATCGACTTGCTCATCAACATCTGGAATTGGAGTCACACCAGTAACCGTATTGTCACGTAGGTTCTTTCTCCAACCAGAAGTTCTACAATTCTCCCAAGCAGTCTCGCCACAGTATTCTTCTCTGTCGTAGCGGTTACCATCGACATTGAGCATTGGTATTAGGTAAATTTCGCGAGTGTTGACCATGTCGGTGATGAATTGTTCAGAGAAGTCTTCGTCGACGCCAAGGTCTCCCGGACCACAATTGATGCCGTCTCCGTTGTAATCTTGGGCTGATAAATTCAAACTTAGACAATCGCCATCGTTGTCAATTCCATCCCAGCCGTCTTCGTCTAGCAAGCCGTCGCCATCATTGTCGATGGCCGCCTTGCCATAGTAGAACGCCACAGTTTCGAGGAAGAACATCGGTACCTCGTAGGACATCCACTCGCGTGCGTGGTGGTTTCCGACCAACATGACATCTGGGCGATCAGCGTAATTCCCATCGTCATCATTGTATTCATTGTACTCGCCACCCTGAACATTACCGGTAATCTTCATCCATGGACTTGGGTGGTTGTAGTACCAGCCTTCGTATTCAGTAGATGTCATTTCATCACCACGAGCGTTTACTCCGCCGAGAAGACCTTCGTGAAACTGGAGGAATTCTGGGTAGTAGGCAGCCAAAGTCTGCATCCTCTCTTTCATTGAGAAGTAGTCATGATACTCACGGAACTGAAGTTGTTCGAAATCACCGTGTGGACCCCAGGGGAATATCTGATTCACATACTCTGACGACCAGATTTCTTCGGGTGTAAGCCCCGTTTCAGGCTCTTGAGCTGATACAGGGGCCACCATAGCAATTGGAGCAGCCACGGATAGTAAAAGCGGCAAAAGGAGGGCAATTGCAGGAATTCTGCGTGCCCGATAGACTTCGTCGAAATCAGAAATGGACACGCTACTCGCCATGGGAACAGTTTAGCCACTCAAGAGCCGGTCTTCAATCTCTCGCCACATCGGTCCATAGGACCGGCGCGGGGTTTATCGCGGGGTCGTCGTCGGCCGGAACATGCAGGATGAGTCTGATACAGGCGCTTCGGAGTCGGGCTTCCCGATTGAAATGTTGAATGATTTAATGAGCGGAAATGAGGTACTGCTTGGCCTTTCAAGCGGGACTATGATGGTTATAATCGCGGCTATTGGTTTGTCGATTGGTGGTGGAATCGCCGCTCGCCGGTTCATTTTCCCTAAAATTCTGGACCTTCTCTCAAAGTCTGAGCGTATCGATGGCGGTTCTTTGCTCGCGCCGAAGTCACTCGGTTGGATGATTGGCTTCCTGATATTCTCTGAAATTTTGTCCTGGCTCGATGGTAATACAACACCGATCTGGGATGATTCAATGGCGCAGAATGTAATCGATTGGTCATTCACACTCTTCATTCTCGGTATGCTTCTAGCAGCATACCGACTAGTCGATTTCCTAGACGCTTTCATCGTCGTCGAAGGTGATGCGAATATGGCTAGTCGACGCTCGCTCGCGAGCGTTGCTGAATCTGTCGGCCACCTTGTCGTGTTCCTGTTGGCCGCCTTCGTTATGGCTGGACTCATCGGACTAGACCTCAACGGCCTGATTGCTGGTCTTGGAATCACAGGTCTTGCTTTGGCTCTGGCCGCGCGCGACAGTGTAGCCAACATATTCGGCGCAATCTCGATTATCATCGATCAACCATTCAATGTCGGTGACTGGATTCTCGTCGATGGCATCGAAGGAGAGGTCGTAGAAATCGGACTTAGGACGACACTCATTCGCTCGAGCGCGGACACCCTGATTACCGTCCCTAACTCGAACCTCGTCAACTCGCCCGTTGAGAATTTCAGCCAGCGTCGGTTCCGCAGAATTCAGCCCACCTTTGAGTTCGAAGCCGACTCGGACCCAGAATCTCTCAAGAAATTCTGCGAGAATTTACTCACCAAGGTCAGAGAGGACCCACGCGCAGTCAAAGAGGATGACTCTTGGGTGCGTGTGAATGCGTTCGGTCCATCGCTTGTGACCGTTTCATGCAATTTCTACTCAGTACAATCGGCTGCATCGCAGCGCGAGATGACTGAGGACATTCTGCTTCTGGCCACAACAATCGCTGCCGACTGCGGCCTAACATTCCATGAACCGCGCCTGCGCCGTCAGAACTGAGAGGCGCGTCCAATGACGAAACTCATCCTAATCAGGCACGGCCAATCCGTATGGAATGCGGCTAATCGATTCACCGGCTGGACTGATGTTGAACTCTCTCCTAAAGGTGAGGATGAAGCAGCCGCTGCTGGCGAGGAATTGGCCGAAGTGCGCTTTGATGTGGTACACACCAGTGCACTGATGCGAGCTCAGCGAACCGCTGAGATCGTGATGAAACACAATCGTGCGTCGGGCGATTCAAACTCAGTACCGACGCACCGCGATGAGCGACTCAACGAGCGTCATTACGGAGATTTGCAAGGTCTCAGTAAGGCCGAAACCGCAGAAATCCATGGTGCTGAACAAGTCCACATTTGGAGGCGCTCATTCGACATACCACCACCCGGTGGTGAATCACTCGAAATGACCGCCGAGCGAACAATACCATATTTCCTCGAAGAAATCATTCCCGACCTTGAGGCAGGCAAGAACGTCCTCGTAGCAGCCCATGGAAATTCACTAAGATCAATCGTGATGCGTATCGAGGAAATTTCGCCTGAAGATATCACCAGCCTCGAAATTCCAACAGGAGTACCGATGCACTACGAATTCACCAACGGCGAAATCTCCCGTATCGACTGATTAGCCAATCGCAAGGGTAGCGTCTATTTCGGCCC
>DAFD01000016.1:0-5716 GCA_002497895.1 Euryarchaeota archaeon UBA175
TATCACCTCGGTGAGCACCCTGACTCAACCCTTCGCAATCAGATGGGTGGGGATGTTCCGCTGCTAGTGATTGATTCGGTACGCAGCGGTGAATACGATTTGGTAATTCCCGACGTCAACCGTAACGGCAATTTCAGCGATGATGAGCGGATGAGTAAGGGCAATGAGACCGCAGGCCTCGACGAAGATGGCGACGGAATTCGCGACGTCTCAGCCGGCCTTCTCTATTGGGTTTCGGACGGCATCAATGGAGTGCCCTATGCCGAGACTTACGCTGCACGCCACGGCTATTCAAATCGCATCGCAGGTGCGGGAAATCTGACTCTTTTCATGCTTGATTCAGGCTCGCACGGAACGCTTTGTGCCAGTGCAGTAGCGGCGCAGGCGCAGGTGAATAATGGGGCTGTGCTGGGAATGGCACCCAATGCAACGGTTGCGAGCATCGGCAATCATTACTCTGGCGGACACATGCTCGATGGCTGGCGCTGGATAGCCGAAGGTAACGATGGGAATCCAGAGACTTGGGATGACCAGCCACATATCGGGTCATTCTCCTTTGGATACTCTTCGATAGATGACTCAGGAGCCGATTCCTACTCATTATACCTCGATTGGCTTACTCGAGTTTACAACAATCAAACTCACTACGCTGTTGCAATCGGCAACGGCGGGCATGGATACGGCACAGTCGCGGTTCCAGGGGCTTCCCAAGGTATCTTCTCGGTCGGCGCATTCTCTAGCCGGACCAACCAATTGTGGGGTCAGAGCGCGCCGTGGAATAACCGAGGTCCCAATATCGTTGGAAGGATGGACCCTGATATCGTTGCAGTTGGTTGGAGTGCCACTGGTGATATTCCCTTGAATCTGCGAAACAACGGCAATTCGGCCACGACTACATGGGGCGGCACTAGCCTCGCAACACCAATCACAGCCGGTCTATTGGCTGTAGTGGAACAGGCTTGGTTCGAGACCAATGGCGATTATCCAATGTCCCAACCCTTCCGTGATTTCGTGCTTGCAACAGCTGACGATAGAGGATACGATCCATTCGTTCAGGGTGGAGGCTGGTTCAATGCAAGCCGCGCGACAGCAACCATCGATGGCGACAATGGGACTTGGTCAGTTACTCCTAGTCAATGGATGACTGGCACTTTCCAGGGAGAACATCGAGATGCTAACATCAACGTGATTCATAGAGGAGAATCTCAAACCGTCCCCCTCGAATTAACAAATCACGGAAACAGTTCGCTTGATTTCGTTATTTTCCCTGTTAAACACGAAGCACTGGCTCACGAAGTGGGTCAGTGGAACAGTATTGGAGATGGAAGTGAAGGCGGAGACAACAATACATGGGATGGATATCAAGGCGATAGGCCAGACTTGTTGATTCCAATTCATGTTAACAACACAACCTATCAATTACCGCTTCAAACTAATCTTGTAAGGGCTAGAGCAGTAATCGAATATGCGGCATTTGATGGAAATTTAGACCGTTCCTCCAACGAACGTATCGAACTCACACTCTATCGTTGGAGCGATGATGATGGCGATGGGATATGGGTTGGAGACGAAGATAATGATTCGATGGTCGATGAAGAAGATTGGACCGAATCATCCGAATTTGATGCTTATGGAACATGGTATCACCACGGTCCTCAAGCAGAGTTCCGAGTGGGTTTGCCCTTCGATGATATGGAAGATGGTCTATTCTTGGGTGTATCACGAAGAGACGTATCATCCTCGGGCTTGGATAATGTCAGCATAGAGTGGGATTGGACGGCGTTTGGCCCAGTAACTGACGATTGGATTAGCCCTCGTTCAACAGGAGAAGGTGCCCCTCCCTTTTGGACAGTTTCACCAAACTCAACCACAACTTACAATTTCACAGTGGATGTTCCTTTAGATGCTGAACCCGGACTTTACCAACATGGCTTGGTAATCAGAAGCTTTGCACACAATATGTGGTCATCTCCCTTGCATGAGTGGACTCTACCAATTGTAACTAATGTGCCATATATAGCGCCCGTCGATATAACAGCCAAGCCTTTAGATGGAAATGTTTCCAATCAAACGCTGTATTCTGAATCTTGGATTTCAGGAGCCCAAAGATGGAGTTGGCGCGCAGAATCTGGCGATTGGCGCATTATGAGCATTGATTGGCCCGAAGATCTGGCAACCGGGGGGACTGCAATACTGGACGTCGACTGGGATGATAATCCATACACAGACGTCGACGTGCTTTGGCTCTCTCAAACAGCCCACGGTTATGCGGAGGAGGACTCGCAAGCTTATGGCGATTCGACGTTTTGGATAGAGGAGCGTTCGACGAATAATCATAGAGGCTCAGGCAGTCACGATTGGGGGACTTTCACCGGTGAATCAAGAGAGGTTTTTGTCGTTCCAACCTCACCCGGACTGCACCAACTAGCACTGCATACCGCACATCATGGCGTAACCACGAACGATAACGCCCTGAATATCTCTGTAGGATATGTGGCTGCCGAGCAGTCGGGCTTTCACAAGGTTGTTACCGACTGGTCTGAGGGGAGTGGCGAGGAGACGATTCATGTTGTTTCTACGGTTCCCATGCCGCTCGAGAGTATCCGATCTTTTGGTTGGACTCAACCGATATATTTCGAAAATGAAACTGCTTATCAGGACACATCCAATGATAAGATGAGCGCGTCTTGGTGGCATAATTTCTCAGTGGCTGACGCGGCCGAATTGAGCATTAGGATGGATGCTTTCGAAGAGGCTGATCTCGACCTGTATCTGTTCAGAGATTCTGACGAAGACGGAGAGTTCGAGTCGAACGAAGAGGTGACACGCTCATGGTCTAGTACCAGTGCTGAGAGTATCGATATTCTGTCACCCAGCGATGGCAATTACTCTGTGGCAGTTCATGGTTGGTCTGTGAGTGATAGTGTTCAGTTCTGGCTTGAGGTTGAAGTCATTGCCGGAACTATGCTGAATGTGACTAATGCGACGATGCTGAATGCGAGCGAGATTGCTGCACAATGGCCGAGTGGTTCTACGACTCTGGCAGGAGCTGTTCCAGAGGGGGCGCTTGAGCTGGTAGTGGATTATGAGATGCCGGACAGCGAAGGCGTCTGGCAGGGTTTTGTCGAGGTTACGCTAGAAGGCGGCATCGATATGAGGATGCCATTCACTTACGAGTTGATTGACCTCGACCCCGAAATCGAATTCGTCACTCCAGAGAATCTCACCGAGACGAACCTGATACTGCCTCTGGCTCTGCACGCGCAAGATATCGGTAGCGGTTTCGCATTGGATGACTTCAGTTGGTCCGGCTTGAATAATGATACAAGTGTGCCCAATGCGACGAGTGTCGAGGCAACTCTGTGGAATCTCTCGACGCTCAACATCACCAATCTATGGAATTCAGGTAATCATTCATCGAATCTGACCTTCCGTGAAGTGTGGGTCAATTCGACACTTCCGGCAGCCGAGCAGTGGCATGAATATCAAGCAAACATCGCCGACCTCTCAGGCCGCTCTGCTGCCGATTGGCTATCTGTAAAATTCGACACGACTGCACCAACAATGATCATCTCTCATATTCCTCAAATAACGAATGAATCGGAATTACTGATATCGGTGCAAACCGAATCTGACGCTGTATTCCGGCATAGTGGAGATATTGTCGCAATAAATGGAACAGGATTTGTTGAATATATTGTGTATCTTGAGGAATCAGAAATCGAATTTATAGGAGCGGATTCTATTGATGAACCATCTCATATCTACTATGCAACGGGAAATAATTCGTTCTCACTTTCAGTCACTGATCCTTCAGGAAACCTACATGAGAATAGTTGGCAAGTTGTTCTCGATAGTACACTTCCAGATATCCAAAAAGTGAATGTTATTTCCACTCAACCCGAGTATGAATATCTCAATCAATCTTGGACCGAAGTCCCCCTAAATCTAACCGCTTTCATTACTGAAGTAATTTTGAGTCCCGACGTCAAATCGACGTGTATTTCCATCGAAGGAGATCAGATAGAAACTATTGAACAATGTCGTGAATACTCTGTATTCCCGTATGTGTTTAACTCTGAGGAAATTGGGCAACCCTCACCCGTCACTCATATCGAAGATCCATTTTGGGATCTCACAGAAGTACCAGACGATTCTTATCGCATCGTCTTAGAAGTCGTTGATTGGGCAGGTAATTCTCATTCAGAAGAATACTCATTGAGTCTTGATAGAACACTACCTGATGTGGAATGGGACATCAGCCCGTCTGCTGACGGGCTGCTATCTGACCACCGTTTGGGATTGTCCTGGACGGCTAGTGAGAACGTGGATTTGGTGTTCACACACAATGGCGTGCAAGTTGAGGTGTGGGACGCAACGTATGGTGGTCTCTTCTTCGAATTAAACCAGACAGGAGACCACGAATTCTGTATTGATGCCTGGGATGTAACAAGGGGTCAGCATAACGAAAACCGCTTCCACGAATGCCAAACCTTGACCCTCGAACCTTCACTTTATGTAAGTCAGGTTTGGGCTATTTGGGATGGCACTGTTGTTGGAACTGAAAGCGTGCAATTGGTCTTCTCGCGCGGACCTAATCAATGGGCTAATGTGACTCATGTTCCGGAGGGGGCTGACGCGTCTGACCTCGGAGATATTGAGCCAACTTATTCGTTCGAGCCGGGTGCTTCTTTCGTTGAGGTTGAATTAGCGCTTGATGAGGGGGACAACGAATTCTATCTTGTGATTGAGGCTCTCGACCATGTCCAAAGTTACTGGTTATATGTCGAGAGTGACACTATTTCACCACGCCTGAATCTGACTCAGGTGGCGAATCGAACGACTAATTTAGAGCCTGTTCGGGTAATTTCGGGAGTCTGTGAGACGAGGGCGAGTGTAACGATTTGGACAGAGGTTTCGAGCACTAGTTTCGTTTGCGGAGATTCGGGTAATTTCACTGTTCAACTGGGGGTGCCTGCGAATGCATCATGGCATGTAGTGAGCGCTACGACTATCGATCTTGGCGGGAATACCAATGAGACAAGCATTGAGGTGCTGTATCAGGATTGGTTTGATTGGGCAATTGATGATGCTGAGGCCGGTGGGCCGATACTCTACTGGGGTCTTGGTATCTTGATTTCTGCTCTTGCGATGCTGGGCTTGACGATGCGCATGGTGAATCGACGCAGTGCGCGTCGTCTTGAGTCCGAGGAGTCTATTGAAGAGGTCTCGGATTGGCTTGATGAGATGCTCGAAGAGAGCGACCCTGAGATTTCTGAGATGCCAGCTGAGCCCTTGCCGGAGGAAGATGAATTGCGGGCATGGGCGCGTGGTGAACGTGATGTTTCTGATTGGCGAGATAGAGTTCCTGAGGATGAGCCAATCGACCTCGACTGACATTCACGATAAGGCGAGGCTTCATGGGCAGCGCGCTTGTCGAGCGGTCCATGGGAATCGAGAAGATTGCAGTTCTCGGAGCAGGACAGATGGGTAATGGCATCGCTCAGGTCGCAGCCTGCGCTGGCTACGACGTCACGATGATCGATATCAAACAGGAATATGTCGACAAGGGTTTGGCAGCTATTGAGAACTCTCTTTCACGTGTTGTAAAGAAGGAGCGAATGACTGCTGAGGAGGCTGCTAATGCTCTCGCACGGGTGAAAATTGCGACTGATAAGAGTGCGGCTGCTGATGCTGACCTCGTCGTCGAAGCGAT
>DAFD01000016.1:6096-6304 GCA_002497895.1 Euryarchaeota archaeon UBA175
TGCAAGCCAGAAGCGATTCTTGCAAGCAATACCTCTAGCATATCGATTAACGCGATTGCAGCAGCAACAAGTCGACCAGATCGAGTTATTGGGATGCACTTCATGAATCCCGTTCCAGTGATGAAACTCGTCGAAATAATCAACGGCAGCGATACGAGTGAAGGAGTCACTGCTGCCGTCGTCGCAGCCAGCGAGAGAATGGGCAAGA
>DAFD01000016.1:6684-9543 GCA_002497895.1 Euryarchaeota archaeon UBA175
CCAATGATCAATGAGGCCATCTTAACGCTGGAAGAAGGCGTGGCCGAACCTGCAGCAATAGACGGTATAATGAAACTCGGGATGAATCATCCAATCGGACCTCTGGCACTTGCTGACCTAATCGGTTTGGATACGGTTTTGCATATCATGAACGTCCTTCATGAGGGATTCGAAGGTGACCCTAAGTATGCGCCCTCACAATTGCTCAAGGACATGGTCTCCGAAGGTAAGCTCGGGCGCAAGTCAGGTTCTGGGTTCTTCGATTATTCCTGAAGCCTAACCCGCATACTAGGGCGGTGCATAATTCACACCGACTCCACGCCATCGATTTAATATGCAGATTGTGCACCGTTAGTGCATGACGCGTGCGTTTACCGCTCGAACGATGGTCGCCTTGATGCTGCTAGGAGCCCTCTCTGGGCTAGTTGTGGCCGATGATGCTGGAAGTGGAGGAGATGCTGGAAGCAGCACCTCGACGGCGGTCTATCTGCCGGCGAGCAATGCTACATATTACGGAAATCTCAGTAGTACTGACGGAACCGATTACTTCGGAATCAATATGTCTGCATATACTGGAGTCGCAGTTCAGCTAACATCACCTTCTGGAGCAGATTTCGATCTTCTTCTGCGAACTTCAACCGGCGTCACAATCGATTCCTCGTATAGCACGAGCGTCGATGACGTTACCTCGAATGGCACCAATGTCGGTGGCTCAACAGTCTTCATCGAGGTCGATTTGTGGTCTGGATCAGGCCAATACACATTGCAGATTTGGATATTCTCAACTTCTGGCCAACCTGGTTCCGCTCAGGATGATGCTGGTAGCGGAACCGATGCAGGTGCTGACTCAACCGGTGCAATAGCTGTCAGCACCCCAAATGCTACAATCATGGGGTGGATTTCAGACAGCTGGGATTCGACCGACTGGTACGCTGTCAGCGTCCCTGCCAACCACTATGTGTACGCAGACATGGTTGATTTCACCAATGCTTCTTTCTACGGGTCACACATCCGCTTGCTCGATTCCTCAGGGACATCAATAGATTACGACTATGGCAATTCCTGGTCGACGATTTCCACCAATGGTACCTTGGTTGGCGGAACAACAGTCT
Organism: Euryarchaeota archaeon UBA175; assembly: GCA_002497895.1. GTDB lineage: Archaea > Thermoplasmatota > Poseidoniia > Poseidoniales > Thalassarchaeaceae > MGIIb-O1. The sequence continues at coordinate 7,797 of DAFD01000016.1, forward strand.
ACATTCAAATCGCCTCTTCTTCCGATGAAGGATACTACAATTTCTCCTACGGCTTTGGTTCGAGCGCAGGTCAGCCAGGTGCGAATCAAGATGATGCCGGCACCGGTGACGACGCTGGTAACTCCGCCTCCGCCGCAACGAACCTCTCGGTGCCAGCCACAGGTGGGAATTACACTGGATGGATTTCAAGCACCTGGGATCAAGAGGACTGGTATCTCATATATGTGCCAGTAAACTACACTATCTGGGCCTCAGTATCGTGGACTAACTCAAGTGCAGACCTTGACATCTACATGTATGATTCAACCGGTCTGAATACCGTAGACTACGCAGCAGGCTCTTCCAACCCAGAGGAGGTCACGGCAAACGGAACCACTGTAGGAGGTGACGATGTTCTCTTCCGCGTGCGTGCGTGGTCTAGTGATACGAATTACACAATGAACTTCGGAATGGAGAATGTATCGGGGGTCCCTACCTCAGACACTCAGAACGATGCGAATACTGGCGGCGATGCTGGAAACAACATGACCTATCCAACCGACCTCCCTGAAAGCAATGGTAGCTATTCAGGTTACATTTCGAATACTGACGACGACGACGATTACTACCGAGTCAACGTCACCTGCTGGTGCTTACTTGAAGCGACTCTATCATGGAACAATACCGATGATTACGATTTGATTCTAATGGATTCTGCAGGGGCATTCATCGATTATTCTTACTATGCGAATCCTGAAGAGGTGTCTAGTGGTACCACGAATATCACTAATGAAACTGTATTTGTGCGCGTGAATGCGTGGACTGGTGAAGGTGAATATCTGCTTAACATCACTCTCTCAGATCAGGCGAATCTACCTGCCAATAATCAGAATGATTCAGGGCTTGGAACAGATGCGGGAGATGTAGCGGACAATTCCTCTGATATCCAGACTTATCCAGGCTTGAACAATTTCACAGGCTGGGCGTCAATAGATACCGATGCAAATGACTTCTATCGATACGCAGTACCGTTGAATCATGGAATCGCTGTCGAGATGACAGCGGACACTAACGAGATCACTCCGTATCTCGTGCTCGGATGGGCATCGAATTACTCAACAATCGATTCCTCGACGAACCTCAATGGCGACGAGATGGTTACTTCGAACGGCTCTATCGTTAGCGGTGATGACGTCATACTCCGCGTTGTCGCCTGGCAAGGTGAGGGCATCTACAACCTCAGTGTATGGATCTTCACGCTCGACACAGATGGCGATGGTTTCTGGGACACTGAGGAAGTCAACTGCGGTTCTGATCCTGAAGATGCAAGTGATTACCCGTTGGATACTGATGGTGATGGTCGCTGCGACGCTATGGATAACGACGACGACGATGACGGCGTCGTGGACAACGATGATGATTTCCCGCTCGATCCTAACGAGCAAACCGACACAGACAACGACGGTGTCGGTGACAATGGAGATGATGATGACGACGGCGACGGTTGGACTGACGCCGATGAGAATATCTGTGGCAGCGATCCTTTGGATTCAGCCAGCAGGCCGACCGACACTGATGGAGACTTGAGCTGTAATGCGGTCGATGAGGACGACGATGGCGACGGAGTACCCGATGTCGACGATGCTTTCCCACTTGATCCGAACGAATCGGTCGACACCGATGACGATGGAATCGGTGACAATTCTGATAACGATGACGATGGTGATGGATACTCTGATTCAACTGAAATAAACTGCCTATCAGACCC
>DAFD01000096.1:0-3064 GCA_002497895.1 Euryarchaeota archaeon UBA175
AGAGTGTAAAAAAGAAAGGTGGATAGCAAAGCACCGGCAATGAAGGCCGGTAACACGATTTTGACCGCGTATTCGCCGAGGGGGGTGTCCATTCTACGGAAAGCGATTTGGTACAGAGGTAGTCGTTCCATCGCTTCACCTCAATCCTCTATGGGGTCCCAAATATCGATGGCTTTGGAGAACGCTTCCCAATCTTGTTGATAGTAGATATCGAGGAGATCAAAGACATCATCGTAATGCGTAATATTTCGGTCGACCATCCGCTGTAATGCTTCGGCTCTTCGAGCCATTTCTTCGTAGATGTCGCGCTTATTTTCAAAGCCCATGAGGGCTGCCATTTTGTTCTCCATCAAGTGTGACTGGAACATGCCTCTGAAGTAGTGCTTGTCTCTGACTGGGTCCCAATCAAACATACCTCTGGTGAGGACACCGTCTGCGTGCTTGTTGTATCCAATCACTTCGTCAATACCGGTAACTCGACGGGCAATTCCACCACCAGGGGCTTCAACCACTTCTTGGAAAATTGCAAAATTCAAGTTGTCGAAGAAGCGCATCGGGACGTTGATTGGATCGCCGGTAAATCTCTGAATCATCTTAACGATAGATGATGCGTGGAATGTAGCGATAACGGGGTGGCCTGTTTGCATCGCTTGGAATGCAGTAGCACCTTCTGCACCACGAATCTCTCCGATGATGATGTATCTTGGACGGCTTCGCAAGGCTGCTTTTAGGAGGTCGAACATCTCAACCCTGGAGTCTTCATTCTTGGAATCTCGTGTCACGAGTCGTTGCCACAATCGGTGGCGTACCTTGACCTCAGGCGTATCTTCTGCAGAGTAAATTTTCACATTGTGATCGATAAATGGAAGGATTGCGTTCAGGGTTGTTGTCTTACCAGATGCTGTCTCTCCTGACACCAATAGTGACATGCCGTTTTCGAGGCAAAGCCAAACGTATGCTGCGACCTCTGCTGACATGGTTTTCCATTGAATCAATTGAGTGATTGAAATGGTTTCTTCAGCGAACTTTCGAATGGTGAAAGAGGATCCCAGCATTGAGACGTCATCGGAATAAATGATGTTGATACGGCTGCCGTCCAGCAAAGCACCATCGATAATCGGCTTGCTGTCTGAGACCGGGCGACCGATACGCTCCGACATGGCTCGTAGATATCTCTCAAGCATCTCTCGATCGCGGAATCGGATGTTTGATGTGACCATTCCAAACACTTTGTGATCCATGCTGATGTAACGCAAACCAACTGCGTGAATATCTTCTAACATCTCATCTGAAAGCAACGTTTCCAAGGGCCCTGAACGGACAAGGTCTCGAATCACGGTGTATTGCAATCGTTCCATCTGCTGTTCGGTCACACTAATCGGTGGCTCGGTCAATCCGAGGGCCCTTCTCACCGGTGTGACGATGTCGTTGATTGCAACAGGAACATTGGTGATTCTTGTGTGCTTTTTCATCATGTTCTCCAGCATCGATTCAAATTCTGCATCTGTTGAGAAAGATGGGGCGTTCGGTGCTTCCTTTAGCAATCGTTCGACCAGAATTTGTTTGATGATTTCTTCCTCTTCTGTGAGGTATGGCTCAATTCCGAACCAGAGAGTGGTCCCTCCCCCTTCTTCATCTTGAGTGGGGCGATAGACATGAGCGAAAAGTGGTCCTCGAAGATGATAGATTAAGTTGAGAGGTTCTACTTTTGATGCCGCCCGATCCAATGGACCGTAATACATCGGGCGGGTACCGTGACGCGATTCAAAATCTTCGACCCACTCGCGAACATGGTCAAACCTAGAAATAACGCCATTGAGATCCCCTTTGGCGAATTCAAGTTCTTCGGCTTCCATATTTTATCCCTCAACTCACGGCTGTAATATCTACAATGAAGCCCATACTTGGTTCGACTCTCCAGCCGATTCTGGGTTGTACTGGTCCTGCGGCGCGCAGGAAGCGGGTAACGGCCAATATTCGAGAAAGGCCACCGCCAATCTCTGATGTTTTCATCTCGAGGACCACTTCAGCGGATGCGGATAGAATTCGCATCATATCAGATGAAATCTCATCCGGATCAATCAACAACATGAGAGAGCGGTCCTCAGAGCAGAATGTGCGGAGTCGGGCGAGTAGCTTATCCGGTGAGGCTTCGTGGTTCTGGAATAACATCGATGCTCGATCGACGATGGAAATGTCTGCATTTTCCAAGGCTTCGGAGGCCAGCAGATCGTCGATTCCAACATCTTCCTCGACTTCATCAGAGATTACTCCAAATCTGGAGAGGAGTGTGAAGTGTCCCTGATTTGCTGCGTCTTCAAGAGAATATCCCAAACTGTTGACTTGCTCAAGCCATCCTCTCGTGGTCAATTCTGTTGTGACCATCGTTGTTCGCACATTGTTCGATACCAAACCATAGGCCAATCGTTGAGCGATCAGGCTTTTTCCTGCACCAATTTGACCTGTGACGATGTACAGTGACCTTCGCGGAAGGAAGCGCCCCAAACTGTCTGAAAGGCTATCCGTTTCCAATTCAAATGGGAGGCCGGTATCATCAGACAAGACGCACCACCTCGCTGAATGAATGCTGGCCTGCGATTCCTTGGTAGTACTCACTTTGCACGATAACAGTGACAATGGTTTCTTGGCCTGATGTCATGTTAACTCCAGTGGGGCAAACATGCAATGCTGCAACTTCACCCGTTACCCACACGGAACTGTTCCCAAGCAATTGTACATGGTTGATTGTGGTTCCTGTTCCGTTGACAATGACTCCGATATTGTCGGTTACCAATTCAAGACTGCCTGTGTTTTGGATGTGCAATGTGAGATTACAAGCGGTCTGATTCCAAGAAATTTGCATAGGATCGCTGGCCAATGCAGCACCGGTTTTGGAATTCGCTTCCACTTGTGTTTGGGCGGTCTCCACCGTATTGGCCAAGCCACCCCACGATGCGATTAGTAGTGTGGTGACAATACCTGCAACCAAGAGCCCGGAGATGAGCATAATCAATTCACTTGCACCACCATCTGCCAAATTATCACCTCAAGAAAAGGATACTCC
>DAFD01000096.1:3462-4582 GCA_002497895.1 Euryarchaeota archaeon UBA175
GTTTCACCAGGGAATAGAACGGTTGTTTGGTTGTGGTAGTCGCTCGCTCGAAGAGGTGAATTTCCATCGACGCTAAACCATGTTTTGTCGAAATCTACAGATTCATCTCCAGTGTTGGTAATGTTGAGGTGAATTGTGCCAGCTACCTCTGATGCGTTGAGGAGGCGGATCTCTGGTTCACCTGATTTTTCTTCCATTACTTCTGACGCCGTAATCGCACTGTTGTTGAGCGATAATGATGCAAGGGCGAAGATGCCCAGAAGGGCGGTTCCGACAATCAATGCCGATATACTCACTGAGCCGCCCACATCTCAGACCCCCTCACTCTGAGAATTGCGCCATGCTTCCACCATAGAGCCGAACATCAGCAGCGTGCGGTGTGGTAGATGCTCAGAACTGTCATTGTTAATCGCGGGATTGGCGAGGCCAACAATGGCAACCAATTCTGCGGATTCATCCTTGGTAATCATTCCACTTGTTTTTGCCTTCTCAATGAATGTCAGCGCTTGTTCTGACGAAAGGTGGTCCAGTAACAACGCTGAGATTTCACTCACGGTCACAACAGGTCCTCGAGAGTGGGTGTCGGCACGGCGATTCAGGAATGGGTTCAGGTCTGCAACACTTCCCTCATACAAATCGAGTAGGCTGACCGTTTCAACCCCTTGTGTTTCAACTGATTCTTCAGAGTCCCCGGAGGTTGTTTCAGTTTCTTCAGTGGTTGCCCCTTCCTCACTATCGGCTGTAACTAGCACATCGGTGGGTAGTGCGTGACCCAAATTGTCTGAGACGTGTAACTGAGTAAGGCGTGCATCCATGATGCTCATCGTGGCCTCAATACGATCGAAGCGGTCGTCCATTCGTTGTTCGATTGCTGTGGTGTCAATGGTTGCGGCTGAGTCGGGGGTGGCCCTACTCTCTACCGCGACCGGTTCCAATCCACTGGCGCCAACTCGTGCTCTCGCGGGTGATGGGGCCAGGGTCCAGGCGTCCTCTTCGATGGGGATTGATTCCTCTGGAACTGTGACCGCTTCAACCGCTTGTTCGGATAGAGACTCTAAACGCTGTACTGAGGCGCTGTCAATCTCATCAGAGTCGCTATCTGATCCAATCCCCAAAAATG
>DAFD01000108.1:0-5110 GCA_002497895.1 Euryarchaeota archaeon UBA175
TCTCTGACGTTCTTCCTCCTCGGCCGACAATCCCCTGCTTAGCCACCCCCTTCTCGGGCAGGTGACCCACTCTTTGAGGCGACTTGCAGACCAAATTTCGACTGACTGCTCCGCTCCTTCAAGATAGCCGTGACGAGAATTGTAAGGTTGTGATCCTGTTGCTTTAGGACGGAGGGGGCGAGGATCGATGGTCTCACGGTTTGGACCACCGACGACCGGCCATCTGGTGGCTAGTCGCGGTCGTAGTCCAGCACCTCTATGTGTCCGCAAAAGTTGGTCCTTTTCGATGGCCCAAATGTGAGGTTGAGCTGCTTCGGGAAGGTAACCTTCGTCGTCGGTGTTCCGGGGTTGTCTTCGCTCTCTGTCCGATTGAATTTCGACATCAAGTGGGATTGAAATCGACGCTGGGTTCAGCGCTGGACGCGAAGCTGCTCGCATCAAATTGAGTTCTCGGCCATCTGTCCAGCGCTGGTTGCGCGCGTCGTTCTCACGATTAGGCGATTCCTCCAGTTGGGGAGCTTCTGAATCTGGGCTATTGACACGCGCCCATTCTCGAATTGGTGCTGCTACTGGAGTCGATTTATCTTCACTCGGATCGAGAATGACAATCTCATTACTCGCCGCGCTGAGTAGGTGTGCGAGGTGGTGCCTGGCCTGACGAATCGGAGTGTCGGGTCTAAGGATACCGAGTTTGTGCCTTTCCTCATCACCAAAAAATGGAACCTTTGAAACTCGCAAATCCCAAGATGAACTGGAGACATTAGCGAGGATGATGAGGTCTGCAGTGCAGCCTAGAGCGCCCTCTGGTGTGGTCAGGCGGATGTTTTCTCGGCTGACCCCACCTCCACTGCGCACCGGCGTTGAAGATAGAATCGTCTCTAATTCCTCAACCCATTCGGTGCCCCCTGAGGGATTAGATTGACCTGTCGTCTCCTGCATCTTTCTCAGTCTCGAATGAGCGTCGACGAGATTCTGAACAACGGCGGCTGGGAGCGATACCGAGCCGTCGCCGGCTTCGATTCCTGCACTGAGATTTATTCTCGATAGCGCTGCAATGAGCCATTCATCACCAGTTTCTGGAGCGCTGGCAACCGGTAGATGTTGACCACTGTGACAGCCTTGCCAAAACTCTTGATTGGAAAGTACTTGCTTATCATAATCAGCCATTAGCGCACGATTAGAATTCGCAAGTGAAAGTAGCCACCACTGCGTCGCCTCCTTGACTGGGCCTTTGCGTGGATCGGTCTCATCCCGCGCAAGAGTTGCAAGCCAGCGTTCGAGAGCCCCGGGTCCACCAAGTAAGTGGTCACTACGTGCCAAATCTGTCAGCAAATCTGCAGTTGCCTCAGCAACTAAATCATCAATCGCAGGATGTCCATCGATTTCATCGAATAATGCTAACGAGCGCTGCAGAGCCAGCGCTCGCAGACCCTCCAAAGACCATGCATTCGGTCCATGGCAAATCCCAGCAAGGCTCGCCATCCAGTGTCCAAGAGGCTTACTCGACGCCATCGCCTCAGATCCTGGCAGCGCAGCCCCGAGGTCAGCTAGAGCACGGCTCCACTGGTGTGGATCATCTGCCGCAGTCGGGTCAACGATCAGAATACTGCTATCCGGATCAGAGCGTAATTGCTCTGCGATTATGAGAGTCGCCTGAGCAATTGAATGCGACTCGCGCTGCAATCGGAAGCGCCTGTGTGGAGAGCGCCCCAAATCCGAGAGGTCAGCGATTTCGTGAGTCGGAACCCACGGCACGCCATCCAGATTCTTCAGAGCATAATCGTCACGAATCAGCAACCCGTGTTCTCCCAGCCTGAAATTTCCTGGGTTTACCAATTGGTGAATTGGTTTGTGAAGAGATATTGCTTCGAGTAATTCCAGACGACATGCTGGTATCATCGGCGCGTGGTCAAGCATGATGATTCCATCTACTTCCGATAGGCTGAACGGTGTCGAGTCGGCTTCCAGTGACGCCTTCAGCGACTCAATAACTCGGCTGGTGACAAAATCTGGATGAGTCCCTCCGAGTGCTTCCTCAAGCCCCTTCAACACACGTGAAAATCCCTCTATTCCAGCGCCGTCCCACTCATCGAGGCATCCTTCACGTGCCAAGACCGAATGTAGTGAAGCCAGAGAACGAGTCTTGTTGCGATTCCAGTCGAGACTCGGAATGGGGTGTAGGATTGGAAACTCAAGCCGCGCAGCCGCCTCAGCGCAAGCGGCATCCAAGACCAATCTCCAGCCGCCCGAAAGTGACAACACTCGCGGCATTCGCAAATCAGCCAGCAAAGATTTCTCAAGAGAGTCGAGGGTGTGGTGCAGAGTCCTGTCAATCACCACACCCTCGTCAGCGAGCCGCTCGAGATTCTCTCGTCTCGCCTCCTCTCCCGCATACAACACTAGAACCCGAGACGGTCCACCCATGGAGTGTGGTTGAGGGTCGCAACTCTGGCGACGCATGTGGTCGAGTAACCACGTCGGCAGAGGGCCGGGAGGGACCTCCTCGTTGGTTACCGACAAGCCGACTTCCTGAACCATGACACCACCGAGCATCGAGGATGCTCGGAGGGGGTTCTTGAACTCGCCGATTGCTGAGGTGTGTGCAACTCACTCTTGACGCGAGGCGCGGGTCAGTGGAATAGCAGCTAGAAGTGAGAGAAAAGTTGCGATTCCTACCGCTGGAAGTGGATTGTGAAAGCCGGGATCTGGAGGATGCTCGACGTTCCAATCGATGAGCAGTACAGCGTTCATGTCTTCTCCATCTGATGTCGTAGGGATGTCGAGCGCGGCCGTGCCGTTTGTGCCATCAAGTTGCACGGCCGAGTGAGCAACATGCACGTAATCATCGAGTCCGTTCGAGCCGTCCTCGAAGCGCGCCGAGTCCTCCACGAAGAGAATCCACGGGGTCGTCGTTTGAGGTGGACATTCGTCAGCGCAGGAAAATACGAGATTGTCGAAATTCCAAGAGAAGGTTGCTCCATCAGTGAAGTCAACAGAGAAGTCGATTGTTCCATCCATGAACCAAGCACGGTTACCAACGAGCAGAGATTGCGAGTAATCGTCGACAAGAGAAGTTCCCTTGGGGGATGAACCAGAGTGCATTCTCTGTCCATCGATGACAGAGGTCGGCGCTGCCCTCTCAGTACCAACATTGTCCTTTGACGAGTCTCCATATGCTGCAACCCAACGCTCCTCGGTGCTGTTCGAGCCGAATGGATCCTCAATCTCAAACCAATGACGATGGTAGTGAATAAGTACCGAATCTGTGCCCTCAGTCGCCTGATCCATCGCGTACTCACTGGAAACGCAATTCATGCACCAAGTGGCTGTGTAAACCTCTACGATATTTGGTAAATCGCTGTATTGCGAGGTCGTGCTCGCGTCTACTGTACCGTTCCCTAAGGCAAGTTTCAGCCCGCCGAAAGTTCCGGAATCATCCTGATGGCGGGCTGTCGTCCAGATTGGTGCGCTCTCGGCTAACGCTCCCATGGGGGCCAGCAAAAGAGCCACCATCGCGAGGGCCAGAACGGTTCGCATCAACTTGCGGAATTCGCGCTGATGATGAATGGTTCGCCTTCATTGCGTCGTGGCAAATGCTGCGATTGCGCGCTCGATATCTTCGTCTGTGATGTGAAGATGGATGACTGCGCGAACTGTGGAATCGTCGATTGTCAAAGTGTCCACACCATGCTCTGCCAACTGATCCACAACTTTCTGGGCCTCTCCATTAGCCGTTGAAATATACACCATATTGGTCTGTACTGAATTCATGTCGACCGCGTAGCCATCCATTTCGTTGACCGCCGCTGCAAGGCGGCGCGCGCGGTCGTGATCTTCTGCCAATCGCTCGACATGTTGGTCGAGTGCGTAGAGACCGGCGGCGGCTAAGATTCCAGCTTGACGCATGCCGCCACCGAACATCTTCCGCCATCTATACGCTAAATCAATGAAGGAGCGTGGTCCGACAAGAACGCTACCGATTGGTGCACCAAGTCCCTTGGAGAGGCAGATAGAGACTGTGTCATATTCTCGTACCATGCGTGCGATATCAGTTCCAGTAGCGGCGACTGCGTTGAAAATTCGAGCACCATCGAGGTGAGCACTGCAGTCGTTTTCATGAGCGATACGCCCGATTTCGTCGAGTATTTCTTGATCATAGCAAGAACCGCCTCCGCGGTTCGAGGTGTTTTCGACGCAGACGAGAGAGCCGTTCGGGAAGTGACCAAAACTGCCGTCTACCTTACGGATGGCTTTGCGAACATCGGCCGGATCCATGATTCCTGCTCGGCCGGGAACGAGGGCAATTGAGCATCCGGATAGGGCTGCGAAGCCACCTCCTTCGTAGATGTAGATGTGACTGGTGGCTTCGGTGACCACCTCATCGCCAGGATTTGTGTGAGCACGAATGGCGATGGCGTTGGACATAGTTCCACTCGGCACGAAGAGGCCTGCTTCCTTGCCGAGCATGGCCGCGAGCCGGTTTTCCAGAGCGATTACCGTGTGGTCGTCGCCGAGAACATCGTCGCCGACTTCGGCTTCCGCCATCACTTCACGCATCGCTGCGGTCGGCTGTGTCACCGTGTCGGAGCGAAGGTCGACCCTGTCGGAGGGATGCTCGCGCATGGCTGCCACAAGACGGGTTCGCATTTCAAGCGAACCACCCGCCTAACCTCAAAGAGAATCCAAAAATCGAGTCACTCAGGTCGCTTCTTACGTCGCTTGGCTCCCTTTTGTGGAGGCCCGCGGCGCATATTACCACCTGATGCACCACCCTTCGGTGGGCCACCCGACTTGCCTCGATTCATCATGAAGAAACCAACAGCTGCAGCTACGACTACCGCGCCTGCAATCGGTATAATCGGCAGGGATGATTCAGCAGCATCCTTCAGGCATTCACTCTGACCACGCTCGGGTTGAGAATAGCCGGTTGCGCACTTCTTTTGAGAGTCGGAACCGGCTTCATCGACATAGTTATTCTTGGCTGCGAGGCGACAGGTAATCTCGCCGGTTCGATCCTGATAGGTGCCTGGCTCGCACGGTGTCTGAGCCGACGCGCCACTCTCTGGAACGATGTGGCCAGCATCTGCCTCTAGGCAAGAGGTCTGACCTG
>DAFD01000108.1:5523-8607 GCA_002497895.1 Euryarchaeota archaeon UBA175
CAGGCACTCTGTCCTGAGTTTGGTTGGTATGTTCCCGCCGTGCAGAAGTCAGGATTGGTCATGCCTTCCTGACCTGCGAAGTAACCTGGTTCGGCATCGATACAAGATGACTGCCCAGTTCGGCTTTGGTAGGTGCCCATGGAACAAGGAGTCTGGGCGCCAGCACCTTCGGATGGAACATAGTGTCCCATCTCCGCATCATCACAATGTGTCTGACCGAAGTCAGACTGGTAAGTACCGATCTCGCAAGCATCCTGCGAGGTGGATGCCTCGACTATCACTGTGTATCCAGGCGAGGCCTGGTGACATTCGACAAGGCCAGTGGTGTCTGAGAATGTACCAACTGGACATCGAGTTTGACTAGACGAGCCGGCATCGGGAACGTGATGGCCTTCTGATGCATACTTGCAGTAGGTGCTACTAGGTTCATTTTGGTAGGAACCCGCAGTACAGGGAGTCTGCTCTGAAGCGGCCATTTCATCGACGAAATGGCCCACTTCGGCTGCATCACAACTAGATGCACCCGTTGAACTTTGGAAGCTTCCTCGATCACATTCGCGTTGATTCGCGCTGCCTTCATCAGAGGTGTAATGGCCGACTTCAGTATCCATGCATTCGGTTTGACCCGTTGTTGTCTGGTATTGACCCGTAGGGCATGGAGTAGGCTCAGATGCACCTTCGGTATCGACGTAGTGTCCTGCGTCGGCATCTTTGCATGCGACGAGTCCCTCAACGTCTGCGTAAGTTCCTACGCCGCAGGCATCAGAACCTGTGGCTCCAGTACCGGCGACGAATCTACCGAGTTCCGCGAGAGTGCAATCTGCGGTGCCGTTACCAGCAGAGTATCCGCCCGGTGCACACATAGATTGGGTTGATGAACCACTCGAATCAACATGGTAACCTGGATCGGCGAGTATGCATTCGCTCTGTCCAGAGGCCGGTTGATAAGATCCAGGAGCGCATGGGATCGGGTTGGCGTCCCCACCAGTGGTGTAGTGTCCGACTATGGTCTCAAGGCAACTTGTCTGACCTTCAGTAGGCTGATACTCGCCAGCAGGGCAGGGTGTTGCCTCCACCGCGGCCTCATAATCGACATAATATCCAGCGGGTGCCAATAGACAACTCGTTTGCCCACTAGCTGGCTGATAGGTGCCATTCGCACAAGGAATCTGGTAGTACATCTGGGGTTGATCTGTGTAGTAGCCTTGGTCGGTGGCAGCACAATCTTCTGTTGAAATGTTAATCCAAGTTCCCGCGATACATCCGTAGGGGCTTGGGTCGAATATCGTCAAAATCCCATCATCATCGGGGTCACGATCATTCATTTTGGCGTGATTATTGCTGTAATCGAGTTCGACTGGACTATACTCTTGAGTGTTTGTTTGACCGTTTCCTGCTTGACCATACCAGTTGTCACCCCAGCAATACACCTCAGCATCGGAGTTGATAGCACAAGCTCCCTCATCGATCATCGAAATCGAGACAAAGTCGTGGGAACCTGCTACAGTAGCGGGAGTTGTGTACTCATTTACGCCAGTGTCTCCAGTACCGGCCTCTCCTTTGTTGTTTTTACCCCAACACTGGGTTTGGCCATAATCGAGAATCATGCAACTGGTGTCCCAACCTGTCACAATTGCGCGAGCCGTATTGGACCCCATGCTGACATACACAGGAGTAAACTGGTCCTCACTCGAACCACCATCTCCTAGTTGCCCCCAGTTGTCTAGGCCCCAACACATGACTTTGCCATTGTCAAGGATAGCACAGGAATGCCAACCTCCGGCGGCAATCGAAACAACGTCGCGATTTCCGGGTATCTGGACCATTCGTGGTTGGTATGAAGCCCATTCCGAGCCACCATATCCGAGTTGCCCATTCCAATTCTCTCCCCAACAATATGCTCTTCCATTATTCACCGCAACACAAGTATGTTCATTGCCCGCACCAATAGATATCGCGTAAAGAGTGCCAGGCAGATCAACATGGACAGGAGTTGCTTCCGCGTCTTGGTATCCTGAGGCTCCTACTGCTCCTTGCTCGTTATTGCCCCAACAATAGACCTCGTCATTGTCGGCGATAGTGCAGGCGTGGTGTTCACCGACTGCAATTGTTTTCCCAGTTCTTCCAAATGGGAGTGAAACCTGTATCATCTCGTAGTTGTTATCTTGGGTTTGGCCATTGCCCATTTGGCCAAATCCACCATTTCCCCAACAGTAAATCTTACCAGATTCCATCAGTCCACATGTGTGCCACCATCCAGCACCGATTTCTACAGGAGTTTCATTGGCTGGAAGATTAGCATAGACAGGAGTTACTGAACTAGTGGAAGAACCATGGCCCAATCTACCAGAGCCTCCAGAGCCCCAACAAATCAGGCTATGATTCGCTTGAATCATGCAGGCATGATTGTATCCTTGGGTGATGGTTAGGTTGGTGTAGACCGACCCTAGAGGTGCGCCTGGCTCGTGGAGTGGTGAGTGATTATCGCGAGGCGACTGCTCCTCTGGTAGAGAGGCTGACTCTCCTGCATCTAATGCGAAAGCCGCAGACATCCCGAGCATTAGCAACGCGAGGGAGAGGGAAAGTATCGTCCGTCGATATGATTCATTCAAGCGATTCATTCCTCTTCACCTCCGGAGTCCTCAGTAGGCCTTCCCCACTTATTCTGGTCCTCTTCTTCCTTACGTGCGCTCTCAGGTCGCTTCCTCTTGCGACGGGCACCCTTAGGTGGTCTTCGACGGCGCTGAGGTACTGGCTCAGGCTCACTCTTACCACGAGTGAGCATGAATCCTGCTAGGGCTAGGACGACCACGCCTCCAATCGCAATCATTTCGATAGGTAGTGAGTTATCCACATCAACGATGCAAGATGGCTGGCCCTCGTTCATTTGAGACTCGCCCGAAGGGCAAGGTGTCTGACTGATTGCACCCTCAAGTTCGACGAAATGGTCCTTACTAGCGAGGCGACAGGAATCAGCTCCGAACATTGGCTGATAGGTTCCAGGCGAGCATGGAGTTGCTTCTGCTGAGCCGGGAGATGCAGCGTAACTTCCAGGACTGGCGGTTTCACACTCAGTCTGTGCAG
>DAFD01000011.1 GCA_002497895.1 Euryarchaeota archaeon UBA175
TATAGAGTACCGATACATGGACTGGATTATCACAGTGCCTCTGATGGCACTGAAGTTCCCGTCTCTTGTCGGCAAGGACGCGATAACCGATACAAAGTTCGCAGGCATGGGATTCACCGCAATTTGCTTCCTAGGTGCTCTAATCATGATTGGCTTCGGCTACGCTGGTGAGTCTGGAATGATGAACGCGTATCTCGCTCTCGCCCTGGGCGGAATGGGATGGGCAATGATCATCGTTGCCACAGGAACCCCGTGGACCTCAGGACTTGGGGTTGACAACAACGCTATCGCGCCAGAGCTAATGTGGAGCACCAACGCTCTACGCTGGTTCATCTGCGTCGGATGGCTAATCTACCCAATCGGTTACCTGTTCAGCCCAGAGGTTGCAATCTCTGAAAGCGTCAATCAGGAGACCATGGCTGTGCTCTACAACATCGCTGATATGATCAACAAGATTGGATTCGGTGTCGTAGCATGGATGGGTGCCAAGAAGGCAACCGCAATGATGGCTTGATTTCCGAAAATAGCGGTAAGAAGAACGGAATTACGTAATCCGGGTGGCTGGGAAACCAGCCATCCGGAGAACCATATCTCTCAGATCCAAATCAGGATTCGTAAGACTCGACCATTCTGCGGACAGCCTCGCCTACCTCGGCTTCGCCAGCAAGTAAGTCACCCAGCGCACTCAGGAAGGGAACCTGGATGTCGAGTCGCCGTGCACGATTGAGGAACATTCGATTTGCTCGAACCCCCTCAGCAACCATGTGCATCTCACCGAGAGACTCTTCCAGCGACTTACCAGAACCGAGTTTCTCACCTAGAGTTCGATTACGAGAGCGCGGACTCGTAGCAGTCACGTAGAGATCACCAATACCGGCCGGGCCAAAGGCGGTAGAAGCCTCAGCCCCCATCGCATCGAGGAGTTTGATACCCTCCGAGAATCCAGCAAGAACCAACGCGGCCTTGAGATTGTCACCGCCAATGCCTCCACGAAGTCCATCCACAAGTCCACAAGCAAGAGCTACCGTATTCTTGTAGGCGCCCCACAACTCCGCCCCATCGATATCATCGGTTGCCGTCAGCACTAGGCTTTCAGTCGACAACCTCTCAGAAATTCGATTAGCAACCGACCTGTCATGACACGCGACAATCGCAGTCGTCATCACTCCACGAGCAACCTCTGGAGCGATTGTCGGGCCGGTTAGAATTACAACCGGATTTGCCTTCCCAGCCGCAGTCAGTCGAGCCTCAATCTCTTGCGAGATCATTCCCGATTCACTCTCGGTTGTCGGCGCCAATCCTTTGGCGAGATCAAGCAACACGTGCGAGGGGCGTAGCAAAGGGATTAGGTCGTTGACCACGGAGAGAATAACACCACTTGGAAGAGCCAGAACAAGGATTTCACAGGTGTCGGTTATGTCCGACATTTCCATTGTCACATCGAGCCTAGGAATTTCATACTCGGGCAGATATTTTTCGTTGATATTCGTCGTCATTAACGACTCATACACTTCCTGCTCGATAGTCCAACCTGTCACGTTGTGGCCATCCTCGCACCAAACCTTGGCTAGCGCGGTGCCCCAATTACCCAAACCAAGAACGCCAATGCGAGACATGTGCACCCCAAATTCCTCTCGCCGGATGCTCCTGTTAAGACCCTATGGGGACAGAACTGGCTTCCGCTGGATTCTTGATGTGCGCGCAGCGCCCGAGGTTCAAGCAGGGGTACCCGAGCGGTCAAAGGGGCTGGGTTTAGGTCCCAGTGCGTAGTGCTTCGTAGGTTCGAATCCTACCTCCTGCACCAAATCTTCTTCAATCTATGAGTCAAGTCTTTGCATCCAGTCGATTACAGACGAATCAGTGCGAGACAGACTTGATTCGCTGTTGGATGATATCGCGGGCCATGAGTTGCTCGAAGACATCCCTCGGCCCGCCCTCGCCGGCGGAGCAATTCTTGCAGTCCTGCTTGTGCTCTTTGCTGCAATCGCCGGCGTCAATTCGGTAAGCTCCGCGCTAACCAATTCAGATGAATTAGAACCACTGCCAACTGGGCCGCCACCATCGATGCCCGAAGCGGCCCGCGTCGTCGACGACATCGAAACTCTCGCGGATTTCGGTTATCGCAAGATAGACACCGTTGCCCACTCCAATGCCGGCGACTTCATCCAATTCCGATTCGAAGACCTTGGATACGAGGTGGAGATCCAAAATTTCACAACGCAACTATGCGAAGATTGCCAAAATTACATCGCAACTTACGAGGGTCTCGACCCAGATTCGTGGATAGTTGTCGGCGGTCATTACGATGCAATCTGCTACTCACAACAAATCATCATTGGAGTCGAGTACCCCGGCTGCACCTCCGAGGGTGCTTACGACGATGCAACTGGAACAGCCTCGGTCCTCGAACTCGCTCGACTGATGCAAGAATGGGGTGGAACACCGCAGCACACCTGGAAGTTCGCAACTTGGGATTACGAGGAATGGCAAGGTCAAGGTTCTCCCGAAGGAGCCGGTTATGGGAGCGAGACGTTCGTGACCAATCTACCCGAAGGGGTTGAGATTGCAACATACATCAACCTCGACATGTACGGACTAAATTGGCCTGTCGAAACCCAACTTATCAGCCAACTGAGCGGCTGCGATGAGGACTATTTCTACCTCTACCTGTTCACTTCCCCGGTCGATGACTGGTCCTATTACGAAGATCGCGGAACGAATGTGACGGATGATATGCGTGAGGAGGCCACCGCGCTGCAGGCGCGGTTGAACAACGTCCTTCACGACGAGCTCGACTATCCAGAGGAATGGGTTGTCGTGCTCGACGACACCAAAGGGAATTCAGATCACTTCAATTTCATTTCACGCGGTTGGCCAGCGACTTGGATGAGGGGAATGCACGAGTTCGTTCAGGAGGAAGATGACACTTGCGAACAATCCCCCAAGCACGCGCCCACCGACCGCGTCGATATTCTCTACCAATTGGCAGGTGGGCGCAACGGGCTTGAGTCTGGCATGCAAACAGGTATGGACGCTCTAGCTCACTTGATGTGGAATGATTTGACTGGAAATTGGTAGGTCAAACAGGTCCCTACGCCTGCATCAGATTAAAGGCCAATGCGTTATCTTGTAAGTTCGATGACCCGAGCATATGCTATACTTGCCAGCCTAATTTTAATCGCAACCCCATTGGCTGGATGTACTACTAGCCCCGAAATCGAGGAAATCGTCGACGACATCCTCGGATGCATGGACGAGAACGCCGAAAATTACGACGATAACGCCACTGCGGAACTGTTGGGCGAATGTATCTACCTAGCCTCGATGGAGGCCTTCATGACCGCCATGACCGAGCAGATGGAGATAGATGAGATGCTCGA
>DAFD01000087.1:0-676 GCA_002497895.1 Euryarchaeota archaeon UBA175
TTCAAGTCCGGCCAGTCCCACCATATTCTCATTCGACGCCGTCGAGGACACGAATTTGCATCTCGTTGAGAGCAGCGACACCTGCGGTTGCTGATTCTAGGAGTGCGTCGAGTTCGGCGCGGGTGTAGGTGAATTCTTCTCCAGTTCCTTGGACTTCGACAAACTTGCCGTCTGCGGTCATCACGACGTTCATGTCGACGTCGGCATTGCTGTCGAGGATGTAATCCAGATCGGTGTATACTCCTCCATCGATGAGACCAACGCTAATCGCGGCAAGGTCGTGTGGTAGGACCGCATTTTCGTGGGCTTTTGCCTCTGCTGCGCTCAATGTTGGCGCTTCGACTCCAGCCTTGATTTGGTCATGTTTGAGTCTCTTGTTCGCTGGAAGGCAGCGACCTGCTGCGATGAGCCGGCGAATACACAGCCTGAGAGCGATATTTGCGGCTGTGATAGAGGCGCAGCGTGTTCCGCCATCAGCATTCAGCACATCACAATCGACTGTGATGGCGATTGGGCCGAGTGCCTCAAGGTCGATGGCTCCGCGAAGGCTACGAGCGACTAGGCGCTCAATTTCCTGCGTTCGTCCCTTTGCTCCGCGCCTTTCGCGCTGGAATCTCGAATCGGTCGAACCGGGTAGGAGTGAATATTCAGCGTGAACCCAACCTCTGTCGGCGTC
>DAFD01000087.1:1057-9907 GCA_002497895.1 Euryarchaeota archaeon UBA175
GTGTCTCCCTGTCGGTAGAGCACGGAAGCGTCTGCATTCGGTGTGAAATCAAGGGTGACGTCAATCTCCCGGATCTCGTCTGCTGCTCTATCGGATGCGATGTCGCCTGACTTCATCTTGGCCATGGCTCACCGGCCGGAATCGCCCGTTAATATGTAACGCGGGTTTAATCCCACTCGCAAGAGAGATCGACTAGCGCTTAGCGACGCGCGTGCGGAGGTCGAAAGGCGTCGACGATTTTCGAGTCAGTGGTGATGTATGGGCCCCCTATGAGGTCGATGCAATATGGTACAGAGGCGAAAATTTCGTCAAGAATCTCTCGAATCGATCGAGGCGAACCTGGTAGGTTGAGAATGAGCGTCGATCCTCGAATACCTGCGGTCTGTCGGGAGAGAACTGCAGTTGGAACGTGCTTGAGTGAGATTGCTCTCATTTGCTCGCCGAATCCAGGCAGCATCCTCTCACAGACCGCTTCGGTAGCCTCCGGAGTCACATCGCGTGGAGCGGGACCAGTTCCCCCTGTGGTTATG
Source organism: Euryarchaeota archaeon UBA175 (assembly GCA_002497895.1). GTDB lineage: Archaea > Thermoplasmatota > Poseidoniia > Poseidoniales > Thalassarchaeaceae > MGIIb-O1. Next base: position 1,588 of record DAFD01000087.1, read on the forward strand.
ATCAGCGAGCAGCCCTCGTCGGACAATTCAATCAAGGCCTGCTCGATGGATTTCTGGTCATCTTCGACGAGGCGTCGTGAGAGTTCCCAAGGTGAGGTAAGCACCTCGTCGAGGAACGCCTCGATTGCCGGCCCGCTGCGATCTTCATACTCGCCGGCACTCGCCCTGTCAGAGGCTGTAAGAACGCCGAATCGACAGGGCTCACCAGCGCTCATCGTCTTCTGACAACAGCGCTGAGATGAAAACCCAGTCGGTCATCCAACCTCGTCTTCGTAGGGCTATCTTCAAAGACCTCCACGACTGGAAGACATATCCCGGAGACGATGTGGTGTCGAGCCTACCCCAACCCACACTGAGTAGCATCGTGCTCGCGGACGATTCTGAATCTTCGGATTCTGGTCGGCCCCTGGTTCAAGTAGGCTCGATGTATTGTCTCTGAACATAGGTGAGCTGATGAGTGAAGATGGAAGGTATGCAGCACAGATTGCTGTCGTTAAAGAAGAATGTGAAGGCGCGGATGAAACTGAGATAATCAATGAGTTCCGAAGGTATGAGGAGGAATTCATGATTCCACCAGAGGACGCTCTACGTTCAGTGGTACGCAAGTTCCAAATCGCCGCTGGCAAGGAGGTCTCGAACATCTCCTCACCATCGCGAACAGCTCCTCCTCTGAAGAAGGTCACACGCTTCTCCGAATTGAAAGAGGATGACAAGAACGTCACCATCGAAGTCGCAGTTGTTTCTTACATTCCGAAGATCCAGACCGTCCGCGGTGAAGAACGTCAAATCGCCTACGGATGGATTGAGGACAGTCCATGGGAAGGCGAGCGCGAGCGCTGGGACTTCACTGACTGGGGCGATCACTCTGAAAATCTCACGCCCGGCTCGGTCGTCCGACTCGAAGGCGTCTCTGTAAATTTCTGGAACGACCGCCGAGCCCTCAACATCAACCGACCGAGTCGAGTTACTGTTCTGAAAGAGGGTGGCCAACCAGTTACCAAGATTTCAGACGAACCGGTTTCCATCGCTGACGCTGGAACAGCTGAAGGAATTGTCAGCATCGTGGCACGTGTTCTTTCTAAGAAGGATGATCAAATCGTCAAGAAAGATGGAAGTGGAACCCTCGATATCGTGCGTGGTCGCCTTGCCGACCCGTCTGGAACAATCGGCTTCATCTCATGGCGTGAATTCAATCACGAAGTTGGCTCTCTTGTCAAGATTGATCGCGCGCAAGTTCGCCGATTCCGTGAGACGCCTGAAATAAACATAGGCGACCTCACAAAAATCGAGCCATTTCACGACAATGCATTCGCGAGCATGGATGATCTGAAATCCTCTACTCGCTCGACGATTGCTGACCTCAGAGACGGTGCTCGCGACATAGAAATCACCGTCCAAGTCGAAAATTGGCAGGCCCGCACCTTCACCAATGCCAATGGCGAGGAAAAAACGGTCCGCAGTGGCGATGTGATGGACCCAACTGGTCGCTGTCGCCTTACCTCATGGGGCGAAATGAACCCAGAGCCTGGCTCGTTCCTACACCTCACTGGAGCTCGCGTACAGTTCTGGCAGGGCTCGCCAGACCTCGTCGTCGATTCAGCCGACCAAGTCATCGATCTTTCTGACCCACCTTGGGAGAAGATTGACCCTGCTGACCATTGGGTAGAGGTCGATCTAACCACACTTCTGGGTGGTGGTTCTCGACGGGGTATACGAACCTCTGGAACCGTCGTCGCCATCGGAAATAATTCAGGCATCATCGAGCGTTGTCCTGATTGTCGTAGGGTGCTAAGAGACGGCGCTTGTGCAGACCATGGACCACAGCGAGGCGAAGAGGATGTACGAATCAGGCTCGTTCTCGATAATGGAGTCTCAAATGCTTCTCTTCTTATTGGGAAAGATGCCACTGAGTCCTTTACCGGAATGGATCAAGATCAGATTAAGGATGCTATCAATGCCAATACTCAGTCAGGTTACCTTGCAACTCTGCGGGAAAGATTCCTTGCTCGCAAACTAACCATCAACGGCAGGGCGATGGTCGACGGACAGGGAGCGATTCTGATGGCTGATACAGTCGAAGTCGACACTGAGACTCCTGAAGAAGCGGCGAAAGCGGTCATGAATCGCTGGGGGGTGATTCTGTGATGTCCCAACCCGCACGCAGAGTCCGCCAAACAGCGGTACGCCTCTTCGCTCAGGAATACATGGATGCCGACCTACCAGAGGAAGGAGCAGGCGAATATGATCCATCCTTCGTCATCACCAAACTTGGAGCGAAGGTCAACCGCGCTCTCGTTGGTGGGGTCATCGATAGAGTCGAGCGTCGCGAAACCGATAACGGCTCATTCTACACTGGTCATCTTCGCGACCCGACCGGAACTCATCGCTTTGAGGTCGCTTCTTTCCAGCCGGAACTTCACGCTGACATCGAAGAGATTCTCAATCGCTTTGAGTCCGGCGACCGATTCCTAATGTTGCTCGTCGGTCGAGCACGCTGGTTCGAGACTGAGGATGGCGGTGTGTTCACTTCATTCCGCGCCGAGGAATTCACCATCGTCGACAAGGATCGATACACACACTGGCTCGTCGAGACATCAGAAGCCACCCTCCGTCGCCTCGACGCCTTCGAAGCCTCGATTGAATCCGACCTAACTCCTGCCGCCCTCGAGGCCTCGGGAGTTCCAACAGACCTCGTCGATGGTACGATTCTCGCAAGAGGTCATTACGGTGAATTCGACACTGAGAATTACCGTGTAGGAGTCCTCCAAGGGCTTTCGATGGCGACTGGCTCAGACGTTTTGATCGAGGCGCCACCTGCTGCTCAACCGACACTCGAGCAGTCTTCCGATGCGCCTTCGGCCGTAGCGGAGGCACCAGCCTCTCCAACCCCAACTGGAGATGTCACCGAAGTTATCGTCGAGACAATTCGAGCAAAGGACGATGGTGGCGGTGTGGATTACGATACTCTCGTTCACGCCGCAGTCACATCAGGACATAGCCGAGAAGCTGCTGAAGATGCAATCGACAACCTTCGAGACATCGAGGGTTCAATCATCGAGCCAAGATTCAGCTACTTCCGGTTGACACCGGAGTGATCATCGCAATCCTGCGATGATCTGCTCTGCCTCGGTCATCTTGGCTCGGATGCGAGAAATCGCATCCGAATCTGTAACCGAAGCGGCTCTCGAACCACTCACTGGTGTCTCTCCGACTTGTTGGAAGGCAACGTCTCGAGCGCCCTTGGCCTCAGCAATACGCGCCGCGACCAGCAGCAATCTCGTGCTAACCGCCTCGTCTTCAATCGGCCAACCGCGGCGCACCGCGATTCGTAGAAAGAGATCTTCCTCAGGTGCCGACCATCGGCCACCATGACTATTGAGAATGGTCCCAATCATCCGCTCGATATCATCGATCATCCCGACGAGCGTCTGCAATGCCGAAGTATTCTGCTTCCCCTCGGATTTGGATAGCATATCGGCAGCGTCTTCGACTAAGTGTTGAGGAAGCGCCTGCAAGAAATCGACAGGAGTCTCGGGAACTTCGATTAGAATGACTTCTTCTTCGGCTGGTTCACCAGTAATTTTTGGCGAAGCTACCTGTGCTCCACCAGACGAAACATCCGGCAAGCCATTTCGCCTCAATGACCGCTTAATCTGCCCCCAGCCTCGACCTTGACTCGCAAGAACACCTGCAACACGCCCCATCAGAACAGTGCGAGTCCCAGTCAATTGTAATTCGAGACGCTGGCACAATGCGTGCAACTTCTCGCGTTCCATCTCGGCGAGATTCTCCACAGTCAGTCGCCGAGAATCATGATTCAAGTGCAACCAAAGTCGCTGACGTCTTTCTTTGTGAGAGCCGGATGACTTGATTCCGAAGACCTTGAGAGTCTCTCCCAATTCCTGATGTGACATTGCTTGAATACCATCCCAACTAAAGTCATAATCAGCCAGAACTTGATGCTGAATCAGACGAGCGCGGACGACCTCAACTGAACCATTCTTGGTAAATCCAGCCTCCTCCGCGCGGTTGCGCAACTCGACCAAACGAGCCCGATACAATTGGTCGAGTAATACCAGATCAACCGACATCAGAAGCACCTATTCGGCGACAGCCGGTCCTCCGCCGTCTTATCGCTTACCCATCCAGAAGCGAAGTCAAAGCGGATTTGTGAGCAAAGCAAAATTCGCCGTCACTCTTGCAGATCGATCCAGGCATCGCTTGCTGGGCCCTCTCGAGGATGTTCTGGTAATTCAGATCCAACAGACTCGAGCATCTTATTCCAATCATGGGACAAAGCAACAGTAGCACTCTCGATTTTTGCCAGAGAAACAACTCGTTCAACAGAGAGAGTGTGCCAGCCGTTGTCAGAAATCAACTCGAGTCGAATCTCTACGTGAACATCAGAATGCATCATCTCACCTTCCGGATTATGGAATGTATTTTCCATCGCTAAATCGAAGTTTTCCTCTGCTAAACGCATGATGGCTCCTACCTGCCTATGGCGGACGAGCAAAGCCACCCTATCCAACTCATCTGCAGACAACGAACCAATCAAATTTTCATGAACCCACCAAACGGTTTCACCTTCACGCTCAGAAAAATTCTCAATCAAACGACGAGGGAAACCGTTTCGAGCAATCATTACTACGAGATCAGAGTAAGGGACGGGAAGGTAACGGTCATCTCCTCGTTTAGCGGGGTCAACCCCCAAAACGTGCCGTCTTTCGCGCCGGAAGTTCGAATCGTAGACTTCGCGTGAAGTGACGAATCCATCGATTTCTCCGTTTTGACGACGCTCTTCCATCCAGTTTGCCAAATCAGCCGAATTAGTAGGGGTCTCGCCGAGTTCGTGAATCCCTGCGAAGGCGGTGGGCGAGAGAACCCGCAAGCCGCGACGAGCCCGCCTCAGTTGCCGTCTGACAATCCGCTCCTCAGAAAGGATGATTCCGCCCTTCGGTTGGTGCCACACATTGTTCTCGCTCACCAAAAATCTCGCCGGACGACGTGGGGTTCTTGCACCGACTACTTGACAACCAGCAGAAAGAACCTCCATCATCCTCCCGTGAAGCAGCGAACCGGGAAGCGCGAACAAGTCTATTTCGCCTTCCTTCAAACTCTCTAATCCAGCCTCTAATGAGGTTGTGGAAGTCACTTCAAGTTCGAGTTCGCCCACCGCATCAGAAGCCAAGAAATCTTCCAAATGTCTTGATGTGAGACAGTGTGGATGATCCAGTGATGCGACGTTTAGTCGATTTTCCACAGCGTCCACCTCGAGGGGGGAGCACGCAACGTGCCCAGCCGCGGGGCCGCACACCCGTTGATATAGGCAACCCCTCACCAAGAAACTCCATGGTCTCACTTCGAAACGTTCGTCGTAGCCTTGACCAGCGTCGCAATCTCGTAGAGGAAGCGCTGGAAGATTTGGTGCAGGAACGTATGACCAAGAGCGATGCGCCTGCGATGAGCCTAGCTCGTGACATTCTGTTAGCGGGTGGTAAGAGGATTCGTCCTGTACTCGGATTGCTGGCATACGAGGCCGTCGGAGGCGAGGATGTCGATTCGGTAATGGACCTCGCTATCGCCGCCGAATTGCTCCACACGGCGACATTGATTCACGACGATATCTGTGATCAATCTAAGACTCGTCGAGGAATTCCTACTTTGCATTCAACCCATGGAATATCTCATGGTATCATCGCTGGAGACTATCTATTCGTGCTTGCATTCTCTCTCGGCGGTCGGTGCGAAGAACGGATTGTAGAGAGGATGGGGGAGGCATCTGCGAACATCGCAGCTGGGGAACTTCTGCAACTCAAGCACATTGGTGACCTCGGAACGACTCCTGAGGATTATTACGCAATCATCGATGGAAAGACTGCTGGTCCTTTTGCAAGTGCTTGTGCATGTGCAGCGATGTTCGCAAACGCACCCGAAGAAGTCGTTGACCTACTCGATGAATTTGGATGGGAAGTGGGTAGAGCCTTCCAATTGGTTGACGATTTGTTGGATTTGACTGGGGACTCATCAATGGGTAAACCACGCGGAACAGATGTCCAAGATGGCAAGATGACTCTGCCCATCATTCACGCTCTGACTATGCTTCATGGTGTCGAGCGTGAGCAACTCGCCGATGTTTTACAGAATTTCAGCGAGGATCGCTGGGGCGAGTTGACCGAGTCGCTAGAGATTGCTGGTTCGTTTGATTACGCACGGCAATTGATTCAGAATCACATCGACCGCGCGCAGAAAGCTCTCGATCGACTGCCTGATTCTGAGGCGAAGTCATTGATGATCGAGATTGCTAAGCAGTCTCGCAGCCGTAGGACCTGAGGTGCTAGGATAGGCTGCGAGCCGGTGGATTCTGGTGAGTTTATGGTTGAGCGAAACGATTGGGATGTTATCGTCATCGGTGGCGGGCCAGCAGGTTCGACTGTTGCTCGTTACGTGGCAGAGGGTGAAAAGGACGTCTTGGTAATCGATGGTCGTGATTCAATCGGTAGTCCGTTGCAATGTGGAGAGTTAGTCCCGAGTAATGACGAGATGAGACGGCTTTGTCCAGATGTCCCCGATATCGATGATTTGCTTCAGACTCCCGACACCGCGATTTCACTACGCACCTCTGAGATGCATTTGGTTCCGCCATCAGGCCGTCCACTCCGCTATCCGTTCGAGGGGCTTATGCTAGACCGAGTTGCCCATGATGAGTGGCTTGTTGATTTGGCTAAATCAAAGGGTGCGAATTATCTCACCGACGCCAGAGTTGAATCTGTTAATGGTGAGATTGTTACCCTTCGAGACGGACGTGAATTTACCGCTAGAATCATTGTAGGCGCAGGTGGTCATAATGACCCACTGCGCCGTAGTCATTGGGAAGAATCAGGCCTCAAAATACCAATCAAATTCGTCTTGATGGATGGAGATTTTGGAGATGCTGTTGAACTTCACTTTGGCTCGATGGCACCGGGCGGATATGCCTGGATGTTCCCTAAGCAAGGTGGAGCCAATATCGGCGTAGGAATCCAGAACAAGTTCGCCAAAGGTCGCTCACTGAATCTATTCGCTGACGAGTTCATCGATCGCTATGGACAAGATGTCACATTCAGAGGGGCAGGTTCGCTTCCGATGTCTGGAACCATCGACTGCTTCGTTAAGGAAAATTATCTCCTTGTCGGCGATGCGGCAGGAATGGTTCTGCCCTCAAATGGCGCTGGTATCACCATCGCCATGATCGGTGGGCGCATCGCCGGCAAGGCAATTGTTTCTTACTTTGAAAACGGCGCATCTCTGCACGAGTATGAGGTCGAGTGGAAGCGTCAGATGGGTGCCGTGATGCGCAATTCGAAGCGCTCGTTCCGATTTGGCAGTTGGATAATGCTGCTACCTGATTGGGTTCTCAATCTCGCATTCAATCCATTAACCAAGCCATTTGTATGGCGCTTCGTAACTTGTCGAAAACCGTTCATCATTTTCTGAATCATACGCTAGGGTATGATTGGACTATCTGAGAACATAAAGTAGCGGAACATCTCCCGACCTGTGTGGAAACCGGACTGCATGGCAAGGTTGTGCTCGTCACCGGCGGTGCTGGTGGCATAGGTCAGGCCATCTGCAGAGCGTTTGCTGCTGAGGGTGCACGCGTAGTTGTGCATCATCATTCCTCGGCTGCTGCAGCTGTATCGCTGGCCGAGGAAATCGATGGAATAGCAATCCGTGCGGATCTGCGCGATTCCGAGGAAGCACTATCGATGGTCCGAAGCATCGTCTCTGACTTTGGAGGACTCGATGTCTGCATCGCCAATGCGGGCCTCTATCCCACACCGTCCAAGCCGTTTTGGGAGATCGACGCTGAGCGCTGGGCCTCTACTATCGACTCCAATCTGGGGGTGACTGTAACCACTGCTCGCGCCTTCCTTGGTCATGCTGCAAAGGTCGGGCGAGGCTCGATCGTTCTGATTGGCTCGACTGCAGGTATCTACGGCGAATCGGGACATGCTGATTACGCTGCGGCGAAGGGCGCCATTACCTCAGGTCTGCTGATGTCACTGAAGAACGACGTTTCGCATATCGGCGGTGTCCGTGTCAATGCGGTCGCTCCAGGATGGACAGTCACACCAAAGAAGATCGAACATGGGGTCGACGAGGAACTAGTCGAGCGTGCGACTGCGACGATGGCGCTGAAGAAACTCGCTACCCCTGAGGACGTGGCTAGTGCAGTGGTCATGCTATCTTCAGACGAAATATCAGGACACATCACGGGTCAGGTAATCGAGGTAGCAGGCGGAATGGAAGGGCGTTTGATTCCCTGAATCAGAGGGTA
>DAFD01000101.1 GCA_002497895.1 Euryarchaeota archaeon UBA175
CTATCGTAGTATCCAGCCTTCCCATCGACCAGATCGAATGTATTGGCCGGGTCGGTAATTTCGTAAAGCCGATCGTAGACAGTTCTGCCGTGCAATAATCCCGTTGAGTGCGCTCCACCTTGTTCGATACCAATGTCCATCGCACGTTGGATATTCACCGTCTTGATTCCAACTGCACCGCCTGTATCGGCGCTGGTGTTTACAGTATCGAAGGTAGTATTCTCGGCGACGACCCTCACTATCGCATCAGGGCCATTTCCGTCTGAGCCTCCGTGACCAAACCAAGTTGTCCAAGACTCCTCCTGATTCCTCACAGGCCAATTTTCTCTCCCTGGTTCACCGACCATGAATAGCATCGATTCGGTTCGGGGCGGCGCAAGAATCGCGATAGTTTCGCTCCCTCCGTTTTCTAGATCGATGACGGTCGAATTCTGTACGAATTGCGTCATTGGATCCATCAGAAGATATGGGATGAAGACCGACATCGCCGCATCGGCTTCGAATGTGTAGTCGACGAAGAATCCGGCGGCGTCGCTTGATGCCCTCACGTCGAGATCGTCTGGGCCTGGAGCCCCTGTCTCGCCGCCGAAGCATCCACTCAGCGGAGTCAGCAACATCAACAGAACCATCGAAATGGCCGCTGACTCGCGCGAGCGCATGTGCAACGGACCGCAGGTCCGTTGTTGAAACCGCCGGCTCCAGCGCTCATTTACAACATCTACTCGAATAGATCTTCAAGCGCTGAAGACTGAGAGACATGTGAGTGAACCATCAGCCTGCATTATCTCATTCATGTCGACGCTCGTCAGGCGGAATCCTTCGTCGAGCAGCGCCTGACGAGTGAATGAAAAACCATCAGCGATGATTACTCGGTCGCCTCTATACCCAATCGTATTCGCAGCATAAGTTTCCTCGTTTGGAACCCAAATCACATCCTCAGTTAGAGGCTCAATTTGAGAAGGAGTTAGATGACCCTCAGCAGCGAGGAGCATCCCTTCACGAGGGGAGGAACAAACGGTAGTGAGGTGGAGGGTTGAGGAGGGGATATCGATGAACTCCACCTCAAAATCATCCGCGCGGACATGCTCCGCGAGGAACTCTGCACCGGCCAAATTAGTCCTCGTCGATAGCCCGACGAGGTAGCGATCGTCAAAGAAGATCACATCACCTCCATCCAAGGTAGCTCCAGCGGGCATCTGTACGATCTCTGCCGTCTGACCCAAATGATTGGCGACATCGACCTGCTCCCCTTCACGAGATGGATGGCCCATATTGGGAACAATCACCTTCCCATCAATCATTACAGCCGTATCCTCAACAAAGCAGCAATCAGGGTGTTCGTCTAGGCTGGGTAGGATTGTGACCTCAGTTCCGTGTGCGCGCAGCGCAGCGACGTATGCATCATGAGCGCCCTGAGCGGCGACAGGATTGGGCGTTTGCGTCCCGAAGAATTTAGACAAAGCCTCGTCAAAATTAGCCGAGATTTCTCGGACGACTGCACCCTGACGACTCCTGTCGTATGCCCCAGGCATGGTCGTCCGTCCGACATCCTCTTGATAACTATTCGGAATCCGGATTCGCGCTTCCACATTCGGGAATATATGTGGTTAATACAAACCTCGCCTCACTCACGAAATTCGTGCTTTGACCTATACAGAATGGAGATGCACCAGCCATCTCATTGAAGGACGGTCGTCGCAGGAGGCTACGGCATGAGCAAACTCATCGACACCGTCGACGAGGATGGTAACAAGGTGAGTCCAGTCCTGCCTGAAGGTAGTAAGAACTACCTCATCGACATTGATGGTACTGTTGGAGAAGACATCCCAAATGAGGAACCGGAGAGGATGGCGACCGCGGAAGTTTATCCCGACGCGGTCGAAACCATCAATCGCTGGTATTCCGAGGGGCATCACATCTGTTTCTTCACAGCTAGAACCGAGGATCATAGAGAAGTGACGGAGCGTTGGCTTTCCGAGAATAACTTTCAGTACCACACTTTACTGATGGGCAAACCTCGTGGAGGAAACTATCACTGGATTGACAACCACGTCGTCCGCGCAACCCGCTACACCTCTCGCTTTACCGACCTTGTCAAGCGCCAGGTTGAGATCGAGGTATTCGACGATGAATGATGAGGGGCGCCGTCTGGACGAGTTGCTCGCTGCTCGCGAAAAGCATCTCGGCAAGGCGCTCTCGATTGCTCATGGTCAACCCCTTCACATCGTCCGCGGTGAGATGCAATATCTGTTTGCGGACGATGGAACCAGATATCTGGATCTTGTGAACAATGTATGTCATGTCGGGCATGCGAACCCGAGGGTCGTTGCTGCTGGGGCGAACCAAATGGCTCTGCTTAACACGAATACGCGCTATGTGTATCCTGGATTGACCGATTATCTTGAGCGCTTAGCAGCGACTTTGCCTGAGCCTTTGAGTGTCGGTTTTCTAGTGAATTCTGGTAGCGAGGCAAACGAATTGGCTCTACGCTTGGCTCGCTGCCATACAGGAGTTCGTGACGTAGTAGTTGTCGAGGGGGCATACCACGGCAATACAGGACAATTGGTCGATTTGAGTCCGTACAAATTCCGTGGCCCCGGCGGGGCAGGCGAACCGGAGCCTTGGGTCCATGTGATGCCTCTCCCCGATGTATATCGTGGCGGTAATCGTGACTTTGTTAGTGAGGCTATTGAGGTGATTGAGCAGGCTGAATCCGAAACGGGAATAGGGGCCTTGCTCATTGAATCGATGCTTTCTTGTGGCGGCCAGATACCTCTTCCTGCGGGCTACCTAGCTCCTGTTTTTGAGAGTGTTAGGGCGGCCGGAGGTGTGTGTATAGCGGATGAGGTTCAGGTCGGATTCGGCCGCGTTGGGGATGACATGTGGGCCTTCACTGAACACGACGTGATTCCAGATATTGTGACGATGGGCAAACCGATTGGTAATGGCCATCCGATGGCAGCCGTGTTCACGACCCCAGAGATCGCTTCCTCATTTGAGGAGATGGAATTCTTCTGTACTTTTGGGGGTAATCCAGTATCGTGCGCGACCGGTATGGCCGTGCTCGATGAGATAGAAGATCGAGACTTGATGGGTCGAGCGAGGGACCTCGGAGGACGCTTTATCGAAGGCCTTCGAGAGTTACAACTCAGACATCCAATCATCGGTGATGTTCGCGGTCGAGGCTTATTCCTAGGTTTTGAGATGGTTAGAGACCCGGATACCTTGGAGCCAGCGGCCGATGAAGCTCAGGCATTAGTCGATTTCATGCGCGATCGGGGTGTGTTGATGAGCACAGACGGCCCACTTCACAATGTTATCAAAATCAAGCCACCGATGGTGCTCAATGAGGAGGATGTCGAGATAACATTGAGCCTTCTCGACGAGGGTCTTACTAGCCTCTGAGGAGTATTCAACTGATGTCTCCAAAGGATTGTGCTGCCCAAATTCCGATACCGTAAGCTACGATTGTTCCTAAAATCCCAACAGCCATCGCGACCTCAAATTCATAGCCTCGTCTGAGCATTTGAGGCAATATCACGAAGAGTACGAGGGAGGGGAAGACTAGCCAGAGAATTCCCTCAGCAAAATCGGCAACCCGAGCAGTATCCTTCGTGTCTTGATACAGAACAGACATCGCCATGATGCTTGTCAACGGCAGTGAGACCACCAATGCACCGAACGCTGACGACTTCTTTGCCAACTCACTCGCTGCTACAATCACCGCTCCAGAAAACAGTCCTTTACCGACTAGCTTTAGCCATTCCATGGTGGGTGAAGTGCAGGTAGGCACTCAAGCCTGCCGCCGACCTGTATAGACAAGAACGCCGACAATTAGAACGATAATTCCACCCACGATCATAATCGTGTTATCTCGAGGCTCATCCCATACTTTCGAATCAAAAGGGGCCCAATCTCGGTTATCGCC
>DAFD01000048.1 GCA_002497895.1 Euryarchaeota archaeon UBA175
GGAATTCGCTCTCGTATCGCTTCCTCGCGCGAGAAACGTGCTGCTGCGGCTGCACCAGTTGACGAATTGATTCTTGATGATGGATCCATGGAGCAGGTCACTCCGATTGCGGGACCCAGCTCGGATTCTGAAGCGGTTTTCGTGCCTGAACTCGTCGTCGACGGTGTCGAGCGCTTCGAATGGCCGCTGCGAGGCATGGATTGTCCTGACTGCGCGATGAAGGCAACTCGAGCAGTCACCCGTTTACCCGGTATCGATGAGGTGGTGGTATCCGCTACCGAAGGAAGTGTTCGAATCGAACTTGACGTTGCACGTGGGCGTGTGTCTCGTGTCTCTTCGGTTCTCGAGAGTCTGGGTAACTCTCCGGAGGTCGAATGGCGTCTCGTCCAAGGAAAAACCTCCGGCGAAGTTGCTCGAAGATTGGGTATCACTCGCAAGGGTCTTCGCAACGCTTTGCTCGACGTCCCTGGTATTCTCAACATCAATTTGGATGACGGTCGGATTGAGATTCAACGGGCTCCAACCTACTCTCCGAAAGTGACAGAAATGACTGATGAAGGACTTCGACGTATTCTCGGTGAATACACTCTTGGCGAGTCGAAAAATGACCGACTGCGCCCTGATCAAGTGCAATTATTGGGCGCAGTCTTGACGATTCCATTGCTTGCCGCAGTTTTCATTATCGAACAGATGGATTTGCATTGGTCGGTAGCCGCAGCAGTGACAGGAATCGGTATTTTATTCGCTGGATTACCAATGTTTCAATCTGCGATTGCAAGTATTCAAAATCGCGTTCTTGGCTTCCAAGTTCTGACTTCACTGGCTGTTTTGGGTGCACTATATCTCAAGGAATGGCCCGAGGCTTTGGTGGTCACTGGTTTGGTCGCTTTGGCCGCTCATATGGAGGAGAGTGCGCTGGTTCGTGCGCGCGAGTCGATGCAAGGCGGATTGGATCGATTGCCAAGACGAGCGCGGCTGATTATTTCGAGCAAGACTGCTACTGGTGATTCTGGACATGATCACTCTCAACCTAAGGTTGAGAATCCATGTGATGATGAGTGGACTCCGGTTGCTGCTTTGGAGCCAGGTGATGTGGTTGAGGTGCGCTCTGGAGAGGTTGTGCCAGTTGATGGGACGATTGTCGATGGTTCGGGGGCGATTGACCGCGCACCTCTGACTGGCGAGCCAATGCCAGTCTCTGTTGCCTCCGGCTCTTTTGTCGAGGCGGGACTGACTCTCACACGCGGGCCTATACATCTCAAAGCAGAAGCAACTGGTGAGAATACCCGCCTCGCGGATTTAATCGAGTTGGTTCGTCGCTACCGTGAGCAACCAACTCGCACTCAGACAATTATTGAGCGCTTCACCGCGATCTGGGTTCCACTGGTTTTGGTCGGCTCAGCGATTTACGGCGCGGCTACCGGCGATATCGTCGGCATGCTGGTTCTGTGGGTCGTTTCATGCCCCTGCTCACTACTTCTCGCCGCGCCGGTGCCTCATGCAACGGCGCTCTCAACCGCTTCTGCCAGCGGCTTGGTAGCTAGAGGCGGCGATGTTATCGAAGCCGCTGCAGGAATCCAACTGGCTTTGCTCGACAAGACTGGGACACTGACTAGTGGCCGGCCACGATTGGTGGCAATCGCCGTGGCCGGAGACGAAACTGAGGAGAGTGCGCTGCGGATTGCAGCAGGACTCGAGCAGCGCAGTAATCACCCGTATGCGAAAACTCTGATCGAAGCATCGGCCGAGCGCAGCAAGGCCGTCACTCAAGTAACAGAAATCGAAGATGGCGATGCCGGAGTTCGCGGCTCGATGCGCGGACTTCCGCTGATGCTCGGACGAGCCGATTGGCTGATGGGCGAGGGCGTCAAGATTCCCTACGATATCGATGCAGCCCTCGCCGATAGCCGTCACGCTGGCTACGGAGCCAGCGTTCTAGCGATAGATGGCGAGGCAGTCGCCGCATTCACCTTCGCACACGATGACGCGCGCGAAGGCGTACAGGAAATGGTCGACAAACTCCAGCAGCAAGGCATCAGCGTCGAAATTCTCAGTGGCGACGAGCAGGCCTCGGTGGAGGCTTTCGCGAAGCGGCTCGGCATCGACCCAACAATCTGCAGAGGAAACGTCGATCCCGAAGGAAAGGCGTCATGGGTGGCCGAGCGAGCAAAAATCAGTCGGACACTCATGGCTGGAGACGGTTTCAACGACTCCGGAGCATTAGCAGCAGCTGACATCGGAGTCGCCGTCGGCAGTGGAGAGCAAGTCAATCTCGATGCTGCCGATGTCCTAATCCCTGGCGAAGACCCGAGAGCATTAGCAAATCTAATCCAGCTCTCGAAGCGAACGAGAGCGATTGTCAACGCGAATATCGCAGTGTCGGTCGGAGTCACAGTTCTGCTCATAGTCACGGCTCTCGCAGGCATCAACACAAGCATAGCGGCAGGAATCGCAATCCACGAGGCAAGCGTTTTCCTGATCATTCTCAACGGTATGTTCGTCGCAGGCGCAGGGGGAAGAATTGGCGTTATAACGGACCTTGGGAAGGGCTTGGTACGCGATATCCGCGAGGCCTTCGGAGTGCTCTTTTCCGGTGGTGGAGGGAGCCCACCATCGACCGCTTGATTAACCGAAACGAGGAGCGAGGCGCGTGACGGACAGAGTCGAGGTCGAGTCGAAGCACGCGCCACCGCTCGCCGAATGCGCTCACTGCGAGCACATGTTACCACCCGGACTCGGCGAGCGAGAATGCGAAGTCTGCGGCGCTATTTGCAAAGTAAGTCATGAACCAACAATCGACGCTCTCATAGAAGAAAAAGTCCCTTGTCCGCACTGTCACACGATTCTTGTTGCGGGAACGGACGAGCGACCTATTGACCTCACTTGTGGAGCCTGCTCTGGAGGGTTCGTGCTGACAGAGAAAGTGGTGAAGGTCGAGATTGATTGTCCAGGCTGTGAGCGGACGCTGAGGATTCGACCTAAACCAGGGAAGCGTCAGTTGAATTGTCCGGCTTGCGAGGCTGCTTTCCAGGTTACCTTTTGAGTTCCTGAAGCCCTATGAGAGAGGGAGAGAGATTCCCTCCCAGTAAGTGAAACTGGGAGAATCAACTTGTCTCGTCAAATCACAGCCTACGGCTGAATACAACCCTGCGCTCTCAAATAGGGGTCAGATACCGTCGAAATGGGGATGGGACCGTGAGTGAGAGCAAGTCACCCAATGGTAACGACGCGGATGGTGTCGACGAACTAGCGGCTCTGCGCGAAGCCCATGTACGTTCAGCAGCCTCTGCAATTGACACTCTTGGTCGTGCTCGCGATCGGCTTGATGATGAAGGCAAACTTCGGTCTGCAATGCGTCGCGAACGTCGTCGACGCGTGGCTGAGATGGGCGAACGCGTCGAGGGAATGCGCGGCGCGTTGCGTAAAGCGAATGACATCCTTTTCGAAGAGGAACTCCATCGTATCGAGGCAGATATGCGCGCTGAGCTAGAAGTTGAGATGGAGCGCTTAGAGACCGAGGCGTTGGAGCGGGAAGAGCGACTTCTTCGAGAGGAAATGCTTCACCGATTGCGCCGGGAGGAGAATCGTCTTCGCGAGCAATTAGATCTTGAGCGCGACCGGCGCATCGAGGAACACACTTCGAAACTTCGAGATCGCTTGAAGGGGGAAATGGAGACCGAGTTCGATCGACGCAAAGCCTTCCTGAATGATCGGCTCGAACTCGAAGCATCTCAGGACATGGATCGTATGGAGCGCCGAGTCGAAATGGACCTTCGTGAGGCTGAGGAATCTAAGGTCCATCGCAAAGTCGAGTCATATCGTCTCGAGCAAGAAATCGGCATGCGCGAGCGGCTTGCCGCCGCTCGCAAAAAGCACGAGGCAGAACTCGAAAAACAAATCACAGCAGAATCAAAATCCCGCGAAAAGGGCATGATTGCAGACGTGGACGTTCGTCTGAAGTCCTTGGAGGAGGAGGCCGAGGCGGGCATGTTGGCTGAGTTGGACCGTTGGTTTGCAGCCGAGCGCGAAACCATGGATGCTGCGCTTGTCCTCAAGCGTCAGGAGATGGCACTCGAGCGCGAGGTCGAGATGGAACAACGTCTAGCCGAGACTCGCAAGAAGCGTGAGAAAGAGTTGCTTGAGAATTTAGAGAAACAATTTTCCAAGCGTGAAGGCCTCTCAAAGAAGGAAATCAAGGAGATGCTGAAAGCACT
>DAFD01000065.1 GCA_002497895.1 Euryarchaeota archaeon UBA175
ATCGAGGTCTAGTTCTTTCATCGCCTGTTTGAGTTGTTTGCGGAAATCACTACCCTTCGCAGCCTCTTCTCCGCGAATCGCGGCGACGGACTTACGCAGGAAGTTGCCAACTTGAAGCCCAGGAACCGCCTGAGGGTATTGGAAAGATAGGAATACACCGGATCGAGCCCTCTCCCATGGCTCCATTTCCAAGAGGTCCTTGCCGTCGAGTTCGACGCTGCCTTCGCTTACTTCGAAGTCAGGGTGACCCATGATGATGTTTGCAGCGGTAGTTTTTCCGCTGCCGTTTCTTCCCATGATGGCGTGGATTTCACCAGCAGGGATCTCGAGGTCAATTCCGCGAAGGATCGGTGTATCATCGATTCCGGCATGTAGGTTACGGATACCGAGGACGGGAGTGTCAGATGCCATGAGGTTGCCTCGCTTCTTCCGTCTATTGGTCCCTTTTGAATGCGACCGTCATAGACGGTCGTTGAAATCAGCCTGATTCATGGTCAATCAGAAGTAGGTGTGGCATCACCGGATGGTTGTGTCGAGTGATGATGATCTAGCCGAATCGTATCGACTTCAGGTCGAGGCGATGATGACTGCAGAGTCTGAGAAGCGTATAGCCGAGGCACACGATCCAGCAGAGCTGGATCGACTTCGTTCGCTCTCACTGCTCAATTTGGTTGAGAGCGAGCATACAGATCTCATACCCGCTCTGATGGCGAGGCTTGGGCCCGTTCGGGCCGCCCTCGACGGTCATGGAGGCGGACTCCTCGTCGCTCAATCCGAGGTTGAAGAAATGCACTCGGGATCGAAGGCTCTCTCACTCGTCATCGACCTCGATGGAGCTTGTGTCTCATGCGGTGCGGCTCCTGGGACTCTGAAAGGAATTCAAGAAGACTTGTTGATGGATGAGGAGGTTGTCGCAGTACGCTTCGCTGCCTCGATGCTCGAATGGTTCAATGAATTACAGCGCGAGTTTGTCCTAAAGCACGGCGGCGTCACCTTTGTCGAGGTCTGAAAATGAGCGAGGACAGACTCGACGCACTGCGTTCGGCACACGAAGCAGATGGAGTTCGACGTTCGACTCGTCACTCCGTTCGAGTCGAGGATTATCTCGAGGTATTGCACGAGTTAGAACTCGTCGAGGGTCGAGCCAAACCTGCTCGCATCGCTGAGTCGTTGGCAGTAGCGCGACCCTCTGTGACAAAGATGCTCAAGCGTCTCGACGAGGAGGGCCTCGTCGATTACGAAAGATATCGTGGTGCGGTTCTGACTGACGAGGGACGTGCTGCAGCAATTTCCCTGAGAGAGCGACACAGTTTGCTCGTCAGGTTCCTTAGTATCCTTGGCGTCGATGAGGAGACTGCTCATACCGATACCGAAGGCATCGAGCATCATCTCCACGAGACCACGCTCGATGCATTACGAGCACTGGTCGAAAAAGCCGAATCAGACCCAGATTGGTGGAGTGCTCGTAACGAATAAGCCGTGCTAATCAGATTCGAGAGCAGCAATCGCACCCGGCGCTAGGCCGAGCACAGTGATTTCCTCTCCCTCTACCAAGCGAGTATCAGGTGCGGCATCACCCGCCATATCGTAAGCCCCAGCCTTGCCTTTCCAAGATCCGCTGCTGACGAGTTCGAAGAGCCTGTCTTGACTCAATTCATCGAACTCGACAACCGCAGAGTCAGTCCAGAAATCTGCGGTCCAGTCTCCATGCAATACATGCTCGCCCGCTCCTCCTGGAGGATATACAAGGGCGGTCGAAGACCAGACTCGATGGCGATTTCCAGACAGCCGTAACAGCATCGCCATCGCGTGTTGATCATCATCGGGCTTCCCCATCGGCATCAGAGGGTCATCGGGGTCAGTCACGATTGTATCTGCGACAATAACCACATCAGCGACCTCATCTCCTGCCATCGCAGAAACAACTCCCTCCCGAGCAGCTGCCGAAGCCTTCGCTAAACAAGTGAATTCTACCTGCTCCTCTACCGGCGCACCCCAGCGCGGCTTCGGTTCATCAAAAACCAGCGCAGCCGCGCTCAAATCAATTCCAGAAAGCCGCTCACTCAGCCAAGCCAGCCGCCGCTCAGAGGCAGATGCAAGATGCACCTTGCGCATACCATCGACCTCACAGATCGATGCGCAGCGCACAGATAGGGCAGCGAGTCATCTTCAGGTCCATGCCGACCTCGAAGCGACTCGCGCAATCAGGACAAACCACCGACCGATTCAGAGGAGGAAGTCCAGGCAACACCGGAGCCTCACCCATTGGAGGGAGGGGTTGAGCAACCGCTCCTTCTGCCGGTGGTGGAGGAATCATTCCTGGCATTGGTGGAGCCATTTCGGCCATCTCTGCTACGTCAGCCCTGCGCTGCCGTCGCTCACGCCGTGAAGAACCGGAATCGGAATCATCCTCAACGATTTCAACGATAGAAGATGTATCGATGGCCTCGACGGTGATATCTTCCTCATCGATTACATCCACGACATCATCTTCGAGCATCACCACACCTTCAGCTCGCGTCCGACGACGACCACCCATCCAGCGAATCGCTCGGCCTGACAATACGGCGAGAACGATGGTGCAAAGGAGCAGAACTGCAACAGCAACCCCTCCCAGTAGGATGTTGAAACTGCCTTCGTCCAAGCCCAGATTAAAGCGCAGTTGCTCAAGAATGTCGCCCTTATCTCTGTCTCCTGTCGAATCATCGATTATCGAGCGGATGACCCAGCCCTGACTTGATGTGTGAATAATCGCCACTTCATCTCCGCTTGGCGCACGACTCACAGAGTGTAGCCAACCGGCACTTATTCGGTTCGAAATCGACATCCATCCAGATTCTGCATTCATCATTCCATACTGAACTTGTGGACCAGACGGTCCGACCATGTCGTGGAATACTTGCACACCTCGATCATTTTCGAGGAAAATAATATTCGAAAGACCGCGGGCGTTAATCGAAATAGAATTATTTCCAATCGCATTGAATGAATCATCAGCAATCATGTTGATGAATCGTGTATCGAGGCCCGAACCTTCCCTCCAAGCCACCATCAGTCGGTCCTCGCCAGAAACGGTTTCAACCCTCATCTGAGGTAGCGAAGCCTCGTCACCGACCGCCTTTTTGTAGGCCCAGGATGAGTGTTGAAGATCTCCGTGAGCATACCAGAGGCCAAGCCTGTCAGCGCCTGTGGTGTCATTACGCATCGATTGGAAAAGGATGTGACCAATGTCCTCGCCGAACTCTATCTGCACTGGATCAGTCTGTCCTGCGACCACGTCTATGTCTGCGATTACATTGGGTGTCAATCGCCAATCGTTCGAGGAGGTCGGCGCGTCAGCTTCCAGAAGGAAGATGCTGGTTAAATCCTGATAGCTTCCTCCAGTTAGCAAATCTCTGTGGTAACCAGCGACGAGCAACTCGGTTCCCTTGACATCGAGGTCGATACCCCAATACTTTCCATCCGAGAGGAGAATCGGATCCATCAAGTCTTGAATTGGAGTCATTTGACAAGCAGAATCGATTGTTGAATACGACACGGTTTGTTGCAGATAACCGCTCGTGTCGAGGAAGCGGCGCGTCCACACGACGTGTGCGACGCCATCGTCTGTGGCTACAGCGTGGAAATCTCCTGACCAAGTTTCTTCAAGCATATTTGTGCAGGCTGTCATGCCGTGATTTGAGTTCAAACGGTATAGCGAGAGGCCACCGTCTATGGCTCCGACGACGATGCCTTCTCCATTGAGTTCGATGACTTCTACAGGGATCTCTCCCGATTGGAAGTTCATTCCTCTACCGCCAGATACAGTGCTCTTCTCGACGAGGGCGGTCCATTCGACTTGATTGTTTGACCAATCGATGTCTGAGAGAATTGGGCCTGTTAGTGTGATGCGGAATTCAAACGGCCCGCTTTCTTCCGTGCTGAGTGCGAAACTCACACTTTGTGAACCGGCTCCAGAGATTGATGGAATCGTCGTTGATGAGGTCAATTCCCAGCCGCGTTCAGTGTGAAGGTGGAGTTGTGCATCGACCTGCTCAGCAGTGGTCGACCCGAGGTTATCGACGCGGGCATTAATTTGGAATAATTCGCCAGGGCGCGGGATTGCAGGAGTTGTTGTTATCGCGCCTGTGGCGAAGGCGAGGTCGATTCCAGCGGGGCGCTGAACGACCTCGAAGTCGATACTTTCATCGTTATTCGTCTCATCGATTTCCTCGATGGAATCACCCGGGTCAAGGGCGATTGTTACCTGCCGATCACCAACCTCGAGTGGATTCCAATAAAGGGTCACTGCGACAATGTCGCCAGAGTCTATCGAGGGAATAGTCAACTCGTATTTGCGAGTACCTTCCTCAAGCAGATAGACGACGACATTTGTGGCGGCTTGGTCGCCATCATTGCGTATTTCAGCGCTGACATCGACAAAGGAATTGACGAAGGTCTCAGACAACGGTATGCCCCACTCGGAGACTGTGATTCCACTGCGGAACATCAGGTCAGGGGCAGGTGGATCATTGTCGATTTCGAGAGTGATTCGAACCTCTTCTGAGCGTACTTCACCACCGCTGATTAAGCGTAGTGAGATACGGTGAGAACCGTCGGGATGTTGGTCGGAATCCCAATTGAAACTGAACATCCCGGTTGTTCCTCCCGAGCCGGCATAAACCGTCTCGTCGACCCAATCCTCCTTGCCGATTCGCCATTGCAAAGTTCCGCCATCGACCGTCTCATATTCACCTTCGAAGCGGACATCTCCAGCGACAGAATTCTGGCCGCTCGGACTTGTAAGAGTCAACTCGACACGACCAATCTCGTGTTCTTGACGCTGGGTGTCGCTCCATTGATCCCACTCATTACGCGCTTGTACTGAGATGCGAATTTCAAGTGCGTTGATTTCGTCCTCGGTAAAGTCGGGAATCGAGAAATCGGTGGTCCAATTTACAGTTCCTTGGGCTTGGTGCCAGTCGACAAGGACTTCTTCCTGAGTCGGTGAACCCTCTGGCTTGTGAGTGTAGGTAATTTTGACTTGGACCTCTTCGATACTACCGTTGGTCTCGGCGTCTTCGTCAATGTGACCTCGAACAGAGTAAGTCTCTCCTTCGACAAGCCACGAGTCCTCTATTGGCCTCTCAATGGCCAGCCATTCGCCTTCACCAGGTGGTGGTGGCTCGGTTTCGTTTCCACCACCATTTCCTCCGCCGTCTCCTATCATGGCTGAGAGAATCATGTTTCCATCGATGATGCCGAAGCCGTATTCATCGTTCCAAGTGTCAGAAGCGTCGGGTTCGGAGGCTTCGCCCCTGGAATCGGAGTTCTCACGAAGTAAATCTTTGACATCCTGCGGATCGAGAGACATACCTTCTTCATCGGCAATTTGCAGAATAATAGCGACAAAACCAGCCACCGCAGGACAAGCCATACTCGTCCCACTCATTTCGACATAACTGTCTTCGGCGAGGGGTTTGGGAGTTCCCGGTAATTGGCTTGAAGATGCAGCATGAGATGCTGAATTCATATCCGTCCCTGGAGATACCACATCCGGTTTGAGCTCGTCCTGATCGTCCCCATCCCCATCGTCCTCTCGTGGACCTGAATTCGAGTAAGAAGCGATTGAGTCATCGCCGCGGTCAACGGTGTCCTTGTCGTCTATTGCTCCAACCGTAATTGAGGCGTCAGCAGCACCTACCGAAGTCACCCTGCGGCGTCCGTCATTGCCGATTGCAGCGACCGGCACGATACCTGCTTCTGCTGCTTGGTTCACTGCTCTCGCATCGGCGGCGGTGCCGTTGTCACCGGGGTCGTCGCCGTTAGGATCGCCGATGCTTCCGAATGACATCGACATTACTTGGATACCCTCGCTGGAGTCGTTATTTCCCCAATCGGTATCGACATTGGCAGCGACCCAATTTATGCCTTTGAGAGTAGCAGCAGAGTTGGTTCCGCCAGTGTCTGTCATCACCTTGACATCGACGAGATAGGCACCTGGGGCATAGCCCTGGTGGATGCGTCGTGAATCACCAGTCCCGAGTGCAATTCCAGCAACGTGAGTTCCGTGCCCGTCTCCATCGTCGGGGTCATGTGTACCTTCGTTATTGCAGTCGTTCTGGTTGAGGGAAGTGGCGTCACAACCAGCTATCCACTTGGGGTCAGCAAGGTCATCGGGATCGTTCTCATTATCGTCATTGTCATCAGAGAAATCGTCGAGTGAGAAGTGCTCGTTATCGACTCCGGTGTCGAGGATTGCAATGACGATGCCCGATCCATCGTAGCCGAAATCACGCATTGTCTCGTCGTATCGGTCTGAGTCGCGGACCTTCGAACCACGAGGAGCTGAGTCGAGATATGGGGCAAGGACATTCTGTTCCTCGACCATAACGACTCCATCGAGTTGCCAAATTTCAATCAGTGCGCTGACTGGAACATGGTCGAGAACGATGGAGTCGAGGATATCCATCTGGAAGAACCACGAGCCCTGCTCTTGCCAGCCGTGGGCTTCGAGAACTTCGCGGAGCGCTGCAAGATCGCTCGGCCCAGGGTGCCAAGCGTAATCGACGACAATCGCAACCGTATCTTTGCCATCAATGCCAATGATTGCGGTTGACGATACCGACTGGCGTTGACCAGCGATGATTCGCTGAAGCCGGTCGTCCATACCATCGGAATCGAAGTCATACCAGTAGCCGAACCACCAACCCTCATCCTCGACCGGGATGCCGGCATCGAAGGGAGGGGAACGGATTGATCGGTCGATTGATTCACACTGAATCTCACCACAAATCAGGGCTGGAGGCCAGTTCGCTGGGCGCTCTTGACCTACATTTTCAAAGCCTTCAGAATCCTCACCGATTCCTAAGGAATCGACATCATCCTGAGTTGGAAATGCCGAGACGGCGATGCTCATGTCGAGCACCAGTATCATCGCCGCAAGGACAATCGGAGTGAGGTCAAGTCGACTTTCAGTCATGGCTCTGCAAGCAGAGCCAGCCTAAGTCGGGGTATAAGCCGAACCCGTCGAGGTGCCTAAGAGGCGTCCTCATCGGCACCTGTTGATGCTTGCGCTTCGTGCAGTCAAGGCCATTTGATGTGTCTATTGGAGAGGTCACATCGAAGGCTGCAATTCTCTCCTTGAACCACAGCATGAACCTCACCCTCGCAGACTGGGCAAATCACTTGCTCGGATAACTCCTCCAACCACGCCCTACGAGTCTCCAATTCATCACCTTCGTCACGCAGCCGCTTGAGGATGCGGGCAGCCTCTGCTTCGAGGGGTTTTCCAGCCTCACTCCAGGGGTCTGATTCGAGGCTGCCCATGCGTGCGGTCGCCACTTCTCTCGCCGCCGTAGAGGCGGCAGTTCCGGCGACCGAGATATCTGTTGAGTCATCGAGTTTCGAGGGCGCTCCTCGAGCGATTGGTCGGGCGAGCGCCCAAGCCAGCATGAAGCCGCCCACATGCGCCATGTGGGCGACATTCGTGACCGATTGTTCGGCCTCAATTTGGTACATGTTCCAAACCTCGAGGCCCAATCGGAAAGCTGCGATTCCCCAGACAGGCCAAGCCCGTATGAAGAATAGCAGCGGAAATTCGATTCTATCGTACGGCCAGCAGGCCATGTAGGCTCCCAGTATGCCGAACGCGGCGCCGCTGGCGCCGAGGGCCGGGCTATACGACTCAGGGTGAGTCAATACCCACGAGATATTCCCTCCCAATAGCCCGACAAAGTAGATCACAATCCAGCGCGAGCGCCCCATTCTCTGTTCGAGAGGCACACCAGCGAGTGCGATGACCAAGATATTCCCGAGAACGTGAATCCAGTTTGCGTGAAGCCAAGCAGAGGTGAAGAATCGATGGACTTGATCCGGATGATCAGCAATTGCGGGAATCAATGTCAGAAACGCCATGGGCGTGAAATCGAACAACCCGAAATCGATTATCATCTGATAGAAGGTCACGAGAAGCAGCGAGAGCACAGTCGCCAGAGCGATACTCGTCTCTTGCCGCCAAGCGACGACATACGGTGCTGCTGCGACGGCCAAGAATAGTCCGAGAGCAAGCATATCCGAGCCGGTCAAATCGCTCCAGAAAATCTCGAATTCGGGCGCAGCCATACGACTTCCTCACCCTTCGACGGAACGGTTCAGGGCATAGCCGCTTCGCTGGAGCGCTCGACGGAACCACTCAAACGCGCGCTACCTGTGGACGAGCCATGAGCGCGCGAGTGTTGCTATCTGCCGATGGGCTGGTGGTTAACCGTGGAGCGCGCAAGGTCCTGCGCGGCGTCGACTTCTCTCTATCAGAGGGAGAAGTCGTGGGTCTTGTCGGAGTAAATGGGTCTGGTAAGACGACCCTGCTCGAGACACTTGCTGGACTTCACTCGATGTCGGCTGGCAAGGTCGAGAGGCACGATTCTGGAATCTCTGAAATCGTGCGGGATTCTGATGGTCAGCGTGGGAATATCCGCGGTTTTGGTTTGGCTCTACAAAGCGACGCTATTTGTGGCGATGAGAGCGTCGCTGAGCGCGTCCGTGGAGCTTGTCGAGTTGCTGGACGCGCCGACGATGAGGCGGCTATTACTCAGATGCTTTCAGATTGGGGTCTAGGCCACCGGGCTGATGATCGAGTCGCCAAACTTTCCGGTGGCCTACGTCGTCGAGTAGCAGTTCTCTCTTCTTTGGCTCCAGCGGCTCTCAATCCTGATTCTACAGTGGTCCTTCTCGACGAGCCTTCCGAAGGTCTCGACGAGTCATCTCGCGAGCTCTTAGCCGGTTGGCTTGGCTCACTCTCAGCTCTCGGCCACTCTATCCTCGTCGCAACTCACGACCCTGAGATGATTGCCACTTGCAACCGGGTCGTCACTGTCTCCGAATCCGGCTCGATTAGCAGCACTGAAAGCGGGACAAATTCGCTCTCTGCTCCCCTTCCGGAGCCGGTTGGCTCAGCCGAACACAAAGAGTTCGTCGGCTGGGCATTACGCTTGGAAAAGCGCAACCCAATCGACACCCTAGGTAGAGGGGTGCCCGCGCTCGTCGCCCTATTGCTCGCCTATACTCTCTCAACCGATATCGCGCGCACGAGCGAGAATCACGATTTGCTCGCCGGGCTGATTCTAACTCCAGCATTCATCAGCGCCATCGTCGCACCCGCTCTCATCAAGCGACTCGCAGAGGAACGAGCCGGCGATTGGTGGAGGGCGATGACCGGAGCCGGCTCGCGAATCTGGTTCTCGATTATGGGGGCATCATTCCTGCTTCCATTACCAATCATCTACCTCTCATGGTACATACTCTCAGGAGACTTTGATTCCGATGTCCCAAGTTGGCTATGGCTATTCGGTTTGGTGATAATCGATCTTAGTGTAGCCGCGTCCGCTCTCCATCTAATGGTAGCAGACCTCAGTCGAGCCAGCGCTGTTCCTGTTTCCTTGCTTCAACTTGTTTTAATCTGGCCATTCCTTCAGATGACGAGCGCTTTGGCTTCGATAATGACCGATGGAATGAGTTTTGAATTAACGCTCGGTGAGCCGATTGCAGACATCGGGATAGCTTGGTTGTCAGTGGTACTAATTTGGGCCATGGCGGTAATCATTCCTGAAGATTGAGAGGTGGAAAGATGAATTGGCGCGACTCAGGATATGCCTTGACGTATGTGGGTTTAGCGGGTATTGTATTTGCTACAGTCATTGGTTTGGAATATGCTCCGACGATTAAGGCATGTACTGGAGGTGGATGTTTTGGTGCCCCAGAAGCGTACAGGATTCTATACCTTCACGTTCCCTTTGCTTGGTGTTCATTCCTATCTTTCAGTGTTCTATTCTACGGCTCAATAATGTGGTATTTGAAGCGCAGTGAAGATGCTTGGGTTTACTTCCAAAGTGGTTCCGACCTTGGCTTGATTTTTGGTTTAGGAGTGATAACCTCAGGTCCAATTTGGGCTTCTGCAGAATGGGGTACTCCGTGGGATTGGGGCGATATACGGCTCAATTCATTCGGTTTGCTTTCTGCGATCGCTCTATTCCTAGTATATTCGCGCCGATCTCAACCAGACACCCCAGCTACGCGAGATACTCTATCTGCAATCGGGCTGTTTGGATTCGCCTTAGTCCCTATTACTGCCGGAGCGACTCATTGGTGGAATACCACACACCCTCCACTATTGGTTATTGAATCGGGTGAAAAGGTAGGCATGGACTCCGAAATTCGTACGCTGCTATTGCTTAATTTCGCGATTATGTGTGTTTTATTCGTAGGCTTTCTATTGCTCTCGAATAAGCGGTATCGTCTTGCCGCGGAGGTTTCCTCTCGCAAGGCGGAACTAGACGAGGAGGCGATGTTGTGAGTGGAATCGTTGAGGCTTACATCGCCTACTCGATAATGGTTGGATTAGTGATCTGGTTCAGCCGCGACCTGCTCGGACAAATCTCCTCGCTAGAGGCCGAACTTGAGGTGCTTTCCAGCAACGATACTGGCACCTTGGATAGTGCAGACTCCGAAGAATGAGCACCCTATTCTTCTCTTCGTTGATTTTTCTGAATCAATCTTAATTTCGGCCCCAAAGGGGGCCGAATGCTCTCCCGACCTGCTCACCAACCCTTCAAACGGGGCAGGTCTGCCGGAAGTTGGGGGAGCACCATGGAAAGCGCAGCCTTCTGCATCTCTTGCGGCTCACCTCCGCCACTCACGTCCGAAAGGCTGTGCGAAGGCTGTCTACGGACCCGAACGACATTTTCTGATGTTCCCGACCGTATCCAACAACACCGCTGCGCCAAGTGTGGCATGCATGAGGTCGAGAAGCGTTGGGTCCGTATCGAGGACGAGGAACTCGGCGAGCTGCGACTCCGTGAGAACATTGCAGTTACCGAGGGTGCTACCTCGGTTGCCATCGATATGGCTTACCAATCAATCGACGAGCGCACTGCTCGCCTCCATGTGACAGTTGAGGGTAAACTCGAGGGTTATGATTTCGGAGATCAGTACGAAGTTCTGTTGCAGACCAGCAACGCGGTGTGCCCGACCTGCACTCGAAAGGCAGGAGCTTACTTCGAAGCCACAATGCAACTTCGCAGCGCAGGTCGACGCCTCTCAGAAGAGGAACTCAAGGATCTCAGAGGGACTCTGGATGAACTTCTCGCTGAACTTGAATCCGACCCTATGTTCTTCGTCACCAAAGAAGGACCCGTCACAGGAGGCTGGGACCTCCAGTTTGGGTCAAAAGCACTCGCAAGAACTTGGGCCCGACGTTTGATCCGAAAGTTTGGAGGAACGACCAAGGAAACTTCGACATTGGTGGGGATGAGAGAAGGAAGCGAAGTCACTCGGCTAACTCTAAGCTACCGAAAGCCAGCATATTCACTTGGAGACATCGTCCGCTGGAAGCGCGATAATTGGCTAATTTCTGCTTGGCAAAAGGATGGACCGATGCTTCGTCGACTCGATAGAAATGAGCGAACGGGAGTAACTTGGCGAGACATGGAGAAGGCATCGGTTGTATGCCGATTCGACGATCAAAAAGTAGTCGATATTCTCAATCGTGACAGCTCTGGAGCGGAGGTCATGGATCCGACTGATTTCCGCGTGGTAACGGTTGCTCTCCCCTACGATGATGATGGTTCGAATCAGAATCTGCGCATCGCTTTCATAGATGACTCGTGGTTGGCTATGCCGGGACACACAGGGGTTGACTGACCATGTCTAAGCCGGATTTCGATACACTGCTCGCTACTCACGATAAGGGTGACATGGCCGGTTATACTCGCCGATTCGTCGACGACCTTGAGGCGGCACTCGGTGCTGCTGTCGAAGTCGACGCGGATATGGATTGGAGCGGTGTTCTGTGTCTTGGTATGGGTGGTTCCGGTGCTGGAGGGATGTTTTTGTCAGCCCTCACCGACTCCTCTGGAGGACTACCATTCGTCGTTTGGAGAGACTATGGTCTCCCCTCTTGGTGGGGTCCTGATTGGCTGGTTGTGGCTACTTCTTATTCGGGGAATACCGAGGAAACACTGGATGGTGTTCGCACCGCCCTTGAGGGCGGTGGCGTGGTTGTAGGAATCTGCTCAGGCGGTGAGCTTGAGCAAGTACTCTCCACTAGTGACGATGCTCTTTGCCTAAGCGTTCCAGGTGGACAAATGCCACGTTCCGCCTTTGGTCATCTTCTTGGAACTCAACTCGCCGCTTGCTGGGCGCTAGGGATTCTTCCGCGGCCTGATGAAGAAGAATTAGCGGGCATGATTACCCGACTACGCACGGCTTCTGAGTCTGCAGACCTCATCGGAGGAGACGGGCGGGTTGCGGCGATGGCGGCTGGGATGGTGGATCGATCAATAGGAATCGTCGCCGCTGGAGAAATGGCTCCTGCAGGAGTTCGCTTCGCGAATCAACTCAACGAGAATTCTGACCGCTTCGCACGTCCGGTTACCTTACCTGAGATGAATCACAATGAGATTGTTGCTTGGGGTCGTGATGCTGAGTCACAGGCCTTGCTCTATCTGACGAGTCCTGCTACGCACCCTCGCGTGAGCGCTCGGCTTGGATGGATGATGGAAAATGTCGATGCGGGAGATTCATGGCTGCTTGATTGTGAGGGTGAGAGTCTCCTTGAGAGCCTCCTCATCGCTGCGCACATCACCGATTGGGTGAGTATCGCACTGGCTGTCACGAATGGTGTCGATCCATCAGAGATGGCTTCGATTGAGGGGCTGAAGGCGCACCTCGCGACTATTCAGTAGATTGGTCCAAGGACCAAACGCGGGTCCGGATAAATTGCTAGAGATTTCTCACGGTCAGCCGGCGCGACGACTCCTGGCATATCGTGAGTCTCGGGTTCTTCGTACGAGAGTTGGAAGTGCAGGTGTGGTTCCCAACCTCCATTCTCGTGACGGTCGCCCATCCAACAGATGACCTCTCCG
>DAFD01000029.1 GCA_002497895.1 Euryarchaeota archaeon UBA175
AATTGATGAGTATCCAATCGATTCGAGCGTTGGCTACTACCCCGGCTGCGTCGATTACATTGACCAAGAGATGATTTTCAGCCATGTCAATGAAGGAGAAATGAACCTCGGAGAAACAACGACTGCCGCATTCACCATCTTTGATGAAATGGGGAAGGATGTCACTTACCTCGGTCGAGACTTCCTAAAGTGCTGTGGACACGATCAGAAGTGGCAAGGAATGACAGAAGTCTTCGAGAAACTCAAGGCCTACAATCAGAAGAAGCTGGGAGACAGTGGAATCGACACCTTAGTCACATCTTGTGCTGAGTGCTTCCGCACCTTTGCAATGGATTACGAACTTGAGGACATGAAGGTCATGCACACGACCGAATATCTCATCGAGAATGGCTTCGACATGGATCTGGCTACCCCTGAAGATGTCACCGTCACCTACCACGACCCCTGTCGACTTGGACGTCAGATGAACATCTACGAAGAGCCGCGCGACCTCGTTCGTGCGATCGACGGTGTAGATCTGGTCGAGATGGAGCACACCGGCGAGGATGCCCTTTGCTGCGGTGTATCTAGCATGATGTCCTGCAACGAGAATAGTAGGGCGCTGCGCCTAGAGCGATTCGACGAAGTCAAGGCAACAGGTGCTGAGATTATGCTCACGAGTTGCCCGAAGTGTGTCAGTCACTTCGAGTGCCTCAAGTTCGAAGGTGACCCAAGACACGACTTCGAGATCCTTGACGTCGTCTCCTTCCTAGCACGGCAAATCGACGCAAAGCGCCAGTGAGAGTCTAGAACCCTTGATTGGGGAGTCAGAAAATCTGACTGGCGGCGACCGCAGCCTTGAGAAGTCAGAGCCGGCAGCATCGATTCGGATGACTGAGATTCCCGACCTCGCTGCTCGCCGAGCGAGCGAACAACGTCGCATTCGTATGATGATGAATGCAATGCGTGCAGAAGAGAGAGCTAAACTGAAGGGTGGAGAGGATGCAGTAGCGTGGGTGAAGGAGGAGTTATGCATTGGTTGTGACCATTGTATGATAGTCTGTGATGACGATGCGATCGAACTCTTTGACACACCTTTAGCAAGTCCCATCATGAACGTCGACGTCAATCGCAAAGCACGCGTGCTGCGCGACCCCTGCACAGGTTGCAAACTCTGCGTCCTTGCTTGTCCAACAGACGCGATATTAATGATTGATAGGTGATAAAATGGAGAAAGATGATCCTGTTAGATTTGGCGCGGAATTCGGGCCTAAGCGAACTGAAAATTCAACAGGAGTTTCTCTTGGAACCTTCAAGAATTTGGTGTGGATATCCAATCTTGGTGGACTTCTTCTTGTAGCGATTGGGCTTGAATTGATAATGGTCCAACAGCAATTCTACCTCGGGGTTGCTGCGATTGTGGGTGGAGTTGCTGTTGCTCTTTTCCCTTCGAATTACGAAATTGTCGGCATGGAAGCGATTCAGGGTGGGAATGAATCCGCTGAGACTGACGAAAATTCGTCAGTCAGCGACGAATCCTAAGCTGAACTTTCTGAGAATGGGCGATAAGGTCAAGGGCTCTGAATTCCAGATTAGAAATATGGTCCGAGATTGGGTGGATACACCAATCGGCCCGATTCACTTCGAAGCTACCAATGCTGGATTGTCTAAAATCGGATGGGGCGAGGTGCGGAGTAGTGATAGCTCGAATGAGCACCTCGATGTGGCGAAGAATTGGACTCTAGAATACTTCGCAGGGTCAAATGCACCATTTCCTCAGCTCGATGAAAACAGTCTAACCTCCTTCCAAACACAGGTGCTACGCTGTCTTGTTCGCGAGGCAGGATTCGGCCAAACTGTGTCCTATGCAGAGTTAGCCGTAGGTGCTGGATATCCCGGAGCGAGTCGGGCTGTTGGGTCGGTCATGGCGATGAACCCCTGGCCCCTCCTCGTGCCGTGCCATCGCGTCGTTCGAAGCGACCGAGTCATCGGAAATTACAGTGGAGAAGGTGGCCCGGCGACAAAGATTCGTCTGCTTCTTCACGAAGGTCACGAATTCGACAATGCTGGACGCATCACCAATTGATTGCAGTGATATTAGGTGGTATCACCAATATACGACGAAGATCGCAAAGGAGGCCACGGAAGCCAGAGTCCAGATGAAGATGTAGAAATTCTGGGAGATTGGAGAGGCGATGATGCCGCCGGTTTCCTCTGACTCAGTCATCTGTATCAAACCGTCGAGACGAAATCGGGTTGTAAATGTGACTGCCTGGCACATGTGCGAGAGGCTAGCTTTACTTTCTCACAGAAGTGGATGCAGCAATAGTAGAGCAATCAATGGGAAGAGAATCATAGTGGCATTATCATCAATCCAACTCACCCGAGGAACCTCGCCAGCGACGGTTAGCGGAGCGAGAAGGACTGCGGCTAGGAATGGTGTTGAGAAGAGTGCCACACTGCCCATCCAAATCGTGTAGGAGACTGCCATACCAACGAGGACTGCTGCTCGCATGCCCATCTTGGCTCTCTTGACCTCGCCCATGATTGGATCGACGAATGTTAGACCACAGATGATGGGTATCGTGTACTTCCCCGCCTCGAGACCCTCGCCCTCTTGGGGTGCAAGAATCAGAGTCAGACATACTGCTACTGCACCCCAGGCCAGTGCGCTAACCTGCTTTGCTTCGTATTCGCGCTGGCCGACGATGATGATTCCTAACTTGATGCGAATGATTTCGATTATGATGAAAAATCCTGCAACAGCTATCACGAAATCGCTCGGGGTCATCGATACAATTCCGGCGATGGGCTCTCCCCAGAGGTGGTAAGCGAAGGGGATGACGCACATTCCGACGTGTGTGAATCGTCGGAACCAGTGGCCACTGGCGCCGCCGACCGAATGTTCTGCATGATCTATGTCAACTGGTATGACACTCATAGGCTCAGACCCCTTTCCTGATTTGTTCGACCGCTTGAGACAGCGTCATGCTTCCGGTCTCAAGCGCAGCAAGAGTGGATTCGATATTTGGTGAGGTGAGGAGGGTTGAGTCCCAGGCTGAAATTAGGCGCTCTCGCACGCGTAATCTCTCTCTTCCTTCGGTAGTCGTGGTTTGTGAGAGAGCCTCGATTATCTCCTCTATGCCATCTCCAGAATGAGCTGAAACTAGCAATACCTCCGGCGTGTTCTCATCGGCTCCAACAGAGAGAGCTGATCTAACCGCATTTGCAGCCCGTTCGGCGTCTGGAAGATCGGACTTATTGATGGCGATGAGGTCGGCGAGTTCCATGATTCCAGCCTTCTCCGCTTGGATAATGTCGCCGCGGTCGGGGCCGTCGACTAGTAGAATTCTGTCAGCAAAGGCAACTACTCGAATCTCCGCTTGACCCGCGCCTACTGTTTCGATGACGATGTTTTGCCAGCCACAAGCTGCGAGAACATCGACCATTGGTGTCAAACAATCCATCAGACCTCCCGGGTGATTACGAGTTGCCAATGAACGGACATAGACGAGGTCTGATGAATCGGCATTACTCATCCTCATTCGGTCTCCAAGGAGAGCTCCGCCACTTCGAGGAGAAGAAGGATCAACTGCAAGCACAGCAATCGATTCGCCTCTCCCAGTCCAAACATCGATCATCCGTCCGATTAGTGAGGACTTACCGACACCGGGTGGCCCAGTAATCCCGAGTGATGTGCCAGAGCCACCTTCGACAGGAGATTGGCCACCTTCCTCGATATGACTGAGTAGTCTTGAGAGTGAACGTCTGTCGCCCGAACGAGCCTTTTCGAGGAGTTCTGCGGCATCGCTCACCAATGCCACCCTGCCTCTTCACCAACTCCTCTAGGCTCGCCTGCTTCGGCTCGCTGTTCGAGAGTTACCAAAAAATCGAGAATCTCCGATGTTGTTGTCCCTGGTCCGAACACCGCTCTGACCCCGTCTTCGTACAACGAGGACCTATCTTGTTCGGGAATAATTCCACCTGCGAAGACTACAACGTCACCCATGTCTGCATCTCGTAAGCCCTCACATACGCGAGGAATCAGAACCGCATGGGCACCAGAAAGCGACGACAGCCCAACCGCCGCCGCATCCTCATCCATGACTATACGCACAATCTCCGCTGGAGTACGGCGCAATCCTGTGTAGATCACCTCGTGACCCCCGTCTCTGAGAGCTCTGGCGATGACTTTGGCACCCCTGTCATGCCCGTCAAGTCCGGGTTTGGCGACTACTATCCGCATGCTACGGTCGATTGACGCACTGCTCTGATGGCCTTCAAGCAACCGATTGCAGCATTCGGCGCAGTGGTGTCTGATGAGGAATGCTCATGGGCGGCTTTGCCGCGTTGCACAGCATACCATGTCTGGTGTGAAGGAGCGCATCGATGACTTGCGTCGCCGCAAGGCGCAGTCTGAGGCTGGCGGCGGCCAGAAGAGGATCGCTGCTCAGCACGCGCGCGGAAAGATGACCGCGCGCGAAAGAATCGAACAATTACTCGATGAGGATTCCTTTGTTGAGGTGGATGGTCTTGTCGAACATCGATGTAGAGATTTCGACATGGACCGCAATGTGATTCCCGGTGATGGTGTGGTTTGTGGCCACGGAACTATCGGTGGCCGCACCGTTTACTGCTTCGCCCAAGATTTCACCGTTTACGGCGGTTCGTTGGGCGAAATGCATGGTCTGAAGATCTGCAAGATTCTCGATATGGCGCTGAAGACCGGAGCACCGGTAATCGGTCTCAACGATAGTGGCGGAGCCCGAATCCAAGAAGGAGTAGCTAGTCTGGGATCTTATGCTGAAATCTTCTTTCGCAATGTACGTGCAAGCGGAGTCATTCCACAAATTTCAGTGATAATGGGGCCTTGCGCCGGTGGAGCGGTCTATTCACCAGCGATAACCGACTTTGTTGTGATGGTTGATCAGACCGCTCATATGTTCATCACCGGGCCTGAAGTCATCAAGACGGTGACTAATGAAGAAGTCACTTTCGAAGACCTCGGTGGGGCAACAACCCACGCAACTCGATCAGGTGTGACTCATTTCACCGCAGAGGATGACGACGATGCTCTCGAATTGGTTCGAGATCTCGTCGATATGCTACCACTAAACAATCTTGAGAAGCCCCCTACAAAACCAACCACAGACCCACATGACCGAGATTGCGAGACTCTTGATGACCTGATTCCGAATGATTCCACAACTCCTTACGACATCGTCGATGCAATAGAAGCAACACTCGATGATGGCGCCTTCCTTGAGGTCCAAGCCGACTTCGCTGGAAACATCGTGGTCGGCTTCGGACGCCTTGGTGGTCATACAATCGGTATCGTCGCCAACCAACCAAAGGTTCTGGCAGGCTGCCTCGACATTGATGCATCTGTGAAGGCAGCCCGATTCGTCCGCTTCTGCGACGCTTTCAACATACCACTACTGACTTTCGTCGATGTTCCCGGCTTTCTCCCAGGAGCAAGTCAGGAATGGGGAGGAATCATCCGTCACGGAGCAAAACTGCTCTACGCTTACGCCGAAGCCACCGTACCCAAACTCACTGTGATTACTCGAAAAGCGTACGGTGGGGCATACGACGTGATGAGTAGTAAACACATTCGTGGCGACTACAACATCGCCTGGCCAACCGCCCAACTGGCAGTAATGGGTGCAGAAGGTGCCGTTCAAATCATCCATCGCAGGAGAATTGGTGCCTCAGGCGACCCCGATGGGGAGCGTAAGCGACTGATTGACGATTACCAAGAAACCTTCGCGAATCCATATCGAGCAGCCTCTCTGGGCTATCTCGATGATGTGATTCAACCCCGTGAAACCAGAGCGAGGCTGATCAAGGCACTAGGTGCCCTCCTCGAGAAGGAGGAAATTCGCCCAGCGCGTAAACACGGCAATATCCCACTATGAGGTTTGACCGGATGGCTCGAAAGAAGGACAAACTCCGCGCAGCGGCAATTCTTGCAGTTTTGCTAGAAGAGTTGGAAGGGCAAGCCTTGACTCCGGCTGAGGGTAGAGAAGGAGGAGAGGCTTGGTCACGCGACCATCGACGTTCGCTGATTGGCCGCAGAAACCTGTTCCGCGCACGCACGCGTAGGAGCACACCGAGGTGATATCATGCCAAAGCGGAAGGTGAAAGTCGACGGGGAAGAGTTCGAGGTCGAACTCGAGAAGGAAGACGGTGTCTGGAACGTCACCGTCCAAGGTAAACAATTTCAGATAGAAATCGAAGGTGGGGGCGCTACCGAGCAAGGTGCCAAAAAACGCAAGCGAGGAGGACGAGGAAAAAAATCTGGAACGATTTCATCAACGATTCCAGGTAAGATTGTTTCAATCGCAATCAGCGAGGGGCAGCAAGTCTCTGAAGGTGATGTTGTGATGATTCTTGAAGCGATGAAAATGCAAAATGAAATTCACGCGCCACTCTCTGGAATGGTCGCTGCTGTCAATTGCAAACCCGGCGATAGTGTCGAGGCGAATTCGCCTCTTGTAGTCATAACACCCGAAGAAGACAAAACTGATTGATTCCTGAGGTGAGATGATGGCGACCTGCGACTACCCAGAATGTGAAGTCGAAGGAGAGAAAATCAGCCGTCTTTCACCAGAAGGATTTCTCGTCGCAACTGGAAAGAAAGCCTATTCATTTCGTGAGGCATATCGGCGATTTCACTACTGCACAGAGCATCACGACGAACTGATGACGAATGTATGGAATCGTGTTCGTTCGAAGGATGACAAAAAGGATGACCACGTTGCACCCACTGCAATCTGAGTTTGATTCGCTCGGCATGTTCATGAGTCTGCTCCTCAGAGGGGCCTCGATGTCCAGTGATTACGTGACCCATCTCGAATGTGCTTACACCGGCGAAGTGTTCCAAAAAGGCAAGGTCCACACCCTCTCATCGGCGGGTAAACCACTACTGGTCAGATACGATCTCTCTCGGATGCGGAATGAGGTAAGTCGGGATTCGATCGCAGAGTCTAATGAAGCTGGATTTTGGCGTTATTCGCCGCTATTGCCGGTGAGTAATGCGGCGAATCGAATTTCATTGGGTGAGGTTGTCACTCCGATAGTTTCCTTGGAACGGAGTGTTGAGCACCTTGGGATTTCTGCGGGGAAGGTGCTCGTCAAGGATGAATCGCGCTTGCCAACTGCTTCTTTCAAAGCGCGGGGATTGTGTCTTGCTGTTTCGATGGCGAAAGAATTTGGCTTAGATCACTTAGCGATTCCAACGAATGGAAATGCTGGTTCAGCGCTAGCAGCATACGCTGCTCGTGCAGGTATGCGAACCACCGTACTATGCCCAGATAATACGCCGGAAATCAACACCTCTGAGACTCTGGCACAAGGTGGTGACACCTATCTTGTGAACGGCTTGATAGGTGATTGCGGGAAGATCATTGGTGATGGTAAAGATGAGCTCGGTTGGTTCGCCGTATCGACTCTCAAGGAGCCATATCGTATCGAGGGGAAGAAAACGATGGGACTTGAATTGGCCGAGCAACTCGGTTGGGAATTGCCTGACGTTATTTTCTATCCGACCGGTGGTGGAACTGGATTGATAGGAATGTGGAAGGCTTTCCATGAGTTGCTCGAACTTGGCTGGATTGATTGCGCTTTACCACGAATGGTTGCAGTACAATCTACAGGGTGCGCACCGATGGTCAAGGCTTGGCAGGAAGGAGTTGAGCACGCCGATTATTGGGAGGGTGCTGAAACTGAGGCGAGCGGGATTCGAGTTCCTGCAGCCATTGGTGATTTCCTGATTTTACGCGCTGTTCGGGAATCTCAGGGCTTTGCCATTGCTGTTTCTGATGAAGAATTGATGGAGGCTCGCGATCGTATCGGTCGCGAGGACGGCTTACTCCTCTGCCCCGAAGGTGCTGCCACTTTCGTAGCCTGGGAGCAGGCACTTGAGCAAGGCCTCGTATCCAAAGATGACCGCGTAATCCTATTCAACACGGCAACTGGGCTGAAGTATCCAATGCCAGAAGTCACCGAGCGCATCGACAAGGATGCTCCATTCGATGCAAGCCTATTCGTATGACCAAGAATCAAATGAGTCCTAGCGCATCTTCAATGCGGTTCAACTCAGGACCTGTAGAACCTGAACCGACGAGTGCGTGTGAATCGCTTGCGACACATCCAGCACCGACGTAAGGTGAACCGAAGCAGACAGTACCGACCATCACAGGAACTTGCATCACAGCCGCGACCTTCTCAGCCTCCTCGGCTGAGATATCAGGATGGGCGAGGATGCCGTGATTGTTGGCGACAGTCAGAGAACCCACAGTCTCCTGGCCAGCAATTTTCGAGCGGACAGCGTCAACCTTGAGCACTTCACCAATCATCTCAGCTCCAGGACCTGGGATGACTGGGCTGACAATAGCACCATGCTCATTGCAACTCAGGAGATTACCGGCGGCATTGACACCACTTTCAAGCACGACGAGGTCACCGAAACTGCTCAATTCATCAAGATCAGATTCAGTCGCGATGTCAGCGACTGCGAGCCCTTTGGAATTCCCTCGAACCAGTGATCCGAGCAGAGCTGAACCTCCAATAAGACAAGGATACATCTCCATTTTTTCAAAGGCAGAAGCCAACTCGTCAACTGCCGGCTTATCAAGCGAGGTTGGATAGAATAGAACATCGCCCACGACGCTCAGATAGACGCCAACTTGGGCATGTCCGAGTATGTCTCCAGTCGATATTCCCATTCAATCACCTGCGTCTCTCAATAGGTATGGCTTCGCCAATAGTGAATGAAGTTTGATGCGGGGAGGGTGAAAGAGAGTGGCACAGCGACGCAAGTTCCCGTGGGCTCTCGCACCACAGTACAGAATACGACGCAGGAGGACTTGACTTCCGGGTTCGATATGGGACCGGGTATTACCCCTCCGCTTTGGCCGTGCACAACTCTCTTTCGAATGTGTTTGGTGATAGAATCGAAATGCCTATTGGACAGAGGCCCACAAAAATATGGTGTGGGCAAGTAGAAAGATGAATGCTCGGGGGGTTAGTGCAGCTG
>DAFD01000037.1 GCA_002497895.1 Euryarchaeota archaeon UBA175
TCGGCGGCGAGACACACCAAGGAACCCTTGCGAGCCGCCGTCTCCATGTATCGATGTGACAGAGGATTAGCACAGGAAGTCCAGCGCTCACCCCATGCGTCTTCGGCTTGCATCAGGTTATTCCGTCGGCGCGACCATCTCAAGTCTTTCCCTTCAATCGCCCAACACCAATCATAGCAATCATTAGAGCAGCATGAATAAGAGGAACCCAAATCAAATCAAACCTAGCAACTCGAAAAACCATTAGATATCCCGTAACTATTGCCATAAATCCAGGTAACACTGCTAAGAATTCGAGCCACGGTCTGGTTTTCGGCCAAATCGCGAAAGCGAAAAGTACCAAACAGATTGGTACCGTTAGCATCGAGGCCCAAACCCCCAAAATAATTCCACATGCTTCAGCGTTTATACACAATCCTTGAACAGGACTTGGGATGAGTAATACAAATGCCAAGATAGCAATGAGAAATACAGTAGGGCGGCGTTCCATTACAAGGCCTTTCAGATTCCCGCACCCCTCAACTCTTTCCCCCCCTTTCGCGCCTTCAGGCCATAGGCCTGCACCGGTTTGTTCATTGACGGTATGCTACGGCACTGCCTCACCGAGGTTGAATCATGGGCGCAGAAACCCCGGTCTTCTCTTACGAAGTCACAACACGTGACCTCGCCGGACTCCCCGATGCTCGAGGTGATTCAGTCAAGGGAATGCTCGCCTCGAATTACGGAGTAGAGGTTGACGCGGTTAGAGTGATACTCGGGTATCAGGTCAAGGCTGATCTCACGGCGGAAGAGGCAGAGCGGGCTGTTTACGACCTCTTTGCCGATCCAGTGATCGAGCAGGGCAGTGTTAGCGGGCA
Organism: Euryarchaeota archaeon UBA175; assembly: GCA_002497895.1. Taxonomy (GTDB): domain Archaea; phylum Thermoplasmatota; class Poseidoniia; order Poseidoniales; family Thalassarchaeaceae; genus MGIIb-O1. Next base: position 858 of record DAFD01000037.1, read on the forward strand.
CCTGCTCGATGATTCCAGCGTATTCCCTGATGCTCCTCACACCGTCATCCAAGCCGGATTCAAGCCAGGCGTCACAGACAATGCTGGTCAGGCGGGCTTGGATGGTTTACTGACAATTTACCCCCACGTAGCAGGAGCCGCAGCTGTGGCCACAAGTCGAACTTACGCCTTCTGGGGTGTGCCTGAGGAGGTAGATTCTGGCTGGCTTGCGAGCAAGTTGCACAATCCTATGATAGAGCGTGCAGCGATTGCAAAAAGAGACGACTGCGAGGCGGCTGAGTGGCCTGCATTAGACTTCCCTGACCAACCAGCCCTCGAACAGGCCGAGCCTGCAGTAGTGGATCTGGAAGTCCCAGACGAGCGCCTCATCGAGATATCAGAAACAGGGCTGCTCGCACTCAATCTCAATGAGATGAAGGCGATTCAAGCACACTACCGAGATGAGGAGGTCCGCGAGGCGAGGAAAGCATTGGGTTTGCCTGCCGAAGCGCCTACAGACGCAGAATTGGAGTGTCTTGCGCAGACGTGGTCTGAGCATTGTTCACACAAGATTTTCGCTGCTAAAATCCACCACGTCGATACTGAGACAGGCGAGGATTCGACGATTGATTCTCTATTCAAGACGCACATAATGAAGCCAACTTTAGACATTCAATCGGAGGTTGATTGGCTCCTTTCTATCTTCCATGACAATTCAGGAGTAATCGCCTGGAATGAGGATTGGAGCCTTTGTATGAAGGCTGAAACCCACAACTCACCCAGCGCTCTGGACCCCTTCGGCGGGGCAATGACTGGAATTGTCGGCGTCAATCGCGACATTCTCGGGACGGGCCTTGGGGCAAGGCCGATTGCCAATACTGACGTTTTCTGTTTTGGCCCGCCCGACTATTCAGGGAACATACCTGAGGGATTATTCCATCCTTCTCGGGTATTCAGAGGCGTTCATGCAGGGGTGCGCGCAGGAGGAAATGAGTCTGGTATTCCAACCGTGAATGGCGCGATCATCTTTGATGATCGATATCTGGGCAAGCCACTAGTTTACTGTGGGACAGTCGGCATAATGCCAAGGCGCTTGCCTGATGGAAGGGAATCCCACGACAAGACTCCGACCCCAGGAGATGTGGTATACATGGTCGGCGGTCGAGTTGGTTCCGATGGGATCCACGGTGCAACCTTTTCGAGTCTGGAATTAACCGAGGAAAGTCCGAGCTCTGCAGTGCAGATAGGCGATCCAATCACCCAGAAAAAAATGATTGATATGATTCTCGAGGCTCGTGATGTAGGGCTGATTCAAGTCATCACCGACAATGGTGCTGGCGGGCTCTCGAGTTCAGTCGGCGAGATGGCTGAACTGACTGGTGGGGCTGATTTAGACCTCGCCGTGGTTCCGTTGAAGCAGGCCGGCCTGAGTCCTTGGGAAATTCTTGTTTCGGAGTCGCAAGAGAGGATGACAGTTGGTGTTAGTCCAGCCGACTGCGCGGCATTTGAGGCACTAGCAGATTTGCATGAGGTGGAAGCCACGGCGGTCGGTACTTTCACCAATTCCGGTGCCTTTGTAGTCCGGATGGATTCGAAAGTGGTAGCTCACATCCCTATCTCATTCCTGCACGATGGATGCCCCCAATTACAACTCGAATCCGAGTGGGCGCCGCCCGAGCACGACCCAATCGTATTCCCTGATGTCAACGCGGAAGGGCGAGGCGACATTCTTCGACGTTTGATGGCGAGACCGAATGTCGCTAGCAAGGAATGGTGGGTTCGTTCCTACGACCACGAGGTCATTGCTCAGTCGGTGATCAAACCGTTTTGTGGGGTGAATCACGACGCCCCCGGCGATGCCGCTGTAATCGCCCCTATTCAGGGCCAGATTCAGGGGGCCGTGATTTCGAATGGTATTGTTCCACGTTATTCTGACATCGATGCTTACGCGATGACCGCTGCTAGCATCGATGAGGCGCTGCGCAATGCGGTCTGCGTCGGTGTTGACCTCGACCTAATCGCCGGTTTGGATAATTTCTGCTGGCCCGACCCTGTCGAGTCGGTCAAAACTCCAGACGGGCGCTACAAGCTCGCCCAATTGGTAAGAGCAAATCGCGCTCTTGATGACGTATGTCGAGCCTACAATCTGCCGTGCATCAGTGGAAAAGATTCGATGAAGAATGATGCCACTCTGCACGGCGAGAAGATCAGCATCCCTCCAACAATTCTCTTCAGTTTGATTGGAAATCACTCGGATGTTCGCAAGGCGGTTTCGAGCGATTTCAAGTCGATCGGAGACCGTGTCTATTTGTGTGGAGAGACACACCAAGAATTGGGTGCGAGCGAACTCGCTTACCTTTTGAGAGATGAATCCAATGGCCAATCGGGCATCGGTGGACAAGTCCCTGAGATTGATGCTGAACGCAACCTCGCGATGTATCGTGCTCTAACCGCTGCGATGAGTGAGGGGTTGGTTGCAAGCGCTCACGATTGTAGCGATGGTGGGTTGGCTGCAGCGGTGGCAGAGTGTTGCTTCGGTTCCGATTCTGGCGCCACCATCGACCTCACT